>NZ_JAPEOR010000001.1:964780-1286374 GCF_026341125.1 Streptomyces sp. NBC_01142
GTCATCACCAAGATCGACGGCCAGCGGGTGCACAGCGGTGAGGAGCTGATCGTCAAGATCCGCGCCCACCGGCCGGGTGACCGGCTGGAGCTCACCCTGGTCCGCGGCGGCAATGAACGGACGATGACGCTGACGCTCGGATCCGCGGACAGCACATGACCGTGGGAGGAACTGCCGCCAACCGGGTCCTTCGACCGGTCCCGGGCAGGTACCGCGCGGACAGTTGCGGCGGGTACCGTGGATCGGGCCCGGACCCCATCCGACCTGCGGGCAGCAGAGAACACGAGGAGCAGCAGGGTGTTCAATGACATAGGCGCACTGGAGCTGGTGGCGCTCGTGGTTCTCGCCGTGCTCATTTTCGGCCCCGACAAGCTGCCGAAGGTCATCCAGGATGCCACCCGCTTCATCCGGAAGATCCGCGAGTTCTCCGAGAGTGCGAAGCACGACATCCGCACCGAACTGGGGCCGGAGTTCAAGGACTTCGAGTTCGAGGACCTCAACCCCAAGGCGTTCATCCGCAAGCAGTTGAACGAGAACGAGGACCTCAAGGATCTCAAGGACCTCCGCAGCAGCTTCGACCTCAAGAAAGAGATCAGCGAGGTCACCGATGCCGTGAACGGCACCGAGCCGGCGAAGGAATCCAGCACCGCGGTCCCCGCTGCCGTGAACGGCTCCTCCGGAACCCCCGACCTGCTCAAGAAGCGCGAAAAGCTCGATCAGGACGAGCGCCCGCCCTTCGACGCAGACGCCACCTGAGTACCGTCAATCCCTCCGAGCCGGGACAGGGTGGCTATTCTCCATCTGTCCGGACGCGAGGACGCCCGAGGGGGGCGGGTCCGCTCCGGGCCTCGGAGACGAAGGAGGTGGCCGGTAGATGGAGACGACGAGTCGGGTGGCGGCGCACAGTACGGCCAGCACTTCCCCTGCCCCCGGCGGGGAGAGCCCGCTCACGGCGCAGGGGGGGACAGCAGCCCGGCGTACGGTCGACGGATATCTGCAGGCGACCTTCCCCTGGTACGGACTGGACGAGGCCTTCACCGGCCCGCGCTGGCTGATGCAGGTCGGGACCGCGGCGGACGGCACGGTCCAGCATGGCGCGACCGGCCACGGCGACGAGCCGTCGATACGGTCGGACGCGGGCGGCGGCGCGGACAAGGAACGCTTCGCGATCGTCGTGACCGTGGCGGCGAGTCCTGTCAGACACAGCGGCGACGGCACCGGAGTGCTCGATGCCACCACGGTCTCCTCCGCCGCATGGCTGGCCGGCTCGGGGCTGCTGGCCCACACCTGGCCGGCCCAGCTGGACCACTCGCTGCGTGACGACTGGCTGGACCAGCAGACCGAGACCGCTTTCGAGCTGGCCGACGATCTGGCCGGCCCGGCCTGGTCGACGCTCTCGCTGCCGGTCGACGGGGCGCCGACGCCCTTCCACTACCGCGAGTCGGAGTTCGGCTGGGTGCTGGCGGGACCGACCCGGGGCGGGGTGCACATCGGCGCGTACGGGCGTGGGATGAGCGCCTACGGGCTGGCCTTCTCGGCGGTCCAGAACATCACCGCGTACGCCGCCTAGGACGGCGGGCAGACGGGAAGGGGCGCCGCTCGAGGTGAGCGGCGCCCCTTCCCGTACGTCCACATGGTGCGCGGGCGGGACCCGTTCCGCCCGGCGGAACGGATGCCCACAACCTCCCCGGTCAGAACTTGTTGCGCGGGGTGATGCCCAGGGACATGCCCGAGAGGCCGCGGGCGCGGCCGCCCAGTTTGCCCGCGATCGTGCGCAGCGCGGCTCCCGCGGGGGAGTCCGGGTCGGTCAGTACGACGGGCTTGCCCTCGTCGCCGCCCTCGCGCAGCCGTACGTCGATCGGGATGGAGCCGAGCACCGGCACATTCGCGCCGGTCGTCTTCGTCAGCCCCTCGGCGACCCGCTGACCGCCGCCGCTGCCGAAGACATCGACCATCTCGTCGCAGTGCGGACACGGCAGACCCGACATGTTCTCGACGACGCCGACGATCTTCTGGTGGGTCTGTACGGCGATCGAGCCGGCCCGCTCGGCGACCTCGGCGGCGGCCTGCTGCGGGGTGGTCACCACGAGGATCTCGGCGTTCGGCACCAGCTGCGCCACCGAGATCGCGATGTCGCCGGTGCCCGGGGGCAGGTCGAGCAGGAGTACGTCCAGGTCGCCCCAGTACACATCCGCGAGGAACTGCTGCAGCGCGCGGTGCAGCATCGGCCCGCGCCACACCACCGGCGCGTTGCCCGGGGTGAACATCCCGATCGAGATGACCTTCACGCCGTGCGCCGAGGGCGGCATGATCATGTTCTCGACCTGGGTGGGACGGCCGTCGGCACCCAGCATGCGCGGCACGCTGTGCCCGTAGATGTCCGCGTCGACGACGCCGACCTTCAGCCCGTCGGCCGCCATCGCCGCCGCAAGGTTCACGGTGACGGAGGACTTGCCGACGCCGCCCTTGCCGGAGGCCACCGCATACACCCGGGTCAGCGAGCCGGGCTTCGCGAAGGGCACCTCCCGCTCGGCGGTCCCGCCGCGCAGCGAACTCGCGAGCTCCTTCCGCTGCTCGTCGCCCATCACGTCCAGCGTGACGTCGACGTGTGCGACGCCCTCGACGCGCGCGACCGCGTCGGTCACGTTCTTTGTGATCGTCTCGCGCATCGGACAGCCGGAGACGGTGAGATACACCGTGACGGCGACCGCACCGTCCGCCCCGATCCCGACAGATTTGACCATGCCGAGTTCGGTGATCGGTCGGTTGATCTCGGGGTCGTTCACCGTCGCCAGTGCTTCAAGCACCGCGTCTTCCGTAACCATACGGTCGATGGTACGGCGCCCACTCCCGCCCCGGGAAAGCCCTGTCAGCGGTCGCCTTCATCACTTCCGTGCGGCGGCCCCTGCGGGAATAGACGCCGCTCGTCCAGATCCTTGATCAGATCCTCGAACTCGGAGCGGATCCAGTCCCGGGTGGCGACCTCGCCGAGCCCCATCCGCAGCGCCGCGATTTCCCGGGTCAGATACTCGGTGTCCGCGATGGAGCGCTCGTTCTGCTTGCGGTCCTGCTCGTGCGTGACCCGGTCGCGGTCGTCCTGCCGGTTCTGCGCCAGCAGGATCAGCGGGGCCGCGTACGAGGCCTGCAGCGACAGCATCAGCGTCAGAAAGATGAACGGGTACTGGTCGAAGCGCAGATCCTGGGGCGCGGTGACGTTCCAGACGACCCACAGGAGGACGGTCAGCGTCATCCAGACAAGGAACCGCCCGGTCCCCAGGAAGCGGGCGATCCGCTCCGAGAAGCGGCCGAAGGCCTCGGGGTCGTACTCCGGCAGCAGACTGCGCCGCTGCGCGCGCGGCAGATCGAGCCGGACCCGCTGGCGGGGTGCGGCACTCGCCCCGGACGGCAGTCGCTCCTTCTGCCCTTCGCGCTCTGCCGGGCCGTGCTCGCTGCCGCTACCCATGGGCGGACTCCTCGAAGTCCGTCTCGCGCCAGTCGTCCGGCAGCAGATGGTCCAGTACGTCGTCGACGGTCACCGCTCCCAGCAGCGAACCGCTCTCGTCGACGACCGGCGCCGCCACCATGTTGTACGCCGCGAGATGGCTGGTGACCGCGGACAGCGGGGTGTTCGGTGCGAGCGGCGGCAGATCGCTGTCCACGATCGAGCTGACCAGGGTGAACGGCGGGTCCCGCAGCAGCCGCTGGAAGTGCACCGTGCCCAGGTACTTGCCGGTCGGCGTCTCGTCCGGCGGCCGGCACACATACACCTGCGCGGCAAGCGCGGGGGACAGGTCCTGCTGGCGTACGCGCGCCAGCGCGTCCGCGACCGTCGCGTCCGGCCGCAGCACGATCGGCTCGGTGGTCATCAGGCCGCCCGCCGTCCGCTCCTCGTACGACAGCAGCCGCCGTACGTCCGCGGCGTCGTCCGGCCGCATCAGGGCCAGGAGACGCTCCTTGTCCTCCTCCGGCAGCTCGGAGAGCAGGTCGGCCGCGTCGTCCGGGTCCATCGCCTCCAGGACGTCCGCCGCGCGCTCCTCCTTGAGCTTGCCGAGGATCTCCACCTGGTCGTCGTCCGGCAGCTCCTCCAGCACATCCGCGAGCCGGTCGTCGTCGAGGGCGGCGGCCACTTCGGCCCGCCGCTTCGGCGAGAGGTGGTGCAGTACGTTCGCCAGGTCGGCGGGACGCAGCTGCTCGAAGGTCGCCAGCAGGCTCTCGGCGCCCTGGCCGTGCTCCTCCAGCGAGAAGCCGGTGACCGCCGACCACTCGACGGTCAGCGCCTCGCCCTTGCGGCGCAGCGCTCCGCCCTTGCCCTTGCGTACATAGACCTTGTCGATCTCCCAGTCGCGGCGGGCCGGCAGCTGCTGGATCGAGATGTCGAGGACGGTGACCACCTCGCGGCTCTCCACCAGCTCCACGCGCCGGTCGAGCAGTTCGCCCAGTACCAGACGCTCGGTCGGGCGCTGCTCGAAGCGGCGCATGTTGAGCACGCCGGTGGTGATGACCTGACCCGACTCGACGCCGGTCACCCGGGTCATGGGGAGGAAGATCCGGCGGCGGCTGAGCACCTCGACGACCAGGCCCAGCAGGCGGGGCGGGCGACGGCCGACGCGCAGCATCGCGACCAGGTCGCGTACGCGTCCCACCTGGTCGCCGTTGGGGTCGAAGACAGGCACGCCGACGAGGTGCGAGACAAAGACACGGGGGACGCCTCCAGCCATGCTCCCCGCCTCCTCTTTGCCATGAACCGCCGCTATTTGACGGGTTCAGGCTAGCCCGTACCGTTCCGCGTTGCCCCGGCTGGCGTCCGTATGGCTCTCTGCGGAGTGGCGCCCTCCGCACAGGTACGCTGCCGTCTTGCCACCCACGACTCGCAGATGAGAGGCAGTGCGCTTGTGACTCCCCTCCCCCCGGTTTCCCCGGCCCGCCGGGCCATGTTCCCCGTGGCGCTCTGCGCCGGGCTGACCGTGGCGCTGACGGCCTGCGGAAGCGGCGAGGATCCGGATGCGGGGACCAACGGGGTCGGCAGACTCTCCGCCACCGAGATCGAAGCGAAGGCGCGCGCGACGGCGGACGCGGCGGCCTCGGTACGGCTCTCCGGCAAGCTGGTCAGCAAGGGCGGTACGTACCGGCTGAACATGCGGCTCAAGCACGACGGCGGCACGGGGTCCGTCACCTCGAAGGACAACACCTTCGAACTGCTGCGGATCGGCGACGCGCTCTATCTGAAGGCCGACGCGGGCTTCTGGAGCAGCGCGGACGGGAAGCAGGACGGGGGTCCCAGCAAGACCGACGCGGCGGCGGCGGACAAGCTGGGGGACAAGTATGTGAAGGTGCCCGAGGGGGATCCCGCGTACAACCAGTTCCGCGGCTTCACGGACATGGATGTGCTGCTCGACGGCCTGCTCGGGATGCAGGGCAAGCTCAGTAAGGGCGACCGTACGGAGGTGGGCGGCATCCGCACCATCAAGGTCACGGGCGGCGAGGGCGAGGGCGGCATGCTCGACGTCTCGCTGGAGGGCAAACCGTACCCGCTCCAGTTCATGCGGGCGGGCGGCGCGGGTGTGCTGACGCTCGGCGACTGGGACAAGGACTTCCAGCTGGCGGCCCCGTCGAAGGACGAGACGGTGGACTACGGGCGCCAGCTCCCGAAGACCAGCGACGACTAGGCAGGAAATCCGGCCCGTCCGGCGATGGAGGACAAAGGCCTCGCGCGGGGCTAGCCGCGCTTCTTCTTGCGGCCCAGGAGCAGACGCGGCAGAGACGCAGGCGCCGGGCGACGCGTCGTCGCGGGTGTCGCGAGCGGGACCTCGGCCAGGGACGCGTCCGAGAAGTCCGTGATCACGTCCTTCGGCTCCAGGCGCAGCACCCGGCACTCGCGCGCCCAGCGTTCCGTCATCTGCTCGGCGTCCGGCGCGTTCAGGCGCTTGCCCTTGAGCTCGGCGACGGCCGCCTCCCACGCCTCGGAGTGCGGCGCGAGCTCGCTCACCGCCGCCGTCCAGGCAACCAGGCGGCCGCCCTTGTCCTTGCTGCGTACGGTGACTTCGGCCGTCCCGCCGTCCACCAGCTGCGGCAGCGGCTGCTCTCCCGGGCCGTCGCCGACCAGGTGTGCGGCGCCCTCGTGCCAGACGTGCCACAGGGCCCGAGCGGGACCCTCGCCCCGCACCCAGATGAGGCCGGACTTCTTGGTGGCCTCCTCGACGAGCGCCTGGCCGAGCAGCTTCTCTGTCATGCGTGCAGCCTATCTACAGCCAGCCGTTGCGCTTGAGGGTGCGGTGAATCGCGAGACAGATGCCGATGATGGCGGTGAGCACCATGGGGTAGCCGTACTTCCAGTGCAGCTCCGGCATGTGATCGAAGTTCATGCCGTACACCCCGCAGACCGCGGTAGGCACCGCGATGATCGCCGCCCATGAGGTGATCTTGCGCATGTCCTCGTTCTGCGCGACCGTCGCCTGCGCCAGGTTCGCCTGCAGGATGGAGTTCAGCAGTTCGTCGAAGCCGATGACCTCCTCCTGCACCCGGGCGAGGTGGTCGGCGACATCGCGGAAGTACTTCTGGATGTCCGGGTCGACCAGCCGCATCGGCCGCTCGCTCAGCAGCTGCATCGGCCGCAGCAGCGGGGAGACGGCCCGCTTGAACTCCAGTACCTCGCGCTTGAGCTGGTAGATCCGGCCGGCGTCGCTGCCGCGCGGGCTGCCCTTCGCGGGGGCGGAGAAGACCTCGATCTCGACCTCGTCGATGTCGTCCTGCACCGCCGCGGCCACCGCGATGTATCCGTCGACGACATGGTCGGCGATGGCGTGCAGCACCGCCGACGGCCCTTTCGCGAGCAGTTCCGCGTCCTTCTGCAGCCCGTACCGCAGCGCGCGCAGCGATCCTTTTCCGCCGTGCCGCACGGTGATGACGAAGTCCCGCCCGGTGAAGCACATCACCTCACCGGTCTCGACGACCTCGCTGGTGGCGGTCAGCTCGGCGTGCTCGACGTAGTGGATCGTCTTGAAGACGGTGAAGAGCGTGTCGTCGTACCGCTCCAGCTTGGGCCGCTGGTGGGCGTGGACCGCGTCCTCGACGGCCAGCGGGTGCAGCCCGAACTCCGCGGCGATACCGGCGAATTCGGCCTCTGTCGGCTCGTGCAGCCCGATCCACGCGAAGCCGCCCCCCTCGCGCACCCGCAGCATCGCCTCGTGCGGTGTCTGGCAGGACTGGCTCTCCACGCGCCGGCCGTCGCGGTAGACCGCGCAGTCGACGACCGCGCTGGAGGCGGACGGGTCGCGGGTGGTGTCGTACGTGCTGTAGAGGGTGTTGCTCTTGCGCAGGGACGGACGGACCGCTGCACGCAGGTCACGGATCATCGACATGGCGGGCTCCTTCACGGAGAGGCCGTCGGCGAGTGCGTGGCACAGCCCGGAATGAGGACGTGATGCGTACTACGTACGTCCGCAAAGCGGGCGGCACCGCGGGATCGCGGTGACGGCGTTCGCTACAGACAGGCAAAAAACGAAGTGCTCTTCCGTCGTGCGAAATGCCATGGGCCCCGTGCGGGAAGGCCTCAGATCACAGAGGAAAGTGCCGTGCGGAAGAGCGGGTGGTACTGCACGGTCGACTTCGATCCACCGCAGCCCCACCTCCTCCGGCCGGTCCCCCGTAGGGGATGACGTGTCGTCGGGACTTGAGAGCAACTCCCCCAGAGCTCCGCCTGGGGTTACCCCCACCTGCGTGCCGTCCCGACCAGCGGCCAAGACTATCAGCCGACAGAGGGCCAATCCCTAGCTTTGCCCGTTCCATACGCGCTTTATGCTCGCGACATGGAAGAAGTTCTTGCTCTGGTCGAAGCCCGGCTGCGTACGGCACTTGGCGAACCGGACGCGCGTGCCGCAGTGACCTTCCTCGGTACGGACCGCATCGAGGTGCTCCGTTTCATGGACGGCGACATCGTCCGGTACGCCACCCTCGGCATGTCCGCCCACCCGATGACCGACCCCACCGCCTCCCTCGCCGACCCGGTCAAGGGCCCGCGTGCGGAGTTGTTTCTCTCCGTGCGCGCCGGTCTCGCCGACACCGACAAGGTGCTGCGCCCGCTGGCCGTACTGGCCGCGTCCCCGCAGGTCGAGGGTGTGGTCGTGGCCCCCGGGGCCTCGCTGGACGTCGGTGATCCGCTCTGGCCGGCCGCGCCGTTCGGCTCGGTGCTGGTCGCGGAGCCGGGCGGTCTGGTGGAGGACCTGGAGCTGGATGCGCCGATGGACCCGGTGCAGTTCCTGCCGCTGCTGCCGATGACGTCGAACGAGGCGGCGTGGAAGCGGGTGCACGGGGCGCAGGAGCTCCAGGAGCGCTGGCTGGCGCACGGTACGGACCTGCGCGATCCGCTGCGCAGATCCGTGACTCTCGACTGAGGCAGCCCGAGTGAATGTCATGTGCATCTAATTTCCGCAGATGAGGTGCACACGCCGGACGGGTGATCGTCCTTGACGCGACGACGGCCGGGGAGGACCGTTGGGCGCTATGAGGGGCGAACCCAGTTGCCCGAAGTGCGGTGGCCGGGTCAGGGCGCCCGGTCTCTTTGCCGACTCCTGGCAGTGCGATGTGCACGGCATGGTGCAACCGCTGCAGCCGGTGATCCCGCCCAGTGTCGAGGCCCTCGGTGTCGTGGTGCACCGCGCGCAGGTCCCTGTCTGGATGCCCTGGCCGCTGCCCGTCGGCTGGCTCTACACCGGTGTCGCGTACGCGGGCGACGACCGCAGCGGCGGCCGCGCCACCGCGGTGGCCTGCTCGGGGCCGGGCCCGCTCGGCGGCCTGGGTGAACTGCTGCTGGTCGCCGAGGAGTTGGGCGTGGGCCTCGGCGCTCGGTACGCCGGGATCGACGGGCTGGACCCGGGCCCGCAGATGTGTGTCGACAAGTCGCCCCAGGCCAAGGTGCTCGCCGCCGGCCGCCCCACCGCCATGTGGCATGTGACCGGCGCTCCCGACGACCGCGCCGTCTTCGCGGGCGAGGCGCGTGGGCTGTGGCTCTGGGCGATCGTCTGGCCCGAGCAGTCGGGGCTGTTGATGTACGACGAGCTGGTGCTGACGGATTTGCGGGACGCGGGCTCGGAGGTGGAGCTGCTGCCGTGCGGGGCGCTCTCGCCGCGGCTGCTCTCCTGACCGGCATATCTGGAGGCAGCTCGCGCCGGACCGTAGCGGAGCCTCCGGACCGCAGCGGAACTGCCGGACCGCAGTGGAACTGAGGCTGTTCGATTCCCGGTTATCCTTGACCGTCCCCTGTCCGCCCCGAGCCCCGGAGTCACGCGTCGTGCGCATCGATCTGCACACCCACTCCACGGCCTCGGACGGTACGGACACCCCGGCCGAGCTGGTGCGCAACGCCGCCGCTGCCGGACTGGACGTCGTCGCGCTCACCGACCACGACACGACCCGCGGCCACGCCGAGGCGACCGCGGCCCTCCCCGACGGTCTCACCCTCGTGACCGGCGCCGAGCTCTCCTGCCGTATCGACGGGGTGAGCCTGCATCTGCTCGCGTACCTCTTCGACCCGGACGAGCCGGAACTGCTGGCCGAGCGTGAACTCGTACGGGACGACCGGGTCCCGCGCGCCCGGGCGATGGTGGCCAGGCTCCGCGAGCTGGGTGTCCCCCTCGAGTGGGACCGGGTCGCCCGTATCGCCGGAGACGGCTCGGTCGGCCGCCCGCACATCGCCTCCGCGCTCGTCGAGCTCGGCGTCGTCCCCACCGTCTCGGATGCGTTCACGCCCGAGTGGATCGCCGACGGCGGCCGTGCCCACATCACCAAGCACGAGCTCGACCCCTTCACGGCGGTCCGCCTGGTCAAGGCAGCCGGGGGCGTCTCCGTCTTCGCGCACCCGCTCGCCGTCAAGCGGGGCCGCACCGTGCCCGAGGCCGCGATAGCCGAGCTCGCCGCGGCCGGTCTCGACGGCATCGAGGTCGACCACATGGACCACGACGAACCCACGCGCGCCCGGCTGCGTGGCCTCGCCGCCGACGTGGGGCTGCTGGCCACCGGATCGAGCGACTACCACGGCAGCCGCAAGACCTGCCGGCTCGGGGAGTACACCACCGATCCGGAGATCTACGGCGAGATCACGCGCCGCGCCACCGGCGCGTTCCCGGTGCCGGGCGCCGGCGGAAGCCGTCGCTAGTTCTCGCTCCCACCCCTCCGTACGACCCCTCTTCCCGCAAGGCCCTCACTGTGTTCGACGCTGCCGTTTTCGGCTCCCTCTTCCTCACTCTTTTTGTCATCATGGATCCCCCCGGGATCACCCCGATCTTCCTCGCCCTCACCTCCGGGCGGCCCGCCAAGGTGCAGCGCCGGATGGCCTGGCAGGCCGTCGCGGTCGCCTTCGGTGTCATCACCGTCTTCGGCATCCTGGGTCAGCAGATCCTGGACTACCTGCATGTCTCCGTCCCCGCCCTGATGATCGCTGGTGGACTGCTCCTGCTGCTCATCGCGCTCGACCTGCTGACGGGCAAGACCGATGAGCCCCAGCAGACCAAGGACGTCAATGTCGCGCTCGTACCGCTCGGCATGCCGCTTCTGGCGGGTCCCGGCGCGATCGTCTCGGTGATTCTTGCCGTGCAGCACGCGGATGGCGCAGCCCAGCAGATCTCGGTGTGGGCGGCGATTGTCGCGATGCATGTCGTGCTCTGGCTGACCATGCGCTACTCGCTGGTAATCATCCGCCTGATCAAGGACGGCGGTGTGGTGCTGGTGACCAGGCTCGCGGGCATGATGCTCTCCGCGATCGCCGTGCAGCAGATCATCAACGGAGTCACCCAGGTCATCCAGGGGGCCTGAACGCCGGGCGCGGAACGTACTTCGCCCCCGTACGGACGATCCGTACGGGGGCGGAGTGCGTTACATCACAACGTCATGAAGCGATACAAGGTCGAGTGCTACAAGGCCGAGGATTCGGCCGGGCGGATGTAGATGCGCTGGCCGATCGAAGCGGCCTGCTGCACGATCCGGTTGACGGAGGCGGCGTCTACGACGGTGCTGTCCACGGCAGTGCCGTCGACGTCGTCCAGTCGCATGATCTCGAAGCGCATGGCTTCTCCCTTCGTCTGATCCTCCTGCTGGAGAACTGATGGCAACGGTTTTCCGTCTGTGTTCTGTCACTTTCAACGGCATGCATCCTGCAAACATTCCCTACGCTAAGGAAATTTTTCGGATGCCTAACTACTGGCGGGTATCCGCGCGGCCACGGAGAATGAGCGGCGTATGAACGACGCAGAGACGAACGAGATAAGCGCCCGGCTGGAGCGCACCAACGAGCTGCTTCATCGGATGCTCGCCGAGGTCGCCAAGACTCCCTCCACGCATGCCATTTTCGTCGACGCAGGTTACGTCTATGCTGCGGCCGGGTTGCTGGTCGCGGGCACCGAGGACCGGCGTTCCTTCGACCTGGACGCGGAGGGAATGATCGAGGCCTTCATCGACAAGGCCCGCACGATCTTCGCGGACAGCAGGCTGCTGCGGGTGTACTGGTACGACGGTGCCCGGCGCCGTATCCACACCCCTGAGCAGCAGTCGATCGCAGAGCTGCCGGACGTCAAGGTGCGCCTGGGCAATCTCAACGCGAACAACCAGCAGAAGGGCGTCGACTCACTCATCCGTACGGACCTGGAGTCGCTGGCCCGGCACCGCGCCATCAGCGACGCGGCGCTGGTGGGCGGCGACGAGGACCTCGTCTCGGCGGTGGAGGCGGCGCAGGGGTACGGGGCGCGGGTCCATCTGTGGGGCATAGAGGCGGGGGAAGGGCGCAATCAGGCGGAGCCGCTGCTGTGGGAGGTCGACAGCCAGCGGACGTTCGATCTGGACTTCTGCCGGCCGTACATCACACGACGGCCGGTCACGACGTACGAGAACGAAGGCATGCCGCCGCCCTCGCGCGACGAGGTGCGCTTCGTGGGGGCCCAGATAGCCGCGACCTGGCTGGCCGAGCGGGGGCGCGAGGCGATGGTGGAGCTGCTGCCCGGGCATCCGTATCTGCCGGGTCCGGTCGACCAGGATCTGCTGATCGAGGCGGAGAGGGTGCTGCAGCGGTCACTCCGGGGGCATGCGGTGCTGAGGCGCGCGCTGCGGGACGGCTTCTGGCAGCACCTTCAGTCTCAGTACTGAGCGTCCCAGAAGGCGATCAGGGCCTGCGCCGTCTCGTGGGGGCGATCGGTGTTGGGGGAGTGCTCGGCCGCGGCGATGACCGTCCTGCGGGCGTCCAGCCGCTCGGCCATCTCATCGAGGAGGGACACCGGCCAGGTATCGTCCCGCTCACCGGACAGCACATGCTTGGGCAGCGGCCGCACGGCGGCGAGCTCGGCAATCCTGTCGGGCTCGACGGTCAG
Source organism: Streptomyces sp. NBC_01142 (assembly GCF_026341125.1). NCBI lineage: Bacteria > Bacillati > Actinomycetota > Actinomycetes > Kitasatosporales > Streptomycetaceae > Streptomyces > Streptomyces sp. NBC_01142. The sequence goes on from NZ_JAPEOR010000001.1 coordinate 977,131, forward strand.
CTGGCGCCCGGTGGCGATCAGCTGAGCGGGGTTGTGGCGCAGCCAGCGGCGACGGAGGTCCTCGCCATCGGTGCGGCCGTCGGTCCTGCCGTTGTCCGTGCCGGCTCCGGCGCCTTCGATGTCGGCGTCCTCGGGCGGATCGAGCGCCCGCATGGCCTCCCAGACCTGGTCCATCCCCATCACGGCGAGGGCATCGCTCAGTAGCTTGATCTTCTGCTGCTGGGCCGCGGTGACCTGGGCGGGCCCGGAGGACATGAGCGTGAGCGTCGTGAACGGCGCGGGGTCGAGGAGTACGGCGGCGCGGGCGATCTGCCCGCCGAGCGAGTGCCCGACCAGATGCACGGGCCCGCCGACCGCCTCGGCCTGGGCGAGCACGTCCCTGGCCAACTCGTCCTGGGCGTAAGCCTGTTGGTCGTCCGGCCCATCGGTTTCGTACTGCCCGCGCCCATCGACGGTGACGGCGCGGTAGCCGGCCTCGCAGAGCGGCTCGAGGAGCGCGATGAAGTCTTCCTTGCTCCCGGTGAACCCGGGAAGGAGCAGCACGGTTCCTCTGACGGCACCGGCAGGCTGCCCCTCCAGCACGGCAAAGGTGCCGCGGGTGGTGGCGAGGGCGCGGGGGCGGGCGCAGGGGGGCGGGGTGAAGGTGGGCGGCCGACTCATGCGATGAGGTTATCGGGGCGGGGGCCGAAACGCCGATGGCCCGGCCTCCGATACGGGGGCCGGGCCATCGGGGGGTGCGTCAGCTCTCGGGCTGGGCGGCCTTGGCGGTGCGGGTGCGGCGGCGGGGCTTGGTCTCGGTGGCCTCGGCCTCCGTGGCGACTGCCTCGGCCGTCTCGACGGCCTTGGCCGTGCGGGTGCGGCGGCGGGGCTTGGTCTCGGTGGCCTCGGCCTCCGTGGCGACTGCCTCGGCCGTCTCGACGGCCTTCGCCGCTCGCGTACGGCGCCGGGGCTTGGTCTCGGTGGCCTCAGTCGCCTCGGTGTCGGTGGCGACGGCCTTTGCGGCACGTGTGCGGCGGGGCTTGGTCGCGACGACCTCGGTGGCCTCGGCGGCCTCGGTGTCGGTGGCGACGGCCTTTGCGGCACGTGTACGGCGCGGCTTGGTCGCGACGACCTCGGCGGCCTCGGTGACGGCCTCGACAACCTCGACCGTCTCGACCGGCTTCGCCGCTCGGGTACGGCGGCGCGGCTTGGTCGCGACGACCTCGGCAACCTCGGCAACCTCTGCGACGGCCTCGACTGCTTCGACCGTCTCGACCGGCTTCGCCGCTCGGGTACGGCGCCGGGGCTTGGTCTCGGCAACCTCGGCAACCTCTGCGACGGCCTCGACTGCTTCGACGGCCTCGACCGTCTCCACGACCGCCGTCGCCTCGGCCGAAGCCTGAGCGCCCACGCGGGTGCGGCGCCGGCGGCGCGGGGTGCGCGGCTCGGTCCCGGCCTCGGCAAGCTCCGGCGCGGCCGTAGCCGTCGTCGTGACCGCCGGCTCCGTGCCGTCCCCTGCGGATCCGCCGCGGGTGCGGCGGCGCTGGCGCGGCGTGCGTGTGCGGGGCGGAAGCTCCTCACGGGCCGGGGCCGGAGCAGCCGACTTGCGGCCGCGGCCGCCGGTCTCGCCCAGGTCCTCGACCTCTTCGGCACGCAGACCCGCACGGGTCCGCTCGGCACGGGGCAGCACGCCCTTCGTACCGACGGGGATGTTCAGCTGCTCGTACAGGTGCGGCGACGTGGAGTACGTCTCGACCGGGTCGTGGAACTCCAGCTCGAGCGCCTTGTTGATCAGCTGCCAGCGCGGGATGTCGTCCCAGTCCACCAGCGTGATCGCGATGCCCTTGGCGCCCGCGCGGCCGGTGCGGCCGACGCGGTGGAGGAACGTCTTCTCGTCCTCCGGCGACTGGTAATTGATGACGTGCGTGACGCCCTCGACGTCGATGCCGCGGGCGGCGACGTCGGTGCAGACCAGTACGTCGACCTTGCCGTTGCGGAATGCCCGCAGGGCCTGCTCACGCGCGCCCTGGCCCAGGTCGCCGTGGACCGCGCCGGACGCGAAGCCGCGCCGCTCGAGCTGCTCGGCGATGTCCGCCGCGGTGCGCTTCGTACGGCAGAAGATCATCGCGAGTCCGCGGCCCTCGGCCTGCAGGATGCGCGAGACCATCTCCGGCTTGTCCATGGAGTGGGCACGGAAGACGTGCTGCGTGGTGTTGGCGACGGTCGCGCCCTCGCCGTCGGGCGAGGTGGCGCGGATGTGCGTCGGCTGCGTCATGTAACGGCGGGCGAGGCCGATGACGGCACCCGGCATGGTCGCCGAGAAAAGCATGGTCTGGCGCTTGGCCGGAAGCATGTTGATGATCTTCTCGACGTCGGGCAGGAAGCCCAGGTCGAGCATCTCGTCGGCCTCGTCGAGGACGAGCGCGCGCACATGCGACAGGTCGAGCTTGCGCTGGCCGGCCAGGTCGAGCAGACGGCCGGGGGTGCCGACGATCACGTCGACGCCCTTCCGGAGCGCCTCGACCTGGGGCTCGTACGCACGGCCGCCGTAGATCGCGAGAACGCGGACGTTACGGACCTTGCCGGCGGTCAGCAGGTCATTGGTGACCTGCTGGCACAGCTCGCGGGTGGGAACGACCACCAGTGCCTGCGGGGCGTCGGTGAGCTGCTCGGGCGTCGCCCGGCCGGCCTCGACGTCAGCGGGGACGGTGACGCGCTCCAGCAGCGGCAGACCGAAACCGAGCGTCTTGCCGGTGCCGGTTTTGGCCTGGCCGATGACGTCGGTGCCGGAGAGCGCGACGGGGAGCGTCATCTCCTGGATGGGGAACGGGGACAGGATGCCGACGGCTTCGAGGGCCTCGGCGGTCTCGGGAAGGATCCCAAGATCCCGGAAAGTCGTGGGCTGCGTAGTCAGGGTGTTGCCTCTTCTGTGAGACGCGGCGCAAGGCGAACGAAGGGGGTCGTACCGCACCGGGGTACTGGGCCGGCCGTGGATTGGCCGGATGGCGCGGGACCACTGCCGTCGCTCGAGCGCTCATGCCGCTGAGGGGGCCCCTCATCTGCGGTCGTACACAACTTGATGCGCACGATCCGCGTGGAGGGCGGTCGGGTCGGAGCCGATCGGGCCACCGACCGGGCATCCTCATTGGGGTCTGAAGGAGCAAATCCCTCAGTCAAACACTGCGATCGCCCGCCGAGTAACCAAAACGCTCAGCAGGCGCATTACCACTGTACCCCGGAATCGCGCATGTGTGTTGGGTGAATTCGTAGGAACCGCGCTGCAAGCGTGGCTGACCAGGCCCTTCCCACTCGCGATGAGCGAGCTATTGTGCGGTTCATGGAGACGCCTGACAACGCCACTGAACACACCGGAATCGCCGCCCAGGACTGGGCCACGGCGTCCGCCGACCCCCAGTACCGCGCCGCCGTCGTGGATCTGCTGGGCGCGCTCGCGTACGGCGAGCTGGCGGCCTTCGAACGACTCGCCGAGGACGCCAAGCTCGCGCCGACCCTCGGCGACAAGGCGGCGCTGGCGAAGATGGCCTCCGCGGAATTCCACCACTTCGAGCAGCTGCTGGACCGCCTCGCCGCCATCGAGGCCGAGCCTACGGCCGCCATGGAGCCGTTCGCCCAGGCCCTGGACGACTTCCACCGCCAGACCGCGCCGTCCGACTGGCTCGAGGGCCTGGTCAAGGCGTACGTCGGCGACTCGATCGCCAGCGACTTCTACCGCGAGGTCGCGGCTCGCCTGGACAACGACACCCGTGGCCTGGTGCTCGCCGTGCTCGACGACACGGGCCACGGCAACTTCGCGGTCGAGAAGGTCCGCGCCGCGATCGAGGCCGACCCACGCGTCGGCGGGCGGCTCGCGCTGTGGGCGCGCCGACTGATGGGCGAGGCGCTCTCCCAGGCGCAGCGGGTCGTGGCGGACCGTGACGCGCTCTCCACGATGCTCGTCGGCGGTGTCGCGGGCGGCTTCGACCTCGCGGAGGCGGGCCGGATGTTCTCCCGGATCACCGAGGCGCACACCAAGCGCATGGCGGCGCTGGGCCTCGCGGCCTAGCTGTATTGCCCGGTGAGGTTGGGCCCACGGCTTACGGGCTACGGCTTCGGCGGCGGCCGGTCGCGCGCACTCGAGCTCTTGCGCGGCCGGTCGTGCGTGCTCAGAAAGGGAACGCGCGACGCAACCGGCGCGGCGAGGGCCGGATCAGCAGCGAGAGCAGTACGGCTCCGATGGCCACCGCCCCTGCCAGCGTCACCAGTACGTTGCCGGGACCGAGTGCCGCCTGCGTGACATAGGCGCCGAAGAGGGCGCCGACCGGGCCCGTGGTGAAGACCACACGGCGGGCGGGGAGACGGTCGGGCAGGTGACGGGCAGCGGCCCAGGAGAGGGCGAGTCCGAGCAGGACCGAACCGAGCGTTTCCCACATCACTGCTGATCACCTCACGAAACGCCGGTGCGGGCAAATCGGTCGTAGCCCGTACTACCCGGCGTCCACGGAGTACAACCCTCCCCGAACAGGGGAAGGGCCCGGCGGGAATCCCGCCGGGCCCTCTTCCACTCACGCTGCGATCGCAGCCGGCGCCTTACAGTGCGCCGAAGCCCACGCGTCGCGTCGCCGGCTCGCCGATCTCGATGTACGCGATCCGGTCGGCCGGCACAAGGACCTTGCGGCCCTTGTCGTCCGAGAGGCTGAGCAGCTGCGCCTTGCCGGACAGCGCGTCACCAACCGCGCGCTCGACCTCCTCGGCGGACTGCCCGCTCTCCAGAACGATCTCCCGGGGCGCGTGCTGCACGCCGATCTTGACCTCCACGGCTATGTCCCTCCGACGGTCAGTGCGTTGCGCGGCCAGCCGCGCCGTACGCAGCACACATTAGCCCGCGCAGAGGACGGGGCAGACGCCCCGGGCGAACGCCAGGAGCGAACACCCGTGTCTCACCCCTCAGTGCTGGTCGGTGCCGTGCAGCGGGAAGCCCGCGATACCGCGCCATGCCAGCGACGTCAGCAGCTGCACCGCGGTGTCGCGCGGAATGCCGGAACCGCTGGAGAGCCAGTACCTGGCCACGACCTGGGAGACCCCGCCGAGGCCGACGGCCAGCAGCATGGACTCCTCCTTGGACAGGCCCGTGTCCTCGGCGATGACGTCGGAGATCGCCTCCGCGCACTGCAGCGAGACCCGGTCCACGCGCTCGCGCACCGCGGGCTCGTTCGTCAGGTCCGACTCGAAGACCAGCCGGAAGGCGCCGCCCTCGTCCTCGACGTACGCGAAGTAGGCGTCCATCGTCGCGGCGACGCGCAGCTTGTTGTCGGTGGTCGACGCCAGCGCCGTACGCACCGCGTGGAGCAGCGACTCGCAGTGCTGGTCCAGCAGGGCCAGATAGAGCTCGAGCTTGCCGGGGAAGTGCTGGTAGAGCACGGGCTTGCTGACACCGGCACGTTCGGCGATGTCGTCCATGGCGGCCGAGTGGTAGCCCTGGGCCACGAAAACCTCCTGGGCAGCGCCCAGAAGCTGGTTCCTGCGGGCTCGGCGTGGCAGACGTGTGCCCCGCGGGCGCGCTGCCTCTGTCTGCTCGATGGCTGTCACGCCGCCTCCCAAATCTTGAACAAGCACTGAACAAGCGCCGTCGTTCCGCGCGCGCTGTGCGCCGCGCCGCCATCGTACTTTTGGGTAACCCGGCTGTGTGTGGTGCGGACGCAGGATTTCACGGACCGGACAGTCGCGGTAGCTCCCGATTCGTGGGCAAAGAGGGGCAGGTCATCGGTAGTCGTCCTCGTCGAGGGTGACGACGCGGGCCTGTTCCGCGGCGTCGGCCTCGTTCGCGGTGTCCGTGTCGATGCCGGTCAGCGGGTCGTCGCCCTCCGGCCTTATGTCGGTGTGCTGCTCGGCTGCGTCGGCCTCGGGGACCTCTTCGTCGCGCGTGGCCACCAGCTCGTCATCTTCGAAGATTTCCGGATCGGTAGGGTCGCCAGGCATGAGGCACCGCTTTCCATGGAGAGCGCCTTTCCTATGAGCGTAGGAGCTCCTGATACCCGGCGCTACGCGATGTGTGACGCCGAACACACGAACCACCGCGTGATCGTCTCGTAACATTGCCCGCATGTCTTCGACCGAGCTGCCGGGAGTAAGCGCCGTCACCGCCGCGGCGGCCCCCAAGGTCGCGGCCGTCCGGGTCGCCGAGGGGGAGGAGCTGCGCTCTGCCGCGCTGCCCGGGCTGACGCTCACGGTCCGGTCCCGGCCTTCGGGGCGCACCGGGCTGCCGCCCGCTCTCTATGTCCACGGGCTCGGTGGCTCCTCGCAGAACTGGTCGGCGCTGATGCCGTTGCTCGAGGACGTCCTGGACGGCGAGGCCATCGACCTGCCCGGCTTCGGGGACTCCCCGCCGCCGGACGACGGCAATTACTCGGTCACCGGCCACGCCAGGGCGGTGATCCACTACCTGGACGCAGGCGGGCGCGGCCCGGTGCATCTGATCGGAAACTCCCTGGGCGGAGCGGTCACCACCCGCGTCGCGGCCGCGCGGCCCGACCTGGTGCGCACGCTCACACTCGTCTCGCCCGCCCTGCCCGAGCTCCGGGTGCAGCGCAGCGCCGTGCCCACCGCGCTGCTCGCGGTGCCCGGCATCGCCTCCCTCTTCACGAGATTCACCAAGGAGTGGTCGGCCGAGCAGCGCACCAGAGGGGTGCTGGCCCTCTGTTACGGAGACCCGGCGCGGGTCTCCGAGGAGGGGCTGCGCAACGCCGTGGAAGAGATGGAGCGGCGCATGCAGCTCCCGTACTTCTGGGACGCGATGACCCGCTCGGCGCGCGGCATCGTCGACGCGTACACCCTGGGCGGACAGCACGGACTGTGGCGGCAGGCGGAGCGGGTGCTCGCGCCGACACTGCTGGTCTATGGGGGACGGGACCAGCTCATCTCGTACCGTATGGCACGCAAGGCGGCAGCGGCGTTCCGGGATTCCCGGCTGCTGACGCTCCCGGACGCCGGGCACGTTGCCATGATGGAGTACCCCGAAGCGGTCGCCCAGGCCTTCCGGGAACTGCTTGACGACTGCGGTAGGAGCTGATCCGGGGCGTGGGACGACACAGCCGCAAGGGCCCCGCACCCGAGGGCGCAGATTCAGGCAGCCGACTCGGAATACCGGCCGGTCCGCGGGAGGCCGCGGGGCGGGACGGGGGCAGCGGGCGGCGCAGGCGTGATGCCGACCTGTCGGCACCGGAGCAGCATGCCCCCACGGGGTACGGATTTCCGCAGGCCAGGGGCGGGCATCCCGAGCAGCACGAGGCGGGCGGCGGATGGGGTGCCCCGCAGCCCCCGCCGGGACGCGGGAACGGGCAGGGTGCGCCACGTACGCAGACGGCCGTACAGCCGCCGCGCACGGTGGCGGGCGGGGCCAGGATTCCCGGCCCGCGACGGGAGTTCGTCGAGGCGTTCGAGCAGTCGGCGCACCGCAGCGCGCCGCCGCGGCAGCCGGATCCGTACGCCTCCGTCGCCGACTGGGACGACACGCCGCCCGACCGGGCCCCCGGGGCCGAGGCGGAACACGAGCCCGACGCGCGCGAGGAGCAACCGGCCAAGACCGGCAGGGGACGTGCCCTCGCCGGGATCGCGGCAGCCGCGGTGACCACTGTGCTCGCCGTGGTGGTGGCCGGCCAGGTCGCCGCCGACGGTCCGGTCGGGACGGGTGCACAGGCCGCGGATGAGGACAGGGGGGCCGCCAGCGGTCCGGCGTCCCGTTCGAAGGACCGGGCGACGCCACCGCAGCAGGACGCGGACAAGGCCGTCGGCCCGCCCACGTACGAGCAGTTGATGGCCACGCAGTTCCCCATCGACCCCAAGCTGAAGGGGTCGGGCGACTTCGAGGCCGTCCCCGGCTTCGACAAGGCGCCGGGCAAGGGCCGGATGATCCGCTACCGCGTCGATGTCGAGAAGGGTCTCGGCCTGGACGGCGCACTCTTCGCCAAAGCCGTCCAGCGGACCCTGAACGACGACCGGAGCTGGGCGCACGGCGGGGCGATGACCTTCGAGCGGATTTCGTCCGGCGATCCGGAGTTCGTCATCACCCTGGCCAGCCCCGGGACCACGGGGATCTGGTGCGCCAAATCGAGCCTCGATACGACCGTGGACAATGTCAGTTGCGATTCCGCTTCCACCGAGCGCGTGATGATCAATGCGTTCCGGTGGGCGCAGGGCGCGCAGACATACGGCGACAAGGCGATGTTCCCCTACCGGGAGATGCTCATCAATCACGAGGTCGGGCACCGCCTCGGGCACGACCATGTGAGCTGCCGTACGCCCGGCGCGCTCGCGCCGGTGATGCAGCAGCAGACCAAGTCCCTGAACATCGACGGGATCAAGTGCCGGCCCAACGCCTGGGTGTATCCCGGCAGTTGACGTTCGCCCCCTGCGCCCGTGCCCGGGTTCGCCGCGGCCCGGCACTCGGCTCGCAAAGGGACTGGCCGCAGCCTGACTCTCCGTAGCAGGAAACCTCCGTAGCGCGACTGAACGCTACCCGGGAGGGAAAGTTACGTGCATTCACCCCTTCTGGTGGCGCGATGGACAACCGTCCGTCGCGCGACCGGCGTACCGGCTTAACGTCGTCCCCCTGTGAGTCGCCGGACCAACGGCGGCCGCCCACAAGGGAGATCGGGGGTGCGCGCCCGTGCGGATCGGACTGCTTACGGACGGTGGATATCCCTATGCGACGGGTGAGTCCAGGCTCTGGTGCGACCGGCTTGTGCGCGGCCTCGCGCAGCACGAGTTCGACATCTACGCGCTCAGTCGCAGCGTGCAGCAGGAGGACCACGGCTGGATCCAGCTCCCGCCGCAGGTCCAGCGGGTGCGCACTGCGCCGCTGTGGGCGCCCGAGGACGACGGACACACCTACGGGCGCCGCGAAAGACGGCGCTTCGTCGGCCACTTCAAGGAGCTCGCCACAGCCGTCTGCGGAGAGGGCGAAGGCTTCGCCGACGGACTGTACGGACTCGCCGGACTGGCCCGTGAGTGCGGCGGGCTCTACGCCGCCCTCCGCTCCGAACTCGCCGTGCGCGTCATGGAGTCCGCCTGCCGCGCGCCCGGCGCGCGCCGGGCCGTGCACGCCGCCACCGTTCCCGACTACCTCGCCTTCGCCGACCAGCTGGAGCGCGCCCTGCGTCCGCTCTCGCTCGACTGGTACGGCGAGGACGGCCTCGGCGCGGTCGACATCTGCCACGCCGCGTCCGGCGGATCCGCCGCCCTGCCCGGCCTGCTGGCCAAACGCTTCTTCGGGGTCCCGCTGCTGGTCACGGAGTACGGCGTACAGCTGCGCGCGCACTATCTGGCCGTCAGCGGCGGCGAGCTGAGCGCTCCCGTACGGGCCATGCTCGCCGCCTTCCAGGGCAGGCTGACCGCCGAGGTGTACGAACAGGCCTCCGTCATCACCCCCGGCAACACCCACGCACGCCGCTGGCAGGAGAAGTGCGGCGCCGACCGCGCCAAACTGCGCACCGTCTACCCAGGCATGGAGGCGGACCGTTTCGCGACGGTGGGGGAAGCCGTGGGGGAGGGCGAGGACAGCGGCGACCCGCACACTCTCGTCTGGGTCGGCCGGATCGAGCCGGCCAAGGATCTCATCGCGCTGCTCCACGCGTTCGCCGAGGTGCGCAAGGGGGAGCCGCGGGCGCGGCTGCGGCTGTTCTGCGCGCCGGCGCAGGCGCCGGAGTCGGCCACCTATCTCGCCCACTGCAAGGCGCTGGCCGCCCAGCTCTTCCCCGACGAGGCCGCCGACGCGCACGCCGTCGGCGACAACCCCGTCTCCTTCGAGGAGATCGGCGGACCCGAGGCCCCCGAGCTTCCCGATGCCTACGCCGGCGGCTCCGTGGTCGTCCTGTCCAGCGTCGTCGAGGGCTTCCCGATCAGCCTGGTCGAGGCGATGTTCTGCGGCCGCGCGACGGTCTCCACGGATGTCGGCGCGGTCGTCGAAGTCATCGGCGGTACGGGCCTGGTGGTGCCCCCGCGCAATCCACGGGCGCTCGCGGACGCCTGCCTCGCGCTGCTGCGCGACCGGGAGCGCCGTGAACGCCTCGGCGCCGCCGCGCGCGCCCGCGCGCTCGAACTCTTCAGCATCGAACAGAACCTGGCGGCATTTCGCGGCATTTACCTGGAGCTGATCTCGCACTCCCCGGTGCAGCGCGAGGCGGAGGCCATCGACGCCGCCGGTGATCCGCTGCCCTTCGCCCACCCCGCCGAGTCGCATGTGCCCGGCCACTGGACGGGCAGCGGCACCGCGGCGGCCGGCCGCACCCCGCGCTGGGCGGTCGGGCCGGCCGGGCCGAGGGATCTGGTGGGCATGGTCGCGACCGGCGCGATGCCCAGGCTCGTCCCGGACGTCAAGTCGAACGTCCTGTCGAACGTCAAGCCGACTGTCCTGCCGAACGCGATGCCGAACACGACGCCGAAGGAGGCGCGCTCATGAGTACGTCCCGTGTCACCGAGAGCGCGGCCGCCGAAGGCCCGCCCAGGCCCCAGAGCTCGCGCCGCGGCCCCGCCGACCCCGTCAGAGCACTGATGCACCGCCACCGTGAACTGTGCGAGCGGGCCGTCGACCCCCTGGAGATCGCCGCCGGTCTGGAGGCGCACGGTGTCACCGACCGAACCGCCGCCCGCTTCCGTCACCGGGACGTCTTCTCTCTCGCCGAGGAGCTGTACGCACGGGTGCCGCGCGGCACCGAGCCGGACCCGGCCCCCGCAGCCATGGCGGCGCGCGTCGCCGAGGCGCGCGCCGGGGGCGCCGGTGGAGCGGGACACGCCCTCCTCACGCTGCTGCCGGGCGCTGTGTGCGCCCTCGCCGTGGTGGGCCTGGAAGCCGCCGAAGGTACAGCAAGCGCCGCGGCCGGGGCGGCGGGTGCGCTCGGTGCCGCCGTAGCGCTGACGTTCTGCCTGCGGCGCGGACCGCTGCACGCCGAGGGGCGCACACTCCCCGTCGTGCGCCTGTGGACACTCTGGCTGCTGGCGTACGCGGCGCTCGGCGACGGGCTGCTGACCCGGATCACCGGCGGCGGCCCCGAAGGCCCCTGGGTCCTGACACCCGCCCCGCTCGTGGGGCTCGCGCTCGCGCTCGCCCCTGCCGCGGGGTGCGCGCACCTCTTCTCCGTACAGGCGCGGCGCAGGCTCGACGGCAGCCGCGGACTCGAGGAGTTCGCAGCCTGGGCGCGTCCCCTGCTGTTCGGGGCCGTCACGCTGTACGTCTGCGTACTCACCGCACTCCTGGCGCTCACCGGCCTGGCCTTCCCGCACGAGACCCTCGCCCCCGCCGTCGCCCTCGGCTCCCTGCTCTTCCTCGCCCGTCTGCTCATCGTCCATGGCTTTCCCGAATCGGCGTCCGCCGGACTCGCCGCCGCCTGCGCCCTCGAAGCCGCCGCCCCCGTCCTCCTGCTGGCCGGACGGCTCCCCGGCTGCGACGTCCTGGCGAGCCCCGTCGAGGCGGCCGTCAGGGCCTGGGGCGCCGGAGCCGTGCCGGCTCTCGCCTGCGGAGCCGCAGCCCTGGGCCTGTTGGCCCACGCCACCGCGGCCCTGTCCCGGGCCTCGGCGCACACCGTCTGAACCACACGCGGAGCCGACCACCGAGGGCGCACCCGGCACCAGTACCCGCCAGCAGCGGCACGGACCCCGGCATCGACAGCAACACCCCTAAGGAGAGAGCGACATGACCCCCCAACCCCCAGCTCCGGCCCGTCGGCACCGAGGGGCGGCCGCGCGATGAGGGTGCTTCTGCTCGGTGCCAATGGATTCCTCGGCCGCTTCGTCGCCGACCGGCTGCTCGCCGACCCGGCCGTGCACCTCACCGCCCTCGGGCGCGGCGACGACGCCGACGTACGCTTCGACCTCGCGGGCGGCAGCCCGGGCGCGCTCACCCGCTTCCTGGGTGCGGTCCACCCGGGGGTCGTCATCAACTGCGCCGGGGCCACCCGCGGCGGAGCCCGCGAACTGACCCGCCACAACACGGTCGCCGTCGCCACCGTCTGCGAGGCCCTGCGCCGCAGCGGCTGCGGCGCCCGGCTCGTCCAGCTCGGCTGCGCCTCCGAGTACGGACCGTCCCAGCAGGGTTCGTCCACCGCCGAAGACGCGATCCCGCGCCCCGGCGGGCCGTACGGCGTGAGCAAACTCGCCGCCACCGAGCTGGTCCTCGGCGCCGGCCTGGACGCCGTCGTACTGCGGGTCTTCTCACCCGTCGGCCCCGGCACCCCGGCCGGCTCCCCGCTCGGCCGGCTCGCGGAGGCGATGCGCCGCGCCATGCAGTCCGGCGACGGCGAGCTCAAGCTCAGCGGCCTCGGCGTGCAGCGCGACTTCGTCGACGTACGCGACGTGGCGCGCGCCGTGCACGCCGCCTCGCTCTCCGCCGCACAGGGCGTCGTCAACATCGGAACGGGACGTGCTGTACGGCTCAGGGACGCGGCCGCCGTCCTGGCCCGCGTCGCCGGCTACGCGGGCGCGCTGCACGAACTGGACGCGCCGCCGGGACGGTCCACCATCGGATCCCCGCGCTCCGAATCCGTACTGGAGCATCTCTCCGCTGCCCCGTCGCCGTACCCCGACGGCTGCGGCAGCTGGCAGCAGGCGGATGTGCGCACCGCCCGCGACCGGCTCGGCTGGCGTCCTCGCATCAACCTCGAGGAGTCCCTCGCCGATATCTGGATGGAGGCGGCATGCCGCATCTGACCACCACCGGCACCCAGCTCTCCGCGACGGGCGCGGACCGGCTCGGCTTCGGTGTCCCCGGCTACGCCCACCCGCTCGTCGCCGCCGTCGAATGGGCGGAACTGACCCGCCCCGGCACACCGCTGCACTGGGTGGTCCTCAATGTCGCGGACGGACCCGGCGCCCGCCCCGACCCGCACTGCCTGGAGGCTGCGGGCAGGCTCCGCAACGCGGGCGTACGCGTCCTCGGGCATCTCGACATGGCGCACGGGTCGCGCTCCTTCGGGGACCTCGTCGCCGACGCGCACCACTACCTCGACTGGTACCGGGCCGACGGCTTTCTGCTGGACCGCTGCCCGGTGGAGCGCGCCGACCTGGCGGAGGTACGGCGTACGACGGCGACGCTGGAGGCCGTCCTGGACGGCGGACATCTGGTGCTGGGGCACGGCACACACCCGTACCCCGGCTATGCCGAAGCCGCCGACCAGCTGGTCACCTTCTCCGGGCCGTGGACCGACTACCGCTGGTCCCAGGCGGCGGAGTGGACGGCGGACTACCCGCCGGAGCGCTTCGCGCACTTTGTCCACGGGGTGCCGCGCACCCACCTGGAGGAGGCCACGCGCATCGCGCGCTGGCAGGGTGCCGGGACGATCTTCTTCACCGACCGGACCGCACGCGCCGATCAGTGCGCCGGCCAGAAAGGACAGAACGCACCATTCGAGGCACTGCCCGGCTACTGGGACGAAATCGTCTCGCAGATCGGACCAGGTGTCTCGGAATGAGGAGGGTCGTGGCAGTGTTACGGAGAGAACAACCGTACTGACATACCGACCATCTGCATTTATGAGGTTCCTGTGTCGCTGCCACCCCTGGTCGAGCCAGCTGCTGAGCTCACCGTCGACGAGGTCCGCAGGTACTCCCGCCACCTGATCATCCCTGATGTCGGGATGGACGGGCAGAAGCGGCTGAAGAACGCCAAGGTGCTGTGTGTGGGCGCCGGCGGCCTGGGTTCCCCGGCCCTGATGTACCTCGCGGCGGCCGGTGTCGGCACGCTCGGCATCGTGGAGTTCGACGAGGTCGACGAGTCGAACCTGCAGCGCCAGATCATCCACAGCCAGGCGGACATCGGCCGCTCCAAGGCCGCGTCCGCCCGTGACTCGGTGCTCGGCATCAACCCGTACGTGAATGTGGTCCTCCACGAAGAGCGGCTCGAGGCCGAGAACGTGATGGACATCTTCAGCCAGTACGACCTGATCGTCGACGGCACGGACAACTTCGCGACCCGCTACCTCGTCAACGACGCATGCGTGCTGCTGAACAAGCCGTACGTCTGGGGCTCGATCTACCGCTTCGACGGCCAGGCCTCGGTCTTCTGGTCCGAGCACGGTCCCTGCTACCGCTGCCTCTACCCGGAGCCCCCGCCGCCGGGCATGGTCCCGAGCTGCGCCGAGGGCGGCGTGCTGGGCGTGCTCTGCGCGTCCATCGGATCCATCCAGGTCAACGAGGCCATCAAGCTGCTCGCCGGTATCGGTGAGCCCCTGGTCGGCCGGCTGATGATCTACGACGCCCTGGAGATGCAGTACCGCCAGGTCAAGGTCCGCAAGGACCCGGACTGCGCGGTCTGCGGCGAGAACCCGACCGTCACCGAGCTCATCGACTACGAGGCCTTCTGCGGCGTCGTGTCCGAGGAGGCGCAGGAGGCGGCGGCCGGTTCGACGATCACTCCCAAGCAGCTCAAGGAGTGGATCGACGAAGGCGAGAACATCGAGATCATCGACGTCCGCGAGATCAACGAGTACGAGATCGTCTCGATCCCCGGCGCCAGGCTGATCCCGAAGAACGAGTTCCTGATGGGCACGGCGCTCGAGAGCCTGCCGCAGGACAAGAAGATCGTCCTGCACTGCAAGACGGGTGTCCGCAGTGCGGAAGTCCTTGCGGTGCTCAAGTCGGCGGGCTTCGCGGACGCGGTGCACGTGGGCGGCGGCGTCATCGGCTGGGTGCACCAGATCGAGCCGGACAAGCCGATCTACTGAGACAGCTGCAGTGTGCGGGGCCACGGACCGACGTACTGGTCCGTGGCCCCTTCTGCGCTGCTCCTGCGCTGCTCCGGGCCGCTATGAGCAGGTCGTGCCGTTCGCCGGGACCTTGCCGTCCAGCAGATACGCGTCGACCGTCCGCGTCACACAGGCGCCATTGCCGTACGCGCCGTGCCCCTCGCCCTTGTTGGTGAGCAGCACCCCGACACCCGCGCCGAGCTCGTCGGCCATCTTCTTCGCGCCCTCGTAGGGGGTCGCCGGGTCACCCGTCGTGCCGACGACCAGGATCGGGGCCGCGCTCTCCGCGGCGACCTCGGACGTCTCGGACTCACCGGGCACCGGCCAGTCGGCGCACCAGCCCGCGAGGTCCCAGGCCAGATACGGGCCGAAGACCGGCGACACCTTGGTGAACTCGGGCAGATGGCGGGACCTGACCTCGGCGGCCGTCGCCCGCCCCTTGGTGTCCGCGCAGGAGATCGCGCGCTGCGAGTGGCTCTGGGTGCTGTAACTGCCACCCTCTGAGCGGTCGTTGTACGCATCGGCCATCAGCAGCAGCCGGGAGCCGTCGCCGTTCTCGGCCTCGTCCAGGGCTTTGGTCAGGAACTGCCAGTTTTCCTCGGAGTACAGCGGCATGACGATCCCGGTGAGCGCGAGGCCCTGGGTGAGCTTGCGGTCCTCCGCGGTCGGCAGCGGCTTGCGGTCCAGCCTGTCGAGCAGCTTCACCACGCGGGCGGTGCCGTCCTGGGCGCTGATGTCCCGGCTCTTGAAGTAGTTCTCCAGGGCGCGCTGGAAGCCGCGGGCCTGGTTGAGCGCGTGCCCGGCGTAGTCGGCGGAGGGGTCGACGACCGCGTCCAGGACGAGCCGGCCGACGTTCTTCGGGTACAGGTGGGCGTAGACGCCGCCCAGCTCGGTGCCGTACGAGAAGCCGAGGTAGTGCAGCTTCTCGTCGCCGAGGACCTGGCGCATCAGATCCATGTCGCGGGCGGCGCTGGTGGTCCCGACATGCGGCAGTACCCGGCCGGACAGCCGTGCACAGCCCGCGCCGAAGGCCGTGGAGTCGTCGAGGAAGGTCTTCTCCTCCGACGGTGAGTCCGGGGTGGAGTCGAGACCGAGGGACTTCTCCGTCTCCTTGTCGCTCCGGCAGGTCACTGCGGAGGACTCCGCGACCCCGCGCGGATCGAAGCTGACCAGGTCGTAGCGGTCGTGCAGGGTGGCGAAACGCTCGGCCGCACCGGGCAGCCCGGCGACTCCGGAGCCACCGGGACCGCCGAAGTTGAACAGGAGCGAGCCGATCCGCTTCGACGGCTCCTTGACCTTTGCACGGATCAGGGCGATGCCGATCGTCTCGCCGGCGGGCTTGCGATAGTCGAGCGGCGCCTTGAGTGTGGCGCACTGCCACTGCTTGCCGGGAGGCTTCGCCTGGCTGCCCTGCGCCTTGACGGGCGCCTCACAGCGCTTCCAGCCGAGCTTCTGGCCGGTCAGCGCGGCGGACAGCGCCGGCAGCGCGGGCTGCTGCGGCGCACCCGCGGCGGGCGCCTTCGCGGAGGGAGCGGGCGGCTCGGCGTTCTTGCCGTCGTCCCCCGCCTTGTCCGTGCTGCCGCTGTCGCAGCCGACGGCCATTCCCGCCAGCAGCATCGTGACTGCGGCCAGGGCCCCCGCCCGTACCCGAATGGTCATCCCGTGCCCCCCAGGGCTATCGAAGACAGTTTCGACATCCTAGGCGGGTATCCGGGCGTCCGAGGAAGCGTCGGCGGGGGCGGGCTCATTGGCAGACGGTCCCTGCTGCCGGTGCCTTGCCCTCGAGGAGGTACTTGTTCACGGCCTGCTGCACGCACTTGTTGCCGCCGTTGTACGCGCCGTGACCCTCGCCGCGGTACGTGAGCTCGATGCCGACACCCTTGCCGAGCGCGGCGACCATCGCCTTCGCACCCGCGTACGGCGTCGCGGGGTCACCGGTGGTGCCGACGACGAGGATGGGGGCGGCGCCGGGGGCCGATACGTCGGGATGGGTCCAGACGCCCGGCACCGGCCACTCGGTGCAGCTCGTCAGACCCCAGGCGAGCCAGGGGCCGAAGACCGGGGACACCCTGCTGAACTCCGGCAGCCGTGCCTTCGCCTGCGCCATCGTGTAGCGCTCCTTGGAATCAACGCAGTTGATGGCCGCGTTGGCCGCCTGAAGATTGCTGTACTGGCCGTTCTGGTTGCGCCCGTTCATCGCGTCGGAAAGCGCGAGCAGGAGCGCGCCGTTGCCGCCGTCGGCCTCGTCGAGACCCTGCTCCAGCACCTCCCAGTACTCCTTGGAGTACAGGGCCTGCGCAATGCCGCTGGTGGCCTGGCTCTGGGTCAGATCCCGGTCGCCGATGCCGGGGATGGGCGCGGCGTCGAGCTTGGTGAGGAGCGCGATGATCTCGTTCTGGATCTCCTGCGGGGTGGAGCCGGGGAGCAGGCATTCGTCGCCGCGGTCCACGCAGTCCTTGGCGAAGTTGGTGAGGGCCAGCTGGAAGCCCTTGGCCTGGCCGAGAGAGCCCTGCTCCGAGGTCTGGGTCGGGTTGACGACGGCGTCGAAGACGGCCCGGCCGACGTTCTTCGGGTACAGGTGGGCGTAGACGCCGCCCAGCTCGGTGCCGTACGAGATGCCGAAGTAGTAGAGCTTGTCGTCGCCGAGGACCTGGCGCATCAGATCCATGTCGCGGGCGGCGTTGGTGGTGCCGACGTAGGGGAGCTCGTTGCCGGAGTTCGTCTCGCAGGCGTCGGCGAAGCTCTTCAGACTGTCGGTGAGGGTCCGCTCCTCGGCGGCGTCGTCGGGGGTCGCGTCCTGCGCGAAGAACACGTCGAGCTGCTTGTCGTCCTCGCACTCCACGCCGGCGCTGCGGCCGACTCCGCGCGGGTCGAAGCTCACCAGGTCGTAGCGGGTGTGCAGGGTCCCGTAGTCCGCCGCGGCGGGAGGCAGGGTGGAGACCCCGGAGCCGCCGGGGCCACCGAAGTTGAAGATGAGGGAGCCGATGCGTTTGTCCGCGTTGCGTGCCCTGGCACGGATCAGGGCAAGCTCGATGGTCTTGCCGTCCGGCTTGTCGTAGTCGAGCGGGACGTCCATGAAGGAGCACTCCCAGGCGACCCCGTCGGGCAGCGGCGAGGGCGGGGTCCCGCCGCCCTCCGCGGCGGAGGGAGCCGGGCACTTCTGCCAGTCCAGCTGCTGGGAGGTGAGATCCTCCGCCTTGTCCGTGTCCTCGGCCTGGTCGTCGTTGCCGGAACAGCCCACGGTGGCCAGCAGCACGGCTACGGAGGCAGCGAGGGCGGCGGCGCGCAGGCCGGAGGAGGTGGTCGGCATGCGCCCATCGTGCGCCGCGGGGGCGCACGCCGCGCGTGCGGCCGGTCCATGCGGGTGGCGTGCGGCGCGGGGGCGGGGGCGTGCCGCGTGGGCGGGTGCCGCGGGGCACCGCGCGCTCGGGTGGTGCCCATGTGCCCATCGTGCGCCGCGGGGGCCCGCCGCGCGTGCGGGTGGTCCGTACGGGTGGTGCGTGCGGTGGCCGGGGCCCCTGCGGGGCGCCCGTGAGGGCGCCGGTGCCGGCCCCCGGCGCTAGAGCGACCCCTTGCGCGTGAGGTGGCTGAAGGCGAACCACCCCGGCAGCACCGGCAGCCAGAGCGTCATCATCCGGTACAGCAGCACCGCCGGCGCGGCGACCTCCTTGGGCAGCCCCGCGAGGATCAGACCGCCCAGCAGCGCGCCCTCCACCGCGCCCACACCGCCCGGCGTCGGAGCCGCCGAGCCCAGTGCGTTGCCCGCCAGGAACACCACGGCGATGGTCGCGTAGCTCAGCGGCTGACTGCCGTTGCCGAAGGCCCGGACCGACGCGTCCAGACACATCACGAACAGGCCGGTCAGCAGCAGCATCCCGCCGATTCCGGTGAGCAGCTTCATCGGCCGCTGCAGTACGTCGAGCATGCGCGGCACCACCCCGGCGAACAGCGAACGCAGCCGCGTCGAGACGAACTTCCGCAGGAACGGGATCGCGGTCACCACCAGCACCAGCACGGCGACCGTCAGCAGACCCGCGATCACCGTCCTCGACGGGGTGAACGACGCCGTCCGCTCCGTACCGGTCAGGTAGCCGAAGAGGAGTAGCAGCATGATGTGCGCGCCGAGCCCGAAGAGCTGGGACGCGCCCACACTCGCCACGGCGAGCCCGGGCCGTACGCCCGATCGCTGAAGGAAGCGGGTGTTGAGCGCGACACCGCCGACCGCCGCCGGGGCGACGATCTTGACGAAGGACCCGGCGAGCTGGGCGACGACCGTCCGCATGAACGTCACCCTCTCGGGGACGAACCCCAGCAGGCTCATCGCCGCGGCGAAGTAGCTGAGCGCGGAGAACATCACCGCGGCGGCCACCCAGCCCCAGTGCGCCTGTTCGTAGACCGTGGCGAAGTCGATGCCTGCGAGCTGCGAGAGCAGGAAGTACGCGGCGACCGCGCCCGCGATGAAGCTGACGAGCGTACGCGGCCTGATCCGCTCGAGGCGGACCGGCTCGACCGGCGCCTGGGGCCGGATCAGCAACACCTGCCGGCGGATCTGGGAGAGCAGATCCTCCTCGCGCGCCTCGTCCATGGCCTCGTCCATGGCCTTCTTGTCGGCCTGCTTCTCCGCGCGTTCGGACTTGCGCGCGGCCTTGCGGACGTCGGCCGCCGGCTCGTCCGTCTCCTCCGCCTCTTCCGTACGGGCCCGCTTGGCGGCCGCGGAGGCTTCCAGCACCGCCTCCCGTTCGCGCTGCGAGCGTTCGCGGGCCAGCTTGCGCAGGGTGGCCCGGGTCGAGCGGCTGAGCGCGATGGGCTGGAGCAGCGGCAGACAGTCGGCGATGGCGTCCGGGCCGAGCACCTCGACCGCCGCAGCCACCGCCCGCTCCGCGCCCACCCGCAGACCGAGGGTGGTCAGCAGCTGTGCGATGTCCATGCGCAGCACCACATCGCCTGCCGCGATCTCCCCGCCGCGCAGATCGGTCAGGATCACTTTGCCGGAACGATCCACCAGGATCGCGTCGCCGGCGAGCCGCCGGTGCGCGATACGCCGCGACTGGAGCGCCTTCACCTGACGCCAGGCGCCGCGCACCAGGTCGTCGGTGATCTCGTCGTCCGCCATCGAGTCCAGGGAACGGCCGCCCAGGTGCTCGTACACCAGCATCACGGCGTCGGGACCGAGCTCTGAGGTGGCGATCAGCTTGGGGGCGTTGGCTCCGGCGGCGATCGCCGCATACGCGAGCAGCGCCTCCTGTTCCAGGGCCTGGCGCAGTGACTGGATGGACCGGCGGGTGGTGATCGAGCGCAGCGTCAGCCGCCGCCACACCCGGTAGAAGAAGCCCTGTGCCTGCTGCTCACGGTCGACGACGGTGACATCGAGCGGTGGCCCGTCCTCCAGCGACACCAGATAGCGGCGGCCGCGGTCGCCCTGATCGGCGGA
This sequence comes from Streptomyces sp. NBC_01142, assembly GCF_026341125.1. Lineage (NCBI taxonomy): Bacteria > Bacillati > Actinomycetota > Actinomycetes > Kitasatosporales > Streptomycetaceae > Streptomyces > Streptomyces sp. NBC_01142. Next base: position 997,270 of record NZ_JAPEOR010000001.1, read on the forward strand.
GTCGGGGCCGGTCTCGGCGCGCATCGCGGTGACCGGGCGGAATCCGACATGGCGCAGACCTGCGAGGAGGGTCTGGCCGGTGGGCCGGACGTTCGGGGAGCCGACCGCGTACAGAGTTCCGTAGGCGACGGTCCAGCCGAGCAGCACGGTGAGGATGATCGAGAACGGTGTGGTGTAACCGGCGACGAGCATCGCGAAGGCGTCGAGCAGCAGCACCACCCACAGCACCACGCGCCAGCGTGGTCTTCGGGCCATCCCCACGGCCGTCATATAGGCGATGACGGGGGCGAGGTATCCGTGAACGGGATCGGTCAGACCGCCGTCGGTCTGCGCCCGGGTCAGCGCTTCCTGGAGGGTGGCGGGTGCGGCCTTGGCGACCCAGAGGTCGGTGGCGAGGGTGACGCCGTGCGCCAGGACGGCGGCGAGCACGCCGTCCGCGATACGCAGCCCGTCCCGTTTGATCAGCCGCTCGATCGCGAAGGCGACGGGGACGAGCAGCACGGCGATGCTGGACGCCAGACCGGCGATCTTGACGAGGAGGTCGGGGGCCTGGCCGGTGCCCTTGTTGATGTCCTGCTCGAGGCCCGAGGTGGTGCCGTGGGCGAACGCGGCGACGGCGAGGACCACGGCGATCGCCAGAACGCCGATGAGCAGCCGCATCAGATCGGAGGGGCGGTGCACGCGGGCGGCGAGCAGCGGCTCGTCGCCCGAGACGCGGTCGGCACGGATCACGTCGGCCTGCTGATCGGTGCCGGTGCCGGTGTTTGCCGCCTTGCCGGTGCTGTTGCTGGTGCTTGCCTCCGTGCCGTTGCTGGTACCGGCACCTGCGTCGCCGTTGCTGGTACCGGCACCTGCGTCGCCGTTGCCGGTACCTGCGTCCGTGCCGTTGCCCGTGTCGTGGTCGGCATCGGATCCGGTCTGCGGAACGGGTGCGTCCGGGTACGACTCGGACGCAGGGGTGCTTGCCGCCTTCGAAGGCTGCACGCCCTGCTCCTTAGCCGTCTCGGTCTCTTCTTGATCTCGTATCACCAGTCACCGCCCGCATGATGGTGGCACGAGCGGACGACAGAGGGGGGCATCAGGGTGCATTGCGGGGGCTTGAGGTGCGCAAGATGGGCCCCTTTGCCTCCTGGCGCCCGCTCTGCCTGCTGCCCGGCCCACGGTTCGTGGCGTTGTCGGTGGCGTGCGGCAGGATGGGTCGGATGGATGAGCTGCCGGAGTACGCGGAGAGGGTGCTGGAAGTCGCCGAGCTGATCCCGCCGGGCCGGGTGATGACGTACGGGGATATCGCGGAGTGGCTCGGGGACGGCGGACCACGCCAGGTCGGACGGGTGATGGCGCTGTACGGCGGCGCGGTGCCCTGGTGGCGGGTGGTGCGCTCGGACGGCGCGCTGCTGCCCGGCCATGAGCTGAGCGCCCTGGAGCAGTACCGCACGGAGGGAACACCGCTGCGGGAGGCCGCGCGCAGCGCCGACGGCCACGTGCCGCGCCTCGACATGAGGCGCGCGCGATGGGACGGCGGTGGTGGTGCCGGCGACAGCGCTCACATATGACAGCTTCCGCCAATCGGCGGTGTCGCGGACACCCCGAGGACCGTACGGGGTACGCGGCGGACTCGCTGCGCCCCCGCGCCGCGCTCGCGTAGCGTCTCCCGCACGCGGCACGGACCGCTCCATCACCACCAGCACACCCACCAGGACCGGCGATCCACGTGAGCTCCTCCTCCACCACCGGGCGTACGACGTACCAGCATCAGGTACGGCGGCGGTCCCCGGGCGCGTACCGGCTGGTACGTACCCCGCCGGGCCCGGTGGATCCTCCTCTCTTGGACGCAACTCAACGCACAGTGGTTGACCACCGTCACGGGCCGTTGCTCGTTCTCGCAGGTCCGGGCACCGGGAAGACCACCACGCTGGTGGAGGCCGTCGCCGCGCGCGTGGCGAAGGGGGCGGATCCGGAGCGGATCCTGGTGCTCACTTTCAGCCGTAAGGCGGCGGTGGAGCTGCGCGACCGGATGGCGCTGCGGCTCGGCGGCGCGCACGGCCCGCAGGCGACGACCTTCCACTCCTTCTGCTATGCCCTGGTCCGCGCCCACCAGGACGCCGATCTCTTCTCCGAACCGCTGCGGCTGCTGTCCGGTCCCGAGCAGGACGTCGCCGTACGTGAGCTGCTGGCGGGCCAGCTCGATCTGGAGGGCGAGGGGCTGGCCCGGCACCAGTGGCCGGACGAGCTGCGGGCGTGCCTCACCACACGTGGTTTCGCCGACGAGGTACGGGCGGTGCTCGCCCGGAGCCGTGAGCTGGGCCTCGGCCCCGACTCCCTGGCGCGCTTCGCGGCCCGCACCGGCCGCCCCGACTGGGGGGCGGCCGCATCCTTCCTCGCGGAGTACCTGGACGTTCTGGACATGCAGGGGGTGCTGGACTACGCGGAGCTGGTGCACCGCGCGGTACTGCTGGCCGAACGGATCGGCGCGCCGCACCACTTTCCGTACGACGCGGTGTTCGTGGACGAGTACCAGGACACCGACCCGGCCCAGGTGCGGCTGCTGCAGGCGCTGGCAGGGCAGGGCAGGACGCTGGTCGCCTTCGGTGACCCGGACCAGTCGATCTACGCCTTCCGTGGCGCGGACGTGAACGGCATCCTCGACTTCCCGGACGCGTTCCGGCACGCGGACGGCAGGCCGTCGGGGGTGGAGGTGCTGACGACGTCCCGCCGCAGCGGCGCGGAACTGCTGGCCTCCACACGGCTGCTGACCCGCCGGATGCCGCTGACCCGTCTCCCGTCGGAGAAGGTCCGCGCGCACCGGGAGCTGACGGCGGTCCGGGAGGGCGGCAGGGTCGAGACGTACACCTATCCGACGGCCTCCACCGAGCTCGACAACATCGCCGACATCCTGCGCCGCGCCCATCTGGAGGAGGGCGTCCCGTGGAACGAGATGGCCGTCCTGGTCCGCGCGGGCGGCCGTACGATCCCCTCACTCCGCCGTGCCCTCACCTCGGCGGGCGTCCCTCTGGAAACGGACGGCGACGACGTCCCGCTGCGCCACGAACCGGCGGTCTCCCCGTTGCTGACGGCCCTCCGCGCGGTGGCCTCGGCGGCAACCCGCCCACAGCCGGAGGCGCCCCCGACACCAGGGGCGGGGCTGTCCGGGACGGGGCTGTCCGGGACGGGGCTGTCCGACGTGCTGTCGACGCAGGATGCGCGGCTCGACCGGGCGGGCACCGAGGCCGAAGTCCTTGGTGCCCTTTCAGCTACGTCGTCGGCCGGGGCTGCGGCCGGGGGCTCAGGTGCTTCTGCGGTGGTGCTGTCGGCCGCTTCCGGCGCGGACGGCGCCGGGGCCGCGGCGGCGAAGGAGGAGCCTGAGCTCACCGCCGAGCCGAAACCCGACCCTGATCCGGAGCCCGAGCCGGAGCCCGTTCCCGAGCCGAAACCCGACCCTGATCCGGAGCCCGAGCCGGAGCCTGTTCCCGAGCCGAAACCCGACCCTGATCCGGAGCCCGCCTCCACCCCCACCCCAGACCGGGCCCCCTGGCTGAGCACCGAGACCGCCCTCATCCTCCTCGCCTCCCCCCTCGGCGGCATGGACGCCGCCGACCTCCGACGCCTCGGGCGCGCCCTCCGGGACGAGGAGCGCGCCGGGGGCAATCGCGTACCCCCGCCCTCCGACCAACTCCTCGCCCGCGCCCTCGCCGAACCCGAGCGCCTGGTCGCGCACGACCCGGCGTACGCCCGCGGTGCGCAGCGCCTCGGCGCACTCCTGCGCAAGGCGCGCGAGCTCCTCGAAGGCGGCGGCACCGCCGAAGAGGCCCTGTGGCAGCTGTGGGACGGCACCCCCTGGCCCCAGCGCCTGGAGCGCGCCGCCCTCCGCGGCGGCGCGCCGGGCCGCAACGCCGACCGCGACCTCGACGCCGTCTGCGCCCTCTTCGACAACGCCGCCCGCGCCGAGGAACGCACCGGCGGCCGCGGCGCCCTCAACTTCCTGGAAGAGCTGGACGCCCAGGACATCGCCGCCGACACCCTCGCCAAGCGAAGCGTCCGCCCCGACGCCGTACGTCTGATGACGGCCCATCGCTCCAAGGGCCTCGAATGGAGCCTGGTCGTCGTCGCCGGCGTACAGGAGGGTCTCTGGCCCGACCTCCGCCGCCGCGGCTCCCTCCTCGAGGCCGACCGCATCGGCCGGGACGGCCTCGCCGAGCCCCTCACCCCCGGCGCCCTCCTCGCCGAGGAGCGCCGCCTTTTCTACGTCGCAGCCACCCGCGCCCGCGACCGCCTCGTCGTCACCGCAGTCAAGGCCCCCGCCGACGACGGCGACCAGCCCTCCCGCTTCCTCACCGAACTCGGCACAGAGCCCAAGGACGTCACCGGTCGCCCGCGCCGCCCTCTCGCCGTCGCCGCGCTCGTCGCCGAGCTGCGCGCCACCACCGTGGACCCGCAGGCGAGCGAAGCACTGCGCGACGCCGCCGCCCACCGCCTGGCCCGTCTCGCCGCGCTCACCGACGAGGAGGGCCAGCCGCTCGTACCGGCAGCCCACCCCTACCGCTGGTGGGGCCTGTACGACCCGACGCACAGCGCGATCCCCCTCCGGGACCGGAACCAGCCCGTCACTCTCTCCGGCAGCGCACTGGACCAGCTCGCCAACACCTGCGCACTCCAGTGGTTCCTGGGGCGCGAGGTGAAGGCGGATGCTCCCGCCACCGCCGCCCAGGGCTTCGGCAACGTCGTCCACGTACTCGCGGACGAGGTCGCCTCCGGGCAGACCCCCGCCGACCTCGCTGTTCTCATGGAGCGCCTCGACTCCGTCTGGAACGCCCTCGTCTTCGACGCACCCTGGAAGTCGCAGCAGGAGAAGGAGCACGCGCGCGTGGCGCTCGAACGCTTCCTGCGCTGGCACGTCATGGACCGCGGCGGCCGCGCCCCCGCCGCCACCGAGCACGACTTCGACGTGACGCTCGAAGCCGGTGAGTACGCGGTACGGATCCGTGGCTCCATGGACCGCGTCGAGCGGGACGAACACGGCCGCGCGTACGTCGTCGACTTCAAGACCGGCAAGCAGGCGCCCACCAGGGACGAGGTCGCGCGCCACCCCCAGCTCGCCGTCTACCAGCTCGCCGTGCGCGAGGGGGCGGTCGACGAGGCCTTCGACGGCCGGCGCCCGGAGCCCGGCGGCGCCGAACTCGTACAGCTGCGCCAGGCTGCCGCCAAGAAGGAGGGCGGCGACGACTTCCCCAAGATTCAGGCCCAGGAACCCCTCTCCGGCGAATGGGTCGGAGATCTGCTCGCCACCGCCGCCGGACGCGTACTCGACGAACGCTTCACGCCGGCCAGCGGGCAGCACTGCACCCACTGTTCCTTCCGCGCCTCGTGCAGCGTGCAGCCGGAAGGCCGCCAAATAGTGGAATGATCGGTGTTTTGCCACACTTCGTCACCTTTTATTGCATCCAATGAAGGTCCACGGCCGTCGCATCGGCATGCGACGGCAAGACGGCAAGCGGATCTGCAAGGGGAGACACATGGCGGCCAAACGGAAGTCCCTGCTGGCGGCGGTGGTCTGCGCGACCGCGACTGCAACCGCGACCGCCGCGCTGGCGGGCTGCTCCACTGACGGTGACATCAAGGCCAAGAGCGGCTCCGAGGAGATGAAGAAGGCTCCGCCGGCCGCCGCCAAGGCTACGGCCGACCCGCTCGCGGGCCTGACCGCCGATCAGATCGCCGAGAAGGCGGTCGCGGCCACCAAGGCGGCCCGTTCCGTCAGGATGACGGGCCAGATCAAGAGCGACGAAATGCTGATGTCTGTCGACCTCGCGGTGGACAACCGGAATACGTGTACGGGCAAGCTGGGCATCGAGGGCGGCAGGGCAGAGCTGCGCCAGGTCGACAAGGCCATGTACATGAAGGCCGACGAGAAGTTCTGGCATGCCTCGCTCGCCCAGAACGGCTCCGCCGTCCCGGGGGGCGACAGTGCGGTCAACCTGCTGAAGGGCCGCTGGATCAAGATGCCGGCGGGCAGCGCGAAGGACATGGGCGGAATCTGTGACCTCAAGGCGATGCTCGCCGAGATGGACAGGACGAAGTCGGACCGCAAGGGGATGGTCAAGGGGCCGGACGCCGAGGTCGCAGGCCGGCCCGCGACGACCCTGGTGAAGAAGGAGGCCGACGAGACGACGACCTTGTACGTGGCCAAGGAAGGTGAGCCGTACCTGCTGAAGGTGGTCAAAACCGGCGGCGACGAGCCCGGCACGATGGTTTTCACCGACTACAACAAGCCGGTGAAGGCCGTGGCCCCACCGGCGGGCGAGGTCGTGGACCTGGGGAATCCGGCTGCGGGCCCGGACGCCGGCGGTGGCACGGGCTCGGACACCGACTCGGAAACGGGCACCGGCCCGGACACAGGCATCGACCCGGACTCGGACGTCGGCTCGGACGTCGGTTCGGACGTCGGTTCGGACGTCGGTCCGGAAACGGGCACCGACCCGGACGCCGACTCGGAAACGGGCACCGACCCGGACGCCGGCACGGACACAGGCACGGACACCGGCATCGACCCGGACTCGGACACCGACCCGGGCACAGAAGCGGACACGGGCACGGATCCGGGCACGGACACAGGCACCGGTCCGGGCACGGACACAGGCACCGGCAGCTGACCGCCGCTGACAGCTGCTGAAATGCTTTCGAGGCCGATGGGGACCCGCACTGTCAGTGGTCCCCATTAGCCTCTTTGAGGTGACCGCACGCATCACCGACCCCGAGCAGCTCAAAGAGCTCCTCGGCATCCCCTTCACCCCGGAGCAGACGGCCTGCATCATCGCGCCGCCCGCCCCGCAGGTCATCGTGGCCGGAGCCGGGTCGGGGAAGACGACGGTGATGGCCGCGCGGGTGGTGTGGCTCGTCGGGACCGGCCAGGTCGCCCCCGAGCAGGTCCTCGGCCTCACCTTCACCAACAAGGCCGCGGGCGAGCTCGCCGAGCGCGTGCGCAATGCACTCGTACGAGCCGGAGTGACGGACCCGGACGTCATCGACCCGGACAACCCCCCGGGCGAGCCGCGCATCTCGACGTACCACGCCTTCGCCGGACAGCTCCTCACCGACCACGGGCTGCGGATAGGCCTGGAGCCGACCGCGCGCCTGCTCGCCGACGCCACCCGCTACCAGCTCGCCGCGCGCGTGCTGCGCGAAGCGCCGGGGCCGTACCCCACGCTGACCAAGTCCTTCCCCTCCCTCGTCAGTGACCTGCTCGCGCTCGACTCCGAGCTGGCGGAGCATCTCGTGCGCCCCGAGCAGCTCGGCGCGTACGACTCCGATCTGCTGCACACCCTGGAGAGCACCAGGCTCAGCAACGCCGAGCTGCGCAAGGTCCCCGAGGCGGCCGCCGCACGCCGTGAGCTGCTCGAGCTGACCGTCCGCTATCGCGAGGCCAAACGCACCCGCGATCTTCTCGACTTCGGCGACCAGATCGCCCTCTCCGCCGAGCTCGCCCTCACCCGCCCCGAGGTCGGCACCATCCTGCGGGACGAGTTCCGGGTCGTCCTGCTCGACGAGTACCAGGACACATCGGTGGCCCAACGGCTGCTTCTGTCCGGCCTGTTCGGCCAGGGAACCGGCCACGCCGTGACCGCGGTCGGCGACCCCTGCCAGGCCATTTACGGCTGGCGCGGGGCGTCCGTCGCCAACCTGGACGACTTCCCGACGCACTTCGCGTACGCCGACGGCAGGCCTGCCGCCCGGTTCTCGCTCAGCGAGAACCGCCGCAGCGGCGGCCGTCTCCTCGCCCTCGCCAACGGCCTGGCCGAACCCCTGCGCGCCATGCACAAGGGCGTCGATGCCCTGCGCCCCGCACCCGGCGCCGAGCGTGACGGGTCCGTCCGTATCGCCCTCCTCCCCACCCACGCGGAGGAGATCGCATGGCTCGCCGACTCCATCGCGCACCTCGTGCGTACGGGCAAGGAGCCCGGCGAGATCGCGGTCCTGTGCCGTACGGCGGGCGACTTCCCCGAGATCCAGGGCGCGCTGGTCGCGCGGGACATTCCGGTCGAGGTCGTCGGCCTGTCCGGGCTGCTGCACCTGCCCGAGGTGGCCGACCTGGTCGCCATGTGCGAGGTCCTGCAGGATCCGGGGGCCAACGCCTCGCTCGTACGTCTGCTCACCGGACCGCGCTGGCGGATCGGCCCGCGCGACCTGGCGCTGCTCGGCCGCCGGGCCCGGCTCCTGGTCCACCGCACCTCGCCCGGCGGGACGGACCCGGACGAACGACTGGCCGCGGCCGTCGAGGGCACCGACCCGGCCGAGGTCATCTCGCTCGCCGACGCGCTCGACACCTTCCTGGAGTCGGCGGGCGGCGAGGACGACGGCCTCCCGTTCTCCGCCGACGCCCGGGTCCGCTTCGCCCGCCTTGCCGCCGAACTGCGCGAGCTGCGCCGCTCACTGGCCGACCCCCTGATGGACGTCCTGCACCGCGTCCTGGCCACCACCGGCCTGGAGGTCGAGCTCTCCGCCTCCCCGCACGCCCTGGCAGCGCGCCGCCGCGAGACACTCGGTAACTTCCTGGACACCGCGGCCGGGTTCGCCGCGCTGGACGGGGAGGCGTCGCTGCTCGCCTTCCTCGCGTTCCTGCGCACCGCCGCGCAGTACGAAAAGGGCCTGGACAATGCCCTGCCCGGCGGCGAGAACACCGTCAAGGTCCTGACGGCCCACAAGTCCAAGGGCCTGGAATGGGATGTCGTCGCCGTCCCGGGACTGGTTGCCAAGCACTTCCCGAACGACCAGGCACGCGAGGCCTGGACCTCCCAGTCCAAGGTCCTGCCGCACGCGCTGCGGGGCGACGCGGCGACCCTCCCGGACGTCGCGTCCTGGGACGCGCAGGGGCTCAAGGCCTTCAAGGAGTCGATGAAGGACCACCAGCACACCGAGGAACTGCGCCTCGGCTACGTCACCTTCACCCGCCCCCGCTCGCTGCTCCTGGGCTCCGCCCACTGGTGGGGCCCGACCCAGAAGCGCCGACGGGGCCCGTCGCCGTTCCTCCAGGCGCTGTACGACCACTGCGCGGCGGGCTTCGGCGAGATCGAGGTCTGGGCGGACGAGCCGGCGGAGGACGCGGAGAACCCGGCCCTGCACGCAACGACGGCAGACCACGCCTGGCCCCTCCCGCTCGACGAAACCTCCCTCGCCCACCGCCGCAAGGCGGCGGACACAGTCCTCTCCTACCTGTCCGGCCTGACCTCGGCCCCGCTCCAGGAGGAGCCCCAGGAGGTCGCGGACCTGTCGGAGTGGGCCGACTGGGACGAGGAGCCGTTCCCGGATGACGAGCCGTTCCTGGATGACGAGCCCGAGCCCGAGCACCGCCACGGCGACGAACCGGACCCGTGGGACACCCCCGAAGTCCCGGCACAGCGGGCACATGAGCTCCCGGCCGGGGCGGCGGGTGGCGGGTCGTGGGAGGAGTGGGACGCCCCCGAGGCCCGAGCTGAGCGGGGAGGCGAGTTCGTGGCCGGGGACGCCGACCGGCACGGGCTCCCGCCCGGAGACGGGCGGAGCCCGGCCTCGCCGCCGCATCAGCGCCGCGAAGTCCGCGCTTCCGGCGGTGCGGGGCGCCTGCCCCACGCCTCCTCCTCCCCTCGGGGCCCGGGGAACCTGCCCCCCGGAGCCGAAGGCTCCGGGGGTGTGGGGGCGTCAGCACCCGCGGTCACCTCACCCTCCCGGGGGGCCGGGGGCCCGCCTCCGGTTTCGGGAAGGGGCGGGGTGGGGGAACACCTCCCGCACCCCGAAGAGGCCCGCACCATCGCCTCCTGGGACCGGGACCTCGACGCCCTCGCCGGCGAGCTTCGCCGTACCCGCGCCACCGTCCGCGACGTACTCGTACCGCCCTCGCTCTCCGCCTCCCAGCTGCTGCGCCTCGCCGCCGATCCCGACGGCTTCGCCCAGGAGCTGGCACGCCCCATGCCGCAGCCACCGCAGCCCGCAGCCCGCCGCGGCACCCGGTTCCACGCATGGGTGGAGTCACGGTTCGAGGAGCTGCCGCTTCCGATGCTCGGCCCGGACGAGCTGCCCGGCGGCGAGGCCGACGACCCCGAGATCGCGGACGAGCGCGATCTTGCCGCGCTCAAGGAGGCCTTCGAGCGCACCCCGTACGCCCGCCGTACCCCCCACCGGGTGGAGTTCCCCTTCCAGCTCACCCTCGCCGGCCGGATCATCCGGGGCCGTATCGACGCCGTCTACCGCACCGCCACCACCGCCACAGGTGATCCAAGTGACGCCCACGCGTACACGTACGAGATCGTCGACTGGAAGACCAGCCGGACCCGTACCGCCGACCCCCTCCAGCTCGCTGTCTACCGCCTCGCCTGGGCCGAACTGCACGGCATCCCCCTCGACGCCGTCACCGCCACCTTCGTCTACGTGCGCAGTGGGGAGGCCGTCAGCCCCGACGCCCTCCCGGGCCGTGCCGATCTTGAGCGCATCCTGCTGGGCGAGACGGCCGACGGGGCAGCCGTCGAGGCCCGTTAGGCTCAGGAGCATGAGCGACACCCCGGACAGCGTGGTCCGTACGTACATCGAGCAGCACCGCGCAGCCTTCCTCGGCGACCTCGCCGACTGGCTGCGCATACCGTCCGTGTCGGCCCAGCCCGACCATGACGCGGATGTACGGCGCAGCGCCGACTGGCTCGCGGTCAAGCTCAAGGAGACCGGCTTCCCGGTCACCGAGATCTGGGAGACTCCCGGCGCCCCCGCCGTCTTCGCCGAGTGGCCGTCCGACGACCCGGACGCCCCCACCGTGCTGGTCTACGGCCACCACGACGTACAGCCGGCCGCCCGCGAGGACGGCTGGCACACCGACCCCTTCGAGCCGCAGATCATCGACGGCCGGATGTACGGCCGCGGCGCGGCGGACGACAAGGGCCAGGTCTTCTTCCACACCCTGGGTGTACGGGCCCACCTTGCCGCCACCGGGCGCACTGCCCCCGCGGTCAGCCTCAAGCTGCTGATCGAGGGCGAGGAGGAGTCCGGCTCCCCGAACTTCCGCGCCCTGGCCGAGGCCAACGCCGCCCGTCTCGCCGCCGACGCCGTGATCGTCTCGGACACCGGCATGTGGTCCGAGACGACCCCCACCGTCTGCACGGGCATGCGCGGCCTCGCGGACTGCGAGATCACGATGTACGGCCCCGACCAGGACATCCACTCCGGTTCCTTCGGCGGCGCGGTGCCCAACCCGGCCACCGTCGCCGCCCGCCTCGTCGCGGCACTGCACGACACCGACGAGCGCGTCACGATCCCGGGCTTCTACGACGGCATCGCACCGCTCACCGACGCCGAGCGCGAGCTCTTCGCCGAGCTCCCCTTCGACGAGGCGTCCTGGCTGACCACCGCCAGATCGCACGGCACGCTCGGCGAGGCCGGCTACTCCACGCTCGAGCGCATCTGGGCCCGCCCGACCGCGGAGCTCAACGGCATCGGCGGCGGCTACCAGGGCCCCGGCGGCAAGACGATCGTCCCGTCCTCCGCCCAGCTGAAGCTCACCTTCCGTCTCGTCGCGGGCCAGGACCCGGAGAAGGTCGAGCACGCCGTCCGCGACTGGGTCGGAGCCCACGTCCCCGCCGGAATCCGCCACGAGATCACCTTCGGGGCGTCGACCCGCCCCTGCCTGACCCCGCTGGACCACCCGGCGTTGCAGTCGGTCGTACGGGCCATGAGCCGGGCCTTCGACGGGCAGAAGATCCGCTTCACCCGTGAGGGCGGTTCGGGACCCGCCGCCGACCTCCAGGACGTACTGGACGCGCCCGTGCTCTTCCTGGGTATCTCCGTACCGTCCGACGGCTGGCACGCACCCAACGAGAAGGTCGAGCTGGACCTGCTCCTCAAGGGTGCGGAGACGACCGCCCATCTGTGGGGCGACCTCGCCGCCGCACTCCGCTGACCTGAAACCCAATCCACCCGGGGGAGTTGGAAGTACCTGTGAGCACCATCAGCAACGGCACCACGCACCGCCCGATCGGTCTCACCGTGCCGAGCGGCATCGACCGCGAGGCGCACCACCGCCTCGACGAGGCCTGGCTGGCGGCGGCGTGGAGCCACCCGACGACCCGGGTCTTCGTGGTCTCCGGCGGACAGGCACTGGTCGACGAACCCGCCGGCAGCACAGACGGCCGCACCGAACTGGTCATGACCCCGGCCTTCGAGGCCCCCGTCACCGAGACCCACCGCTACTTCCTGGGCACGGACGAGGACGGGGTGCGCTACTTCGCGCTCCAGAAGGACACCCTCCCCGGCCGTATGGACCAGTCGGCCCGCCCCGCCGGACTGCGTGAAGCCGGTCTGCTGCTCTCCCCCCGCGACGCGGGCCTGCTGGTCCACGCCGTCGCGCTGGAGAACTGGCAGCGGCTGCACCGCTTCTGCTCACGCTGCGGCGAGCGCACGGTCATCGCGGCCGCCGGTCACATCCGCCGCTGCCAGGCGTGCGGCGCCGAGCACTACCCTCGTACCGACCCTGCCGTGATCATGCTCGTCACCGACGAGGAGGACCGCGCACTGCTGGGCCGCCAGGTGCACTGGCCGGAGGGCCGCTTCTCAACGCTCGCGGGCTTCGTCGAACCGGGCGAGTCGATCGAGCAGTCGGTGCGCCGCGAGGTCTGGGAGGAGGCGGGTGTCACGGTCGGCGAGGTCGAGTACATCGCCAGCCAGCCCTGGCCGTTCCCGTCCAGTCTGATGCTGGGTTTCATGGCACGGGCCACGTCCTCCGAGATCACGGTGGACGGGGAGGAGATCCAGGAAGCGCGCTGGTTCTCCCGGGAAGACCTGCGGGCCGCATTCGAGTCCGGCGAGGTGCTGCCTCCCTTCGGGATCTCGATCGCGGCCCGTCTGATCGAGCTCTGGTACGGCAAGCCGCTCCCGAAGCCGGGAGAGCCGGCCTAGGGAGGTCGACCGTCGAGGGGCGCGAGCGTCGAGGGGCGCGAGCGTCGCAGGGAGTGCGAGCAAGCCGGCGCTCGAGCGGGCGCCTCCCACAGAAGGCGTGCACCTCACCAGAACGTGTGCACCTCACCTCACTGCACCGCGCCCGACAGTACGGGGCACGCGAAAGCCCCCGCCCGTGGGCGGGGGCTCTTCTCAGTGCGCTCAGACGCTGATCTTCTGCTTGACCTGGGCCAACGAGGGGTTGGTGAGCGTCGAACCGTCCGGGAACAGGACGGTCGGCACGGTCTGGTTGCCTCCGTTGGCCTTCTCGACAAACGCCGCGGACTGCGGGTCCTGCTCGATGTTGACCTCGGTGTACGTGATGCCCTCGCGGTCCATCTGGCTCTTCAGCCGACGGCAGTAGCCGCACCACGTGGTGCTGTACATCGTCACAGTCCCCTGCATCGTCTCTGCGCTCCTCTGGGGTTCGTCTCGTCGATCTGGCTCGGTGCGTGTTCGCACCGCGTAGAACGTACGTGACCTGGTCACCATTCCCGCATTAGTACGACCGCCCCCGGCCCCCTGTGGACAACGGCCGCATCCACCTCATCCGACCTGGCAGCATGGCGGTGTGACAGCAGCAACGCACTCCTCTCTTTTCCCGCAGGTCCCCGAGTCGGCGGACGCGGTGCTCGACGGGCTCGACCCCGAGCAGCGCGAGGTCACGACGGCCCTGCACGGTCCGGTGTGTGTGCTGGCGGGAGCCGGCACGGGCAAGACGCGCGCGATCACCCACCGCATCGCGTACGGCGTGCGTGCGGGAATACTCCAGCCCTCCAGTGTGCTGGCCGTCACCTTCACCAACCGCGCCGCGGGCGAGATGCGCGGCCGGCTGCGCCAGCTCGGCGCGGGCGGCGTCCAGGCGCGTACGTTCCACTCCGCCGCCCTGCGCCAGCTCCAGTACTTCTGGCCAAAGGCGGTCGGCGGCGACATGCCCCGGCTCCTTGAGCGCAAGATCCAGCTGGTTGCAGAGGCCGCCGCGCGCTGCCGTATCCGGCTCGACCGCAATGAGCTGCGGGACGTCACGAGCGAGATCGAGTGGGCCAAGGTCACCCAGACCGTGCCCGCCGACTATCCGGCCGAGGTCGCCAAGTCGCACCGCGACGCCCCCCGCGACCCGGCCGAGATCAGCCAGGTCTACGGGATGTACGAGCAGCTCAAGCGCGACCGCTCGGTGATCGACTTCGAGGATGTGCTGCTTCTCACGGTCGGCATCCTCCAGGACCGGCACGACATCGCCGATCAGATCCGCCGCCAGTACCAGCACTTCGTGGTGGACGAGTACCAGGACGTCAGCCCGCTCCAGCAGCGGCTCCTGGACCTGTGGATGGGCGACCGGGACAGCCTCTGCGTCGTCGGTGACGCCAGCCAGACGATCTACTCCTTCACCGGCGCCACCCCGGATCATCTGCTGAACTTCCGCACCCGCCACCCCAGCGCGACCATGGTCAAGCTGGTCCGCGACTACCGCTCCACCCCCCAGGTGGTGCACCTCGCCAACGGGCTGCTGAGCCAGGCCCGCGGCCGGGCCGCCGAGCACCGTCTGGAGCTGATCTCCCAGCGGGACCCCGGCCCCGAGCCCGCCTACACCGAGTACGCGGACGAGCCGGCCGAGGCCGAGGGCACCGCCCGCCGCATCCGCGACCTCATCGCCGCGGGCGTCCCGGCCGGCGAGATCGCCGTGCTCTACCGGATCAACGCCCAGTCGGAGGTCTACGAGCAGGCACTGGCCGACGCCGGAGTCCCGTACCAGCTGCGCGGCGCCGAGCGCTTCTTCGAACGCCAGGAAGTACGGGAAGCGGGCGCCGCCCTGCGCAGCGCGGCCCGCTTCGGGGACAACGACTCGCTGCTCGACGATGTCGTCGACCTGCCCTCCCAGGTCCGGGCCGTCCTCTCGACCAAGGGCTGGACCACCGAGCCGCCCGCCGGGTCGGGAGCGGTGCGCGACCGCTGGGAATCGCTGGCCTCGCTGGTGCGGCTCGCCGAGGACTATGTACGCGTCCAGCCGGAGGCGACCCTCGCCGATCTGGTGGCCGAGCTGGACGAGCGTGCGGCGGCTCAGCACGCGCCCACCGTTCAGGGCGTTACCCTCGCCTCGCTCCACTCGGCGAAGGGCCTGGAGTGGGATGCGGTGTTCCTGGTCGGTCTCACCGAGGGCATGATGCCGATCACCTACGCCAAGACCGACGAGCAGGTCGAGGAGGAGCGCCGGCTCCTCTATGTCGGCGTCACCCGCGCCCGGCTGCATCTCTCACTCTCCTGGGCGCTCTCCCGCTCACCGGGCGGCCGCGCCTCCCGGCGCCCCACTCGCTTCCTGAACGGGATGCGTCCCGGCTCGGTCGCCCCCGGCGCCCGTGGTGCGGGCGGTGCGGGCGGCATCGAGCGCGGCAGCGGCAGCCGCCGCAAGCGGCGTGGCCCGGTGCTGTGCCGGGTCTGTGGCAAGACGCTCACCGACGCGGGCGAGATGAAACTGATGCGTTGCGAGGACTGCCCCTCGGACATGGACGAGGCGCTGTACGAGCGGTTGCGCGAGTGGCGCTCGGACCAGGCGAAGGAGCTGGGCCAGCCCGCGTACTGCGTGTTCACCGACAAGACGCTGATGGCGATCGCCGAGGCCGTGCCCGCCACCGAGGGCGAACTGGCGGGCATCTCCGGAGTCGGTGGCCGCAAGCTCGAGCGTTTCGGCGCCGATGTGCTGATCATCTGCGCAGGTCAGGAGCTTGGAGGAGACGACGAGGAGGACTGATACAAACTCGTCGAAAAAATAGTTTGCGCGGGCCCCAGCAAGCCCCATAGGTTCTTAACCACGGGAACAGCGACTTCTCTGAAGCCCTGTCCTCGTGCTGTACTTATCCGAATACGCGCGATCGGCCCCGGCCGGTCCCCCCGAGACGCCGAGAGGAGGCGATTCCAGTGACCAGCATCTACAGCAGCTTCATCAGCACCGTCAAAATGACCGATCGCTCGGTCGCCTCCGCCTGCTCGCTCGGCTTCTCCTCGGCGTTCGTCGGTACCGGTACGTCCGGCATCTCCGCCGTGCTTCCGGCGTCCGGCCTGGGCGGTCTCCCCGTCCTGGAGCGCAATGAGCGACCGACCAAGGCACTGGAAGCAGCAGTAGCAGCGGCAAAGGCTCGGGCCTATGCCTTTGCGGCAACCAGTGCCGAAGCCAAGAAGCAGACGACGCAGCATCACATGATGTGGGCCTTCCGTGGGCTCGAACCCTGGAGTGATCCAGCCTGATCCAGCATCAGGCCGGCGCCTTCAGGGCCGCGGAACCCCACCCGGGATCCGCGGCCCTTCTGTTTTCCCGAAAACGGGAGGACAGAGCGAAGGGGCCTCGGGACAAGCAACACCCGGTACCAGCCGCCACCCGGCCAACAGGCCGGAACGACCAGACGAGGAACGACACCACCGTGCAACTCGAAGCGCACGCCCCGTCCGTACCGCCTTCCGAGATGATCCCCCCGCCCGCCCTCACCGAGGACTCCGCCTTGACTCCGCTCACTGCGCTCACCGCGCTCGACGACGCCATCGAGAACCTCGGCGTACCCGTCCCCTGCCGTTCCTACGACCCGGAGGTCTTCTTCGCCGAGTCGCCGGCCGATGTCGAGTACGCCAAGTCCCTCTGCCGCACCTGCCCGTTGATGGAGGCCTGCCTTGCGGGCGCCAAGGAGCGGCGTGAGCCGTGGGGTGTCTGGGGCGGCGAGCTCTTCGTCCAGGGCGTAGTCGTCGCCCGCAAGCGGCCGCGTGGCCGCCCGCGCAAGAACCCGGTTGCGGCATGACCGTCATCGGAACCATCGACCGCCCCGTCACGCACGATCCCCAGAAGCTGGCCCCCATGACCTCTTCCACGAGCGAGCCCTCCGGCTCCGCCACCTCAGCTGTCACCACCATCGGCGCGACCGCCTCGCGCCAGAACAGGACCCGTGAGATGCAACTCATCCCAGAAGCCCTGGCCCGTGCGCATATGCACGAGCGCCTGCGGGAAGCCGACGCGGAACGCCAGGCCGTGCGCCTGATCGCCGCCCGGCGGATGCAGCGCCGTGCCGAGCGCGTGTCGATGCGCGCCCGCCGCGCACTGGCCATGGCCGTCATGAACTGATCGCACAGCACACACATGCTGTCCCGCGGGGGCCGGTCCGAACGGACCGGTCCCCGCGGTGCGTTGTTCCTGCGGCCGGTCCCGTGCGGGGTTATCGTCACGATGTGGACCAGCAGCAGACTCCTCACCCTGCGCAGCCCGGTGCTGAGAGCGTCGTGTGTTCCCACTGCGGCACGGTCGCCGAGGGGCCACCGCCCACCTGGACGTTCTCCATGGAGAACGGCACCCGTTGCTACTACTGCGACGACTGTGCCCGCGCCAACATCAGGGCGATCGAGGGCAGGCTCGACCAGGCGTGGTGGTGATACCTCAGGCCTGCGCCTGGACCGCCGTGCCGTCCTCGTCGAGTTCCTCGTACTCCTCGTACTCCTCGTCCTGGGGGAGGAACCCGGGGAGCGACGACTCGAGCTCGTCGCGCAGCCGCACCGTCGCGTTCAGCTGACAGAGCACCCCGATCGTGCTCAGCGTCACCCGGTGTATCAGCAGATACGAGGGTGGCAGATTGAGCTGCTTGCCCAGCTGATGGGCGGGGGAGCGGATGTCGGCGATCCGGGCCGCCTGGTTGCGCATCCAGCTCCGGGTGAAGGTGAACTCCTCGGCCTCCGCGGGTTCGATGATCGGCAGCAGATAGTCGAGCACCGCGTCCGGGTCGAGGTCGATGGACTCCTTGACGAAGCCCTCCTCCCGCAGCAGCCCGTAGACCGCCTCGGCCTCGCCCTCCAGCGTCATCCGCAGGCAGTCACCGATGGTCTGCGGCAGCCCGCCCGGCAGCCGGTCCACGGTCCCGAAGTCCAGAACCCCCAGTCGCCAGCCCTGGCTGTCCTCTTCCGGGAGAAGCCGGAAGTTCCCCGGGTGCGGATCCGCGTGCAGCAGCCCCGTGCGGGCCGGGCCCGAAAAGAGAAAGCGGGCCAGCAACTGACCTGCCCGGTCCCGCTGCTCGGTCGTGCCGTCGGCGATCACCTCGGCCAGCGGTATCCCGTTGATCCACTCGGTCACCAGCACCTGGTCGCACTGGTGCACCACGTCCGGCACCAGCACATCCGGGTCGTCAGCGAATTCCGCCGCGTGCTCCCGCTGAGCCTGCGCCTCCAGCTCGTAGTCCAGCTCCTCCGACACACGGTCGCGGAGCTCGGCAATCAGCGGCTTGATGTCCATCCCCGGAATCAGCGGCCCCAGCAGCCGGGCGAACCGGCTGAGCTGGGTCAGGTCGGACAGCAGTGCCTCCCCCGCCCCTGGATACTGCACCTTGACCGCGACCTCGCGTCCGTCGTGCCACACCGCCCGGTGCACCTGGCCGATGGACGCGGCGGCCGAGGGCTTGTCCTCGAAACTCAGGAACAGCTCCCGCCACTCCTCGCCGAGCCGCTCCGCCAGAACCGTGTGCACAGTGCGCGTCGGCATCGGCGGTGCCGCGTCCTGGAGCTTGGTGAGGGCCGCGCGGTAGGGGCCCGCGACCTCCTCGGGGAGCGCCGACTCGAAGACGGACATGGCCTGCCCGAACTTCATCGCACCACCCTTGAGCTCACCGAGCACCTTGAACAGCTGCTCCGCCGTGCGCTGTTGCAGTTCCCGGGCCACGATCTCGGCGGACTTGCCGCCGATCCGCTTTCCCAGACCCCAGGTGGCACGACCGGCGAAGCCAAGTGGCAGTGCGGCCAACTTGGCGGTCCGGGTGACCGCCTTCCGGGGAAGATCAGACATGCGCCCCTCCAAATCCCAGACAGCCGTGCCGCGTGTGCCGTACGGCAGTACTCCGTTGACGGCGGTTACCCGGCCATTGTGTCGTGCGGCGGCCCGAACCCCGAGGTGTGCTCCCTCTCACTCTTCCCGTCCGCACTGCAGAGACAGTCGAGGTGCGGCGTGATTCGTTCCGACCGCCAGTCAAGCAGTGGCAGCGACGCCTCCCACCGCGACCCCATGCTTGCGGGCAGCTCTCCGTCGAGAAACGACAGCGCGTGCGCGGCCGTCATCCCCGCCACGGCCGTGGCCAGGGCGATGTCGCAGGCCGGCACCGTACCCCGGCGGCCGGAGCGCCACTGCGCCAGCAGCCTCGGCCGCCCGGGGTCGCGCTCTGCCCGGCCCAGCTCCATGCAGCCGGCGCAGGCGGTGCCGCCCGGCAGTACCAGTGGGCCCACTATGCCGGTGGCCTCGACAACTCCGCTGTACAGATGAGGAGTCCCCGTGGTGATCCAGCCCTCGGCTGTGGCAGGGTCGGGTGCGTAGGCCGCCAGCCCGTCCCGCGGAGCGACGACGACCAGCGAGAGCCCGGGCTCGCCGCCGCCCGATGCCGCCGTCGACTCGGCCGCCCGCGGCGGACGGTCGGGCGCGGACCGCCGCACCAGCTGCCTGGCCGCCGTGTCCCGCCGCTCACCGACCGACTCCGCCGGAAGCCCGCCGGGCGCCACGTCCCACGGCTCCACACATCCGCCGTCCAGTACCTCGACCCGGCCCACTCCGGAGGCGGACAGCACAGCGGCGACCGTTGCACCGACCCGGCCCGCACCCCGCACCTGTACGCGCATCGCCCGCCGGGCCGCAAGGCGGCGTATCCCGTCGCCCGGTTCAGGATGGATCACGGAGAGCGAGGCCAGGTCGGGGCGGAGCCGGTCAAGCGCGCCGGCCCGTTTCCGTAACGCAGCGGCCGCGGGCCCCGCGGCCAACGGATCGTCGATCAGACCCGCCGACGTCAGCCTGTTCACCAGCAGGTCCACTTGTTTCTCCGGCAGGCCTATGGCACGCGCCTCCTCGCGCAGCAGCGGCAGTCCGCGTGTCCCGTCCAGCAGCTCGATCAGGGCACCCGTCGCCGTGTCGACCGGGCCCACCACTACCGCGTGTGCGGGTGTCACCCCGAATTGCACGGTCTGCCGCTCTCGCCATGCCCGCCTCAGGGCAGGCTTCACCATCGGATGCATATGTGCCGCCCCCGTTGATCCGTTGTCCGACAGATCTCTTCTGATCTGTTGTCAGAATGCCCGGCGGCGTCGGAACGTGTGAAAAGTTATCCACAGGTGCGGGTATTTGTCGTTCAAATGGTGCATGCCATGGAGTGGATCAAGCTCGAACCGTCCCGGAGGCGGGACTTCCCCCACTGGCAGCGGGTAACGTCATGCCGTGCCCGTCGACCCTTCCCCTCACTTCGCTGGGGAGACCCCACCGCACAGCGCCGGAGCTCAAAAACGCAGCGCGACAAACCGCCCGCCCCGCGGATCGGGGACGAGTGCGGTCGAGGTCCGCAGGAGCGCCCGGCGCAGCAGAACGGTCTCCGCCTACCGTGAGGGCGACCGGACCATTGTGCTCATCCCCGCCCGGATGTCGGAGGCGGAGGAACGGCGCTGGGTCAGCGTGATGCTCGACAAACTCGCAGCCCAGGAGAGCAAGCGGATCCTCGGTGACGCTGAACTGGCCGAGCGTGCGGAGCGGTTGTCCGCCCAGTTTTTCGACGGACGCGCAAGACCGACATCGGTGCGATGGGTGACAAATCAGAACACCCGCTGGGGCTCCTGTACGCCCGCGGAGGGCAGCATCCGCCTGTCGCACCGCCTGCAGGGCATGCCGGAGTATGTCGTCGACTACGTGCTCGTCCATGAACTGGCCCATCTGCTCGTACCCGGGCACGGCCCGGGGTTCTGGCAGCTTCTCGAGGCGTACCCCCGCACCGAGCGGGCCCGTGGCTATCTCGAGGGCGTCGTCGCTGCCGACCGGCTGCCGCATCTGCCCGCCGCTCGCGGTGAGTGACCTTCGACGGTCCTGTACCGAATGTGTACCGGCTTGGCTCAATGTCGGCCTCAGCCGTTAGCCTGGCGCGACGCAGTCACATTTCGGGATGGGGGACGGTCGTTACGCATGGCCAGGGAATTCCAACGCGGCCACAAGGCCAAGATCAGTGATCTCACGCCGGGGACGGATCTGTACGTAGGTGTGCAGATCGCGGCCCCTGGGCTGACCTTCGACATCAGCTGCTTCGGTCTCGACGCCAATGAGCAGCTCTCGGACGACCGGTATTTCATCTTCTTCAATCAGCCGAAGTCTCCCGAGGAGTCCGTCCAACTGCTCGGCACGCAGTCCGGTGACACCGAGTCATTTCGCGTCACGCTGGACCGCATTCCGGCGAATATCCACAAACTCTCGTTCACCGCGACCATCGACGGCGCCGGACAGATGTCTCAGGTCGGCCCTGGGTACATCCGTATCGTCGCGGGTGGCGAGGAGGTCGTCCGGTACGCCTTCACCGGCTCGGAGTTCTCCACCGAGCGTGCGGTGATGCTGGGTGACTTCTATCTGAAGGACGTGTGGCGCTTCGCCGCCGTCGGTCAGGGTTTTGACGGGGGCCTCGACGCGCTGCTGAAGAATTTCGGCGGCGAGGTCGCCGAGGAGCAGCCGGCGGCGCAGCAGCCGCAGGGCGCCGCACCGTCGTTCGCGCCGCCCGCGCAGGCCACCGCGCCTCCGGCGTTCGGCGCACCGGCCGCGTCCCAGGCCCCACAGCCCGCGCCCTCGTTCGGCGGACCGGCCGCCCAGGCCCCCGCCCCCCACCAGAACCCGCAGATGCACGCCGCGCCGACCATTGCGGCGCCGATGACCCCGCAGGGCGGCACAGTTCCGCCCCCCGCTGCCCCGTCCCCGTACGGACAGCCGCCTCAGCAGCCGCAGTACGGCCAGGTCCCCGGGCAGGCGCCGGGGCAGATGCCGGGCCAGATCCCCGGTCAGGGCCAGCCACCGGGCGCGCCGTCCCCGTACGGCCAGCAGGCTCCGTCTCCGTACGGCCAGCAGCCCCCGGGTATGCCTCCGGGCGGCGCGCCGCCCGGAGTGCCGCAGGGAGCCCCGCAGGCCGGAGCCGGCCTCCAGGCCGCGCTCCAGCCCTACCGCGAGACGCCGACCGGCCAGCGCTGGACGCCGCAGAATCAGCAGCTCATGCGGGTCGACCTGACCATGGGCGGTGCGCCTGTCCTCGCTCGCCAGGGCAGCATGGTGATGTACCAGGGCAAGGTCGAATTCAGCTACAAGGGCGCCGGTTTCGCGGGCCGTATCGTCGGCAACGCCACCGGCCAGGAGATGCAGCTGATGCGCTGCTCCGGCCGCGGCCAGGTCTTCCTCGCCGAGGACGGCTCGCATCTGCACTCCATCGAGCTGCAGGGCGACGGCATCTGCGTCTCCGCGGAGAACGTTCTCGCCTTCGACGAGTCGCTGCAGCACGAGGTCCGCAGGATCGAGGGCCACGGCATCCCCGGTGGCGCCCTGTTCACCATGATGTTCCACGGCACCGGCACGGTCATCGTCAAGACGCACGGCATTCCCGTCGTCCTGCCGGTCACGCCGACGACGTTCGCCGACTGCAACGCCGTCGTCGCCTGGTCGGCCGCGTCCCAGGTGATCCTTTCCAGCCAGGTCCGGCTGCGCCGCAACGCGTACCCGGGACACAGCGGCGAGACGGTGAACCTCCAGTTCCGGGGCGCCCCCGGGAACTTCATCGTCGTCCAGCCGTACGAGGTCTGAGGGAGCCCGAAGAATGAATCAGCAACTCGCGGGCTTCGCCCCGACTCCGATGGTGGCCCGGATGGAGAACCACGGCCGCACCATGCTCAAGGTCGCCATGGCCACCGGCCAGGACCTGTACGCGCGCACCGGCTCGATGGTCGCCTACGAGGGGTTCGTGCAGTACGAGCCGAACCCGCCCGCCGTCCGCCAGATCGCCGCCCAGTGGGTGACCGGCGAAGGCGCGCCCATCATGAAGTGCTCCGGTGACGGCCTGCTCTACCTCGCCGACTACGGTGCCGACGTTGTCGTCATCAATCTCAACAACGACTCGCTCTCGGTCAACGGCACCAATGTGCTGGCCTTCGACGCGCATCTTCAGTGGGGCGTCGAGAAGGTCAAGGGCATGGCCAAGTTCGCCGGCCAGGGCCTGTGGAACGTGGAGATCGCGGGTACCGGCTGGGTCGCCCTGACCTCCCGCGGCACGCCGATCGTCGTCGACTGCGGCCGCGGTGAGGACGAGACGTACGTCGACCCGGATGCCCTGGTCGCCTGGTCCCCGAACCTCAAGGTGAAGGGCAAGCGCAGCTTCAAGGCCTCCTCCCTGATCGGGCGGGGCAGCGGAGAGGCGTACCAGATGGCCTTCTCGGGCCAGGGCATCGTCGTCGTACAGCCGAGCGAGGACAGTACCGACCGCCTGCGGATCCGGCACTGAGGGGGAGTGAGAAAACATCATGCAGAGTCCGCTTTTCAGCTACACCGAACAGCAGTCCCAGGACCGGTACATCGTGCAGAACCCGCAGTTGCTGCGGGTCGCGCTCACGGGCCATGACGACATCCTCGCCCGCAAGGGCGCCATGGTCGCGTACCAGGGGCTGGTCGACTTCGACGGCGAATACCAGTCGAACAGTCAGCGGCGGGCCCGGGCCAACACCGGTGAGGGCATGGACCTGATGCGCTGCTCCGGGCAGGGCACGGTCTACTTCGCCAACCTTGCGCAGTACATCCATGTGGTGGATGTCGACCAGGAGGGCATGACGGTCGACAGCGCCTATGTCCTGGCGCTCGACTCCACGCTGCACACCGAGGTCATCGCGGTGGACAGCCAGTACGGGATCTCCGGTTCCGGCAAGTACCAGCTCAATATCTCCGGCCGGGGCAAGGTCGCGCTGATGACTTCTGGCCAGCCGCTGATGATGCAGGTGACGCCGGACAAGTACGTCAACGTCGACGCCGACGCGATCGTCGCCTGGTCGTCCGCTCTTCGGGTGCAGATGCAGGCGCAGACGCACTCCTCGGGCGTACGGCGGCGGCGCGGTAACACCGGCGAGGGCTGGGAACTGAGCTTCCTCGGCCAGGGGTTCGCGCTCGTCCAGCCCAGTGAGGTCATGCCGCCACAGAGCGCGGAGATCGGGCAGGGCGTGCGGGCGCAGTTCGGTGCGGGGCAGCACGGCTCCCACGCGCAGAACCAGAACAACGCCTGGAACTAGCAGCGTGCACAGGTAAGGGGCGGTCGCCACGGCGACCGCCCCTTACCTGTGTGCCGTGCTACAGGGCCGCGCGTGCGTGCTTCACCAGCCGGACCACCGAGGCGTCGGCCACATCCGCCACCTCGTCGTAGCCGAACCAGCGCAGATCCAGCGACTCGTCGCTGATCTCCTCGACCGCGCCCGACGGCGCCAGCGCCGCGTACTGCAGATCGAGGTGCCAGTGGCAGGGCGCCGGGATGGCATGCCGGTCCAGCCGCACCGGGCCACCGGGCAGCAGGGTCAGCCCGCGGATCCCGGACTCCTCCGTAGCCTCACGCAGCGCCGCATCGGCAATCGTCGCGTCACCCGGCTCGCAGTGACCGCCCATCTGCAGCCACATGCCGAGCTTCTTGTGCAGGGTCAGCAGGACACGTCCGTGCTCCGGATCGATCACCAGGGCACTCGCCGTGAGATGGCCGGCCTCGCAGGCTTTCCACATCCCGTCCGGGTGCGCCGCCAGGTGATCCAGATACGTCTGGCGCAGCTCTTCCTGGTCCTCGTACGCCTTGAGTACGAGAACGGCGTCGTCGTGCAGACTCACTTGTCGGTGTCGTCCTTGCCCTGGTCGCCCTCGACCCGGTCACCCGTGTCCTGACCGCCCTTGCCCTGGGCGCCGCCGCCGTCCTTGGGCGCGGCGTCGCCGAGCATCTTGTCCAGCTCCGAGAAGTCGAGCTGCTCGTGGTGGACGAAGCCGTCCGGGTCGTCCAGGTCGGTTGCCGTCGGCAGCATGTCGGGGTGCGCCCACAGGCCGTCGCGTCCGTCCACCCCGCGCGCGTCGGTGAGCGACGCCCACAGCCGGGAGGCGTCCCGCAGCCGGCGCGGACGCAGCTGCAGACCGATCAGCGTCGCGAAGGTCTGCTCGGCGGGGCCGCCGGATGCCCGGCGCCTGCGCAGCGTCTCGCGCAGCGCGTCCGCCGAGGTAAGCCGGGTCGAGGCGGCCTCGTGCACCACAGCGTCCACCCAGCCCTCGACCAGCGCCAGCGCGGTCTCCAGACGGGCCAGCGACGCCTTCTGCTCCGGCGTGTCCTCCGGCTGGAACATGCCCTGCTGGAGAGCCTCCTGCAACTGCTCGGGGTGCGTGGGGTCGAACTGGCCGACCACGTCCTCCAGCTTGGTGGTGTCGACCTTGATGCCGCGGGCGTACGCCTCGACCGCGCCGAACAGATGCGAGCGCAGCCACGGCACATGGGCGAAGAGCCGCTGGTGAGCGGCCTCGCGCAGGGCCAGATAGAGCCGTACCTCCTCCTTCGGCACTCCGAGGTCCTTACCGAACACCTCGATGTTCAGGGGGAGCAGCGCTGCCTTGCCGGCCGGGCCGAGCGGCAGTCCGATGTCGGTCGAGCCGACCACCTCGCCCGCCAGCACACCCACGGCCTGCCCGATCTGCTGGCCGAACATCGCGCCGCCCATGGACCGCATCATTCCGATCAGCGGGCCGGCCATCGCCTGCATCTCCTCGGGCAGCACATCACCCATGGCCAGCCCGACCCGCTCGGCGACCGGGTCGACGAGCTGTTGCCACGCAGGCAGTGTCGCCTCGACCCACTCGGCACGGCTCCACGCCACGGCCGTGCTCGCTCCGGAAGGCAGCGACGTCACGCCGTCCAGCCAGATATCGGCCAGCCGTACGGCCTCCTCGACTCCGGACCGCTCGGCCGGGCCCACGCTCGTGTCCTTGGTGCCGTCCGGCGTGCCCTGGGAGACCGTCTGGCGCGCGATCTGCTTGGCCATGTCCCAGTTCACGGGACCACCCTCGTAGCTCAGCATCTGGCCGAGCTGCTGGAAGGCCGCGCCCAGGTCATTGGGGTTCAGGGAGCCGAACATCGCGGCGAACGGATTGTCCGCGCCGCCCTCCCCCGAACCGAACCCGAAAGGATTCATGGGGGACTGCCCGCCGGAGCCTTGGCCACCTCCGGCGGGATTCTTCTCCTTGCCCTCGTCGCCGTTCTCCGGCTCCTCCGGCGGAAGGCCGAATCCGAATGGGGTGTCACTCACGGGTTTCCTCGGCTCGTAGGGCCGCCGGCTTCCTGCCGGCGGCGGCTGCCCGACAACACCACCCAGCGTAGACATCCGGGTCGCATATGGGCTCGGTGCTCCGCGGACACTCGGCCTGCGGCAGGATGGACGCCACCTGGTACGTACGCGTCATTCGCGTACGTACTGAAGACAACCGCTGGAGACGCCCGGTGAGTTCCCCAGATCCGCAGGTTCGCGCAGCGCGAAACCACTCAACCTCCACCTCAGGCCGCGTGCCTTCCGGCCGTGGCCCCGTCGTCGCGGTCACCGGTGCCGCCTCGGGCATCGGTGACCTGCTCACCAGGCGGCTCGCCGCCTCCGAGGAGATCAAGCAGGTCGTGGCCATCGACGAGCGCCGGGGCGAGGTCTCCGAGGCGCAGTGGCACATCCTCGACGTACGCGATCCGGCCATCGCCGAGAAGCTGCGCGGCGCAGACGTGGTGGTGCACCTGGCGCTCGATCTCGACCTGGAGACCGACGCGGCCGCCCGTACGGCGTACAACGTGCGTGGCACCCAGACCGTCCTGACCGCCGCGGCGGCGGCCGGCGTGCACCGGGTCGTCCTGTGCACCTCGGCGATGGTCTACGGGGCGCTGCCCGACAACGACATCCCGCTCTCCGAGGACGCGGAGCTGGGCGCCACCGCCGAGGCGACGGGCGTCGGCGACCTGCTGGAGATCGAGCGTCTGGGCCGCCGCGCGCCCCGCGCGCACCCCGGTCTCAATGTCACGGTGGTAAGGCCCGCCGTCCTGGTGGGCGGTACTGACACCGCGCTGACCCGCTACTTCGAGTCGCCGAGGCTGCTCGTTGTCGCCGGATCGCGTCCGACCTGGCAGTTCTGCCATGTCGAGGACCTGGTGAGCGCGCTGGAGTACGCCGCGCTGGAGAAGGTCGAGGGGGAGCTCGCGGTCGGCTGTGACGGCTGGCTGGAGCAGGAGGAGGTCGAGGAGCTCAGCGGTATCCGCCGGATGGAGCTGCCGTCCGCGGTCGCCCTGGGGGCCGCGGCCCGGCTCCACCGGATCGGTCTCACGCCGTCCCCGGCCGGGGATCTGGCGTACACCATGCACCCCTGGGTGGTCAGCGTCAGCCGCCTCCACGACGCCGGCTGGCGTCCCCAGTGGACCAACGAGGAGGTCCTTGCCGCACTGCTGGAGGAGGTGGAGGGCCGCCACACGGTCGCGGGCCGCCGCCTGGGCCGCAAGGACGCCACCGCCGCGGGTGCCGCGGGTGCGACGGTCGCGCTGCTCGGTACGGCTGCCCTGGTGCGGCGCGCCCGCAAGGCGCGACGGCGTCTGTAGGAGGCTCCAATGCGGCAGGCCCCCGACCGGTCGAAAGCGCTATTCCGTGCTGTCAGTGGCATACGGCACGATGGAGGTATGGCACCGAGCTACGACCACCCCGGCGAGCAGGCGGCGAAGGACCCGATCCGCCTGCTCGCGATCCGCGAGAACCCGCTCTCGATCGACGAGGTCTTCGCGGCCGTCGGCGACGACGCGGCCGGTGGCACCGCGCTCTTCGTCGGCACAGTGCGCAACCACGACGCCGGCGCGGATGTCGACACCCTCGGCTACTCCTGCCATCCCACCGCCGAGGCGGAGATGCGCCGCATCGCCGAGAAGGTCATCGGGGACTATCCCGTCCGGGCGCTGGCCGCCGTCCACCGTGTGGGTGACCTGGAGGTCGGAGATCTGGCGGTCGTCGTCGCGGTGTCCTGTCCGCACCGCGGGGAGGCCTTCGAGGCCTGCCGGAAGCTGATCGACGACCTCAAGCACGAGGCGCCGATCTGGAAGCACCAGAAGTTCTCCGACGGTACGGAGGAGTGGGTCGGGGCAGGCTGAGACATAGTGGGCCCGGTGAAACCCGGACAGCCGTCAAGCGCCCCGATTTGCGTAACCGCCCCCCTGCCGTGAGCGTTGAACCGGCAGATGACTAATCTGCTGATCACTCGGTTGATCACCCAGTTTCGTTCGCTCATGGGGTAGGGAGGTCGCTATGGCAGCACTCGCTTGGTTGCTGATTCCACTTTTCGCTGCTGTCGGTGCTGCGATATGGGCAAGTTGGGCTTCACGGAACCGTACGACCGGGGACGTGGCCGAGCTTGCCGGTTATGCGCGGTTCCGCGATGCAATGGAGAAGACCGGCTCCGGTACCGACACCGTATGACCCGGCCGTTGCCCGTGCGCATGTGCCAAGAGGCCCCGTACGGACCGGCCCCGACGGTGCTCTGACAGACCCGTCCCGTACTGTCGTTCCATGCCACGCCGCACCGCGACGATGCTCGCCTCCACCCTCGTTTCCATTGCGCTGCTCTGCGCAGGGGTGTTCATTCCAGTGCCGTACACGGAGATGTCGCCCGGCCCGACGGTGAACACCCTCGGGGCTGCCGGTGGGGAACCGGTGCTGAGGATCTCGGGCCGCAAGACCTACCCCACGACCGGTCACCTCAACATGACGACCGTCAGGGTCACCGGCGCGGACTACAGGATGAACGTCGTCGAGGCGGTCTACGGCTGGCTGGCCCACGACAACGTGGTGGTGCCGCACGAGACGCTCTACCCGGACGGAAAGACGGAAGAGCAGTCCACGCAGGAGAACGCCGAGGAATTCACCCAGTCGCAGGAGAGCGCGAAGGTTGCCGCGCTGGAGCAGCTGAAGATCCCGGTGAAGACGCGCGTCGTGGTCTCGACGGTCGTCAAGGACACCCCCTCGGAGAACAAGCTGCACGCGGGTGACGTCATCCGGGCCGTGGACGGTACGCCGGTGAAGGAGCCGGGGGACGTCGCCAAGCTCGTCGTGAAGCACAAGCCCGGCGAGGACGTCGTCTTCACCATCGTTCCGGCAAAGGCAGCAGCTGCGGCGGAGAAGGCCGGCAGGGAGCCCGAGGACACCGAGAAGGTCAGGATCACCACGGTGAAGGCGACCGACGGCGACCGGGCGATCGTCGGCATCCAGGCGGGCATCGACCACACGTTCCCGTTCACCATCGACATCAACCTCGCGGACGTGGGCGGGCCGAGCGCGGGCCTGATGTTCGCCCTCGGCATCGTCGACAAGATCACGCCCCAGGACCTGACGGGCGGCAAGTTCGTGGCGGGCACGGGCACGATCGACGTCAAGGGGAAGGTCGGCCCGATCGGCGGCATCGAGATGAAGCTGGTCGGGGCGCGGAATGCCGGGGCGGAGTACTTTCTGACACCCAGCGACAACTGTGCGGCGGCGGCGTCGGACATTCCGGACGGGCTGACGCTGGTGAAGGTGAACACGATCGCTGACGCGACGAAGTCACTGGCGAAGATCAAGGCGGGGGACACGGCGGGGCTGCCGACGTGCGCGTCGAGCTGAGGGGGAGTTTCCCCTGACCCGCCCCTTCCCGTAACTGGAGGCAAGCCCCCAGACCCCCCTGCACGTGCGGCGGGGCTGTACCCGCGCCGACCGCGGCAGCTTCGCGCCGCCGACCCACGTGGACGGCATACGAGTGTGCTGCGGCGCCACGTGGCGCATGCCGCCCGGTGTCGGCCGCTTCGCGCCGAAGGATGGCGCCCCTGTGGGGCGTGGCCGTCCCGGTGGTGGCAAATTCTTCGCGGTGTCGCCTCGGTGCGGGATCTGCCTGTGCGGGGACTGCTCGCGGGGCGGTGGCAGTTTCGTACCGACGGGTGCTGCCTCCGTGAGGGCGTGGCTGTTCCCCGTGTCGGCGGCGCGTGCCGGTGCGGGGTCTGCCTGTGCGGGCGATGCCCGCGGGGCAGCGGCCGCTTCGCGCCGAAGGGCGGCGCCCCCATGGGGCGTGGCTGTACCCCGGTGTCGGCAGCTTCGCGCCCTCCGCTGGCCTCCGGCAAGGGGAGAAACTGTCGCTGAGGCACATGGACGCCGGCTGCTCTTCGGCTCGATGTGGGCAGCCTCATGACGTGATCCGCGGCAGCCGTACCCGACCGGGCAGCTCAGCTCTGTGTCCCACCATCCCCGGCCGGAGTGCCGACCGGGGACAGTGGGGCGGGCAGATTCGGTCAGGACTCGAACGTGGCCGACAGGGCCTCGGCGAGGCTCGGGACCAGGTCTGCGCCCGTGAGGACCTCCTTCGAGGAGTCCTTTTCGCGCAGGCGCAACGCCGACTCGCGGGCTCCGTCGCGCAGGACCGCCACCGTCATGCGGACCTCCTGGCGGTCCGGGTGGGCGGCGACCCACTTGGCGAGGGCCGCGTCGTTGAGGCCGTCGGGGACGGACGCCTCCGCGGACGGCGGGAGCATCAGGCGCTCCACCGTCATCGCGCAGCCGACCACCGCGTCCGGCCAGGCGATCGTGGCGAGGAACTCGTCCAGCGCCTTGTCGGCAGGGATTTCGTCCTGCTCGATCGGAGTCAGCGGCGCGGCCGCCTCGTCGGTGTCGAGACCGAGCTGGGCCGCGAGGCCCGGCTCCTGGGAGCGCAGCTGCACGGTGTCGACGAGTGCGAAGAGCCGGGCCGGCTGATCCCAGCCGAGCCCGGAGGCATACTCGTCGATTTCGAGCACTGCGCGGGTGAGCGGGCTCGCGGCCATCGGGGGGCCGGAAGAAGAAACGTTGGACATGGCCAATATCCTGCCTCCTTCCGGGCCCGAGACGGGAACTAGGTAAAGCCTCAGTAAGTTGCATGAGTGGGCTCTACGATCGCGGGGCCCGCTTCACACGACCGCGAACTTCGAGGTGCGCACGTTGGCTTTCCAGATGCCGGACCGCGGCGGAGGCCCGACCGGGCCACGGATCAGAGTGGGCCGGCCGTCCCGGCGTGTCCGCACCCTGCTCATGACACTGGGTGTCCTGGCCGTCCTGGCCATGGCGTTCGTCATGTTCGCCGGGTTCTGGACCGACTGGCTCTGGTACCGCTCCGTCAAGTACTCCTCCGTCTTCACCACCACCCTGTGGACCAAGATCGGCCTGTTTGCCGTCTTCGGACTGCTGATGTCCGCCGCTGTCGGCCTGAACATCTGGCTCGCGCACCGGCTGCGTCCGCCGCTGAGCGCGATGTCGATGGAGCAGCAGAGCCTTGACCGATACCGCATGGGCATCGCGCCGTACAAGAAGTGGGTGCTCCTCGCGATCACCGCTCTCGTCGGGCTGATCGCCGGAGCCTCCGCCACCGGCCAGTGGCGCACCTGGCTGATGTGGGTCAACGGCGTGTCCTTCGGGCAGAAGGACCCCCAGTTCAAGATGGACGTGTCGTTCTACGCGTTCGATCTGCCCTGGTACCGGTTCATGCTCGGCTTCGGCTTTGCGGCCGCCGTGCTCTCCCTGATCGCCGCCGCCCTGACCCACTACCTGTACGGCGGGCTGCGCATCACCAGCCCCGGCTCGCGGGCGACAGCTGCGGCCACCGGCCATCTCTCGGTGCTGCTCGGTGTCTTCGTCTCGCTCAAGGCCGTCGCGTACTGGCTCGACCGGTACGGGCTCGCCGTGAAGTCCAGCGACTTCAAGGCGACCGGTAACTGGACGGGTCTGCGGTACGTCGACGCCAACGCCTACCTCCCGGCGAAGACGATCCTCTTCTGCATCGCCGTTATCTGCGCCGTGCTGTTCTTCGCGACGCTGTGGCGCCGTACCTGGCAGCTGCCGGTGATCGGCTTCGGGCTGATGGTCCTGTCGGCGATCCTCATCGGCGGCCTCTACCCGGCCATCGTGCAGAAGTTCCAGGTCCAGCCGAACGAGCAGGCCAAGGAAGCCCCGTACATCAAGAAGAACATCGAGGCCACGCGGCACGCGTACGGCATCGACAAGGCCGACCCGCAGGACTACTCCGGCAAGGGCGACCCCAAGCGGAAGGCGCAGCAGCGCGAAGACGCCAACAGCGCGGCCAGCTACCGCCTGGTCGACTCCAACGTCGTCTCGCCGGCCTTCCAGCAGCTCCAGCAGGAGCGCAAGTACTACCAGTTCCCCGCGACCCTGGACGTCGACCGGTACACCGGCCCCGACGGCAAGGCGCAGGACACGGTCATCGGTCTGCGCGAGCTCAACATCACGGGCATCCCGAAGCACAACTGGATCAACGACCACTTCACGTACACCCACGGCTACGGCGCGATCGCGGCCAAGGGCACGAACACTGTCACGGACCCGGACAAGGGCACCGTCGGTTCGCCCGACTTCACCGAGTCCGGACTGCCGACCACCGGTCAGCTGGGCAAGTACGAGCAGCGGATCTACTACGGCGAGAAGACGGATCAGTACTCGATCGTCGGCGGCCCGCAGAAGGAGCTCGACTACGAGAAGAACGGCGAGGAGACCACCAGCTACCAGGGCAAGAGCGGGGTCAACCTCTCCAACCCGCTCAACCGCGCCGCGTACGCCGTCGCCTTCAGCGAGCCGCAGATTCTCTACTCGGGAGCCATCGGCGAAGGCTCGCGGATTCTCTACAACCGCACTCCCAAGGAGCGCGTGGAGGCGGTCGCCCCCTGGCTGACCATCGACGGTGACGCCTATCCGGCGGTCGTCGACGGGCGCATCCAGTGGATCGTCGACGCGTACACCACGACCAACGGCTACCCGTACGCCTCTCGTACGACGCTGGGGGACACCACGACCGATTCGCTGACCACCAACCAGCGTGCGGTCGTTGCCCAGCAGAACCAGGTCAACTACATCCGCAACTCGGTGAAGGCCACCGTCGACGCGTACGACGGCACGGTCAACCTGTACCAGTGGGACACCCAGGACCCGGTGCTCAAGACCTGGATGAAGGCGTTCCCGGACACGGTCAAGCCGAAGAGCGACATCAAGCCCGGCCTGATGGCTCATCTCCGGTACCCGCAGGACATGTTCAAGGTGCAGCGCGAGCTGCTCACCCGGTACCACGTCACCGAGCCGGAGCAGTTCTACAGCGGCAGCGACGCCTGGCAGGTCCCGGACGACCCGACGAACAAGGACACCAGTGCCGTCCCGCCCTACTACCTGAGCCTGAAGATGCCCGGGGACAAGGACCAGAAATTCTCGCTGACGACGACGTTCACACCGGCCGGACGCCCCAACCTGGGGGCATTCATGGCCGTTGACGCCGATGCCAACAGCGACAAGTACGGCACGATAAGACTGTTGAGAGTCACCGAGACCGTGCAAGGTCCACAGCAGGTACAGAGTGAGCTCAACGGTGTGCCGGAAGTCGCCACGTTCGTCAGGGACCTCAGAGGCACCGACTCGGACATCGAGTACGGCAACCTGCTGACGGTGCCCCTGGACGGCGGGTTCCTGTACATCGAGCCGGTGTACGCCCGAGGCGGCAGTGCGAACTATCCGTTGCTGAAGAAGGTGGCCGTCGCCTACGGCGGAGGCAAACCGGTCTTCAAGGACAGCCTCACGGAGGCGCTCAACGCGGTCTTCGAGCAGGACGGCGCCGAGCCACCGCCGTCGACTGAGCCACCCACGACTCCGCCGCCGACGGATCCGACCAAGCCGCCGGCCACCGGTGACGGGACGCTGAAGGACGCCATCGCGGACGCCCAGAAGGCGTACGACGATGCGGAGGCGGCGCTGGACAAGGAACCGGCGGACTGGGCCGCCTACGGCAAGGCCCAGGCGGATCTGGAGGATGCGCTGCGGCGAGCGGCCGAGGCGCAGCCCAAGCCGGACCCGAAGAGTTCACCCTAGGGCCGCGGTTTAGGGGCTGGTCGGGAGCTGGGTAAGCACCATCCCGCGTCGTGGTACGGTTGCAACACAACGGCGCGGGGTGGAGCAGCTCGGTAGCTCGCTGGGCTCATAACCCAGAGGTCGCAGGTTCAAATCCT
The DNA here is from genome assembly GCF_026341125.1 of Streptomyces sp. NBC_01142. NCBI lineage: Bacteria > Bacillati > Actinomycetota > Actinomycetes > Kitasatosporales > Streptomycetaceae > Streptomyces > Streptomyces sp. NBC_01142. The sequence continues at coordinate 1,031,070 of NZ_JAPEOR010000001.1, forward strand.
GTCCCCGCTACTGAATACGAAGAGGGCCCGGATCCTTGAGGATCCGGGCCCTCTTCGTGCGTATGTGCTGCTGGTGAGAAGTGCGCGTCGGGTGGGGCGAGTTGGGTCGAGCGTGTTTGACTTATCTCCCTGTGGGCATGTCGACAAAACGCTGAAGTGACCTCACTGGCTGCGGTATACCAGGTGTACGCGGGTTGCAGGTGGTGCGACGATGGAATTTATGGGGGACAGGGCAACTCTGTTGGAGACAGGGCGGTTTGTGCAGTGGCATGCCGGAAACGTGGCAGACGTGATCAGTCCTGCCGACGCCGTTGGCCACGGTGACAACGTTGACAAGGTCAGCAAGGTCGACAGCACGGGTGAGGTCGACATCGCGAGCAACGTGCGCAATGCGGACAATGTCGACTCAGTGGAGACCGCCGGGACCGAGGCGCGCCACCGGCGCGCGGCCGAGGACGGTGACACCGAATCGATGAGCGTGCTCGGCGCGCTGCTGCTGCGCCGCGGCGACCTCGACGGCGCCGAGTCGTATCTGCGTGCCGCGACGGCCGAGGGCGACCGGGCCGCCGCCAACAACCTGGGCGTACTGCTGCATCAGCGTGGCTACGCCGATGAGGCTGCCGGATGGTGGCGTATCGCCGCGGTCGCCGGTTCCGCTGCGGCGGCGCACGCGCTGGGGCGCCACTTCCGTGAGCGCGGGGACGAGCCGGGGGCGGAGTACTGGCTGCGCCAGTCCGCCGAGCAGGGTCACGCGCTGGGGGCGTACGCTCTCGCCGATCTTCTGGAGCACCGCAGCGACGTGGGCTCCGAGCGGTGGCTGCGCGCGGCGGCCGAGCAGGGCCACCGCGAGGCGGCGTACCGGCTCGCCCGCGCCCTGGAGCGCCGGGCGGCGGCGGAGGCGCGCACGGGCGAGGACATGGGCCTGGCGATGGGGCGTACGGCGCGTGCGGACGGCGCTTCGGTGGATACGGGCGCGGGGACGCCGCTCGCGGCCTCCGTGGGCCGTACCGGTGGTGGTGCTGCCTCGGGCGAGGGTGAGTCGTCCGTTCTCGACGAGGCCGCGCAGTGGTACCGGCAGGCAGCCGCGCGTGGGCATCGGCGGGCCGCGCTGCACCTCGGTGTGATCCTCGAGAAGCGCGGTGAGCTGAAGGAGGCCGGCCGCTGGTACCTCAGCTCCGCCAAGGACGGAGAGGCCCGCGCAGCTTGTGCGCTCGGGTTTCTCCTGAGGGACGCCGGGGACGAGGAGAGCGCCGCCGTGTGGTGGCTGCGTGCCGCGCAGGACGGTGACGGCAACGCCGCCAACGCCCTCGGCGCGCTGCATGCCGCCCGCGGGGAGCAGCAGACGGCCGAGCGCTGGTACCGCGCCGCCATGGACGCGGGGGATGTCAACGGTGCGTACAACCTGGGACTGCTCTGCGCCGCCCAGGACCGTACGCCGCAGGCCGAGCAGTGGTACCGCCGTGCCGCATACGCGGGGCACCGTGAGGCCGCCAACGCGCTCGCCGTGCTGCTTCTGCAGGGCGGCGACCCGACCGGTGCCGAGCCCTGGTTCTCCAAGGCCGCCGAGGCCGGGAGCGTCGATGCCGCCTTCAATCTGGGCATCCTCCACGCCGGCCGCGACGACGACCACACCGCTCTGACCTGGTACGAGCGGGCAGCTGCCGCCGGTCATACCGAGGCAGCCCTGCAGGTCGGCATCGCCCTGCTCAGGGACGGCGACGAGCAGGGCGCCGAGCGTCATCTGCGGTGCGCGGCGGGCAGCGGCAGCGCCGAGGCCGCCTTCCGGCTCGCCACCGTGCTCGACTCCCGTCAGCCGCCACCCGGGCCGCCCGCGCTCGGGGAGCCCACGGCGGAGAAGAGTGAGTGCGAGGAGTGGTACGAGCGTGCCGCAGAGCAGGGGCACCGCCGTGCCCAGGTACGGGTCGGCATGCTCGCCGCCGCCCGTGGCGACATGGTCGACGCCGCCCGCTGGTACCGGGAGGCCGCTGAGGCAGGCAGCCGGAACGGCGCCTTCAACCTCGGACTGCTCCTCGCCCGCGAGGGCAACGAGCGCGAGGCGGCCCTGTGGTGGTGCCGAGCCGCCCGCGCGGGGCACGGCCGGGCCGCACTGCGCCTTGCGCTGCTCGCCGCCCGCAGGGGCGAGCTGACCGAGGGGCAGCGGTGGTGCGCGCGGGCCGTCGAGCTGGGCCCCGCCGAGGTGGCGGAGCGTGCCGCACGACTGCGCGAGGCACTGCACCAGGAGCTCACGGCGTAGCCACGAGCCGGCACGCACGGGCGCAGACATGACGCAGGCACGGCACCTAGCCGCGGCATCGGCATGACGGCGGCATGACGTCGGTTGACGGTGGTTGACGTCGGCTGACGTCCGCATGACGGAGGGCTGAATATCGATTTGCGCTGGTCGGCGGGGTGACGTACTGTTGCGTTTACCGACGCGGGGTGGAGCAGCTCGGTAGCTCGCTGGGCTCATAACCCAGAGGTCGCAGGTTCAAATCCTGTCCCCGCTACTGATGGACGAAGGCCCGGATCCTCAAGGATCCGGGCCTTCGTCGTACCCCTGTCCGCACATGTTGAAGGGCCCGGCACCTCAGAGGTGCCGGGCCCTTCAAGGACGTATGGGTCAGGCGGACACACAGTTCGGGCAGGTGCCCCTGTACGTCACCTCGACGTCCGAGATCGTGAAGCCGTAGCGCTCCGTGTCCGGGAGGTCGGCCAGGGGGTTGCCCGCGGGGTGAACGTCGCGGATCGCGCCGCACTGGGCGCAGACAAGGTGCTGGTGGGGCTGGTGCGCGTTCGGGTCGTACCGCTTGGCGCGGCGGTCGGTCGACACCTCGAGCACTTCACCGAGACTGACCATCTCGCCCAGCGTGTTGTAGACGGTCGCCCGGGAGATCTCGGGCAGCTTCGCCACGGCGCGCGCGTGCACCTCGTCGGCCGTCAGGTGGACATGGTCGCCGTCGAGGACCTCTGCCACGACACGCCGCTGGGCAGTCATGCGCCAGCCGCGTCCGCGAAGTCGTTCCAACAGGTCACTCATAAGGGTCAGCCTAACAGTGGTGGGACCCAGGTCCCGAACGGGTGTGACTTTGGATCTCTCCTTGACTTAGACAATGTCCATTGTAGGATCGGTGCTGGTAAACGCCAAAGGACAGGACTTGCAGGAATGACGCAGGAGGCGCACGTGACGCAGGGACCGCTCACCACGGAGGCCGGCGCGCCGGTCGCGGACAATCAGAACAGCGAGACCGCGGGCATCGGTGGTCCGGTTCTGCTTCAGGACCAGGCTCTTCTCGAGAAGCTCGCGCACTTCAACCGCGAGCGCATCCCGGAGCGCATCGTGCACGCGCGCGGCGCCGGTGCGTACGGCACCTTCACTCTGACCCGCGATGTCTCGCAGTGGACGCGCGCGAAGTTCCTCTCCGAGGTCGGCAAGCAGACCGAGACGTTCCTGCGGTTCTCCACGGTCGCGGGCAACCTCGGCTCGGCCGACGCGGTGCGCGACCCCCGCGGCTTTGCGCTGAAGTTCTACACCGAAGAGGGCAACTACGACCTCGTCGGCAACAACACCCCGGTGTTCTTCATCAAGGACGCCATCAAGTTCCCCGACTTCATCCACACGCAGAAGCGCGACCCGTACACCGGCTCACAGGAAGCCGATAACGTGTGGGACTTCTGGGGGCTTTCCCCCGAGTCGACGCACCAGGTGACCTGGCTGTTCGGTGACCGCGGTATCCCCGCCACGCTGCGCCACATGAACGGGTACGGCTCGCACACGTACCAATGGAACAACGAGGCCGGCGAGGTCTTCTGGGTCAAGTACCACTTCAAGACCGACCAGGGCATCAAGAATCTCACCACCGACGAGGCCAACCAGCTCTCCGGTATGGACCCGGACAGCCACCAGCGCGACCTGCGTGAGTCCATCGAGCGCGGTGAGTTCCCGTCCTGGACCGTGCAGGTGCAGATCATGCCGGCGGCCGAGGCGGCCGACTACCGCTTCAACCCGTTCGACCTGACCAAGGTCTGGCCGCATGAGGACTACCCGCCGATCGAGATCGGCAAGCTGGAGCTCAACCGCAACCCGGAGAACATCTTCGCGGAGGTCGAGCAGTCCATCTTCAGCCCCGCCCACTTCGTGCCGGGCATCGGTCCTTCCCCGGACAAGATGCTCCAGGGCCGTCTCTTCGCGTACGGCGACGCCCACCGCTACCGCGTCGGCATCAACGCCGACCACCTGCCGGTGAACCGCCCGCATGCCACCGAGGCGCGCACCAACAGCCGTGACGGCTTCCTGTACGACGGTCGCCACAAGGGCACGAAGAACTACGAGCCGAACAGCTTCGGCGGCCCGTTCCAGACCGACAAGCCGCTGTGGCAGCCGGTCCCGGTCACCGGCGGCACGGGCAACCACGAGGCTCCGGGCCACGCCGAGGACAGCGACTTCGTGCAGGCGGGCAACCTCTACCGCCTGATGTCCGAGGACGAGAAGGGCCGTCTGATCGAGAATCTCGCCGGGTTCATCGCCAAGGTGTCGCGTGACGACATCGCCGAGCGCGCGGTCAACAACTTCCGTCAGGCGGACGGCGACTTCGGCAAGCGGCTCGACGCCGCGGTCCAGGCCCTCCGCGCCTGAAACCGCTTGTCGCAGACCTGAACCGCTTGTCGGAGAACGGAGGGCCGGATCCCTGTCCAGGGGGATCCGGCCCTCTCGTCTGCCGCGCTACCCGGCGAGCGTCGCCGGGTGCCTCCTGGCCGGGGCCCAGCAGCGGATGATGTCCCGTACGGAGACGATGCCGACCGGCCCGTCGCTGTCGAGCACGATGAGATGGCGAAAGCCGCCGTGCGCCATAGCTTCCGCCGCCTCCTCCAGGGTCCAGGACGGCGCAGCGAATACGACGTCCGTGGTGGTGTGGGTGCCTGCGGTCTCCCGATCGGGGTCCTGGCCCAGACCCACCGAGTTGAGGATGTCGCGCTCAGTCAGAATGCCGAGGCCGTCGGCGTCGGTGTCGAGGACGACTGCCGCGCCGACACGGCGGGCGGCCATCAGCCGGGCGGCGTGGCGGAGAGTGTGCGTGGGTCCAATAGTGAGGACCACTGTGCTCATGGCGTCACGGACGAGCATGAATGGAGCCACCTCCTTGGTGATCGGCCATTCGGGAACCGATTCACAAGTTCACAAGTGGGGGGACTCTCAGAGTCGCAGTCTTGTGGGGTGGCAGCAAGAGGGCACGTGCCGCCTCTTGGGCGGCACGCGGAGAAGCCGTGGGGACGTGTGCGTACGCCCCCTGATTCCACGGAGTACCGGCGCGTACGCCCCTCGGTCCGCGGAGAATGGACGCGTACGCCGCCTCGGTTCCGCGGAGCACCGGTGCGGACGCCCCCGGCTCCGGGGAGTATGGCGCGGAACCCTTGGTGCCGCTCGGTGGTGCTGGGTAGCGTTCAGTAGCGCTGGTTGAGATAGCCCAGCAGCTCCTCGTGGAGCAGCCCGTTGGACGCCGCGGCATTGCCGCTGTGCGGGCCCCTGCGTCCGTCCAGGCCGGTGAACGATCCACCCGCCTCCTGGACGATGATCGCGGTCGCCGCCATGTCCCACAGGGAGAGCTCCGGCTCGGCACAGATGTCCACCGAACCCTCGGCGACCATCATGTACGGCCAGAAGTCGCCGTAGCCGCGGGTGCGCCAGCACGCCCGGCTCAGGTCCATGAACCCGTCGAGCCGCCCCTGCTCCTCCCAGCCGCTGAGTGAGGAGTACGCGAACGAGGCATCCGGGATCCGGCCGACCTCGGAGACCCGCAGTCGGCTCGCCGACGTCAGACTGCGCCCGGTGTATGCGCCGCCGCCCTGCGCCGCCCACCAGCGGCGGCCCAGCGCCGGGGCCGACACCACGCCCACCACCGGCTGGTAACCGCCCTCGCCCTGCACCATCAGTGAGATCAGCGTCGCCCAGACCGGGACGCCGCGCACATAGTTCTTGGTGCCGTCGATCGGGTCGATGACCCAGCGGCGCGGGCCCGTGCCCTCGATGCCGTACTCCTCGCCCAGGATCGCGTCGCGCGGGCGCGCCCGCTGGAGTTGTCCGCGGATCAGCTCCTCCGCCGCCTTGTCGGCCTCGCTCACCGGCGTCATGTCCGGCTTGGTCTCGACCTTGAGGTCCAGCGCCTTGAACCGGCCCATCGTGGCGGCGTCGGCGGCGTCCGCGAGGACGTGGGCAAGACGCAGATCGTCGTGGTAATCGGGCATGGTCATCACTCTATCGGGGCGTGAAGCAGCCATCCCCGGGCCTGGTCCGCCGGGACTCTTGACAGTCGATGGCCGCGCGTCAACTCTGAGCGCAGAGCCGGATGGCCCGGGAGGCGACGATGCCTACAGCGCGAGAGTCCTTACTGAACGCCGCTCTCACGGCGCTCGGTGAACTGCCCTGGTCCGGGGTGCGGATGGCCGATGTCGCCTCCGCCGCAGGTGTCTCGCGGCAGACCCTCTACAACGAGTTCGGCAGCAAGGACGGGCTGGCCCGCGCGCTGGTGCGACGCGAGGCCGACGCCTACCTCCGCGGCGTGGAGCGGGTGCTGGCCGAGCAGCCGAACGTAGCGGCTGAACGGCCGACAGGCCGGCCGGCGGCCGACCGGCTGGTGTCGGTCGCCGAGTGGACCGTCGGCGAGGCCAGGGCGAAACCGCTGCTGCGGGCCCTGCTCACCGGCTGCTGGGGCGAACGGCTGCCCGCGCCGAGGCCCGCCCGCCGCACTACCGCGATGTCCGGAGTTCCGGCCCAGCGCAGGGCGGACGCGGGGCCGCCGGCCCCGGCGGAGCTGGTCGCTGCGGTACGGGACCGTTCGCTCGCCGCGCTGGACAAGGGGCATCCGGTCATCCGTACGAAGGAGGAGTCGGCCGACCTGGCGCACCGCTGTGAGCTGGTGGCGCGGCTCGCGCTCTCCTGTGTGATCGCGCCCGCCGTGCCCGGAGAGGCGGTCGGACTGCTGGTGCGTACGGCTGTGGGCGCAACCGTCGGGGCGAGGGAGTCGGCCGGCGCAAGCAATACGGCGGCCGAAAGGGAAACGGCCGGAAGGGAAACAGCGGCCGGAAGGGAAACGGTCGGCGCAAGGGAAACGGCCGGCGCTACGGAGAGGGAGTCGATCGGTCCTGAGGGATCGGTCAGTGCGACGAGCCCGAGAGCTGCAGTCCGATGACGCCGATGATCACCAGCGAGATGGAGACGATCTTGAGAGTGGAGACCAGGTCGTCGAGGAAGATCATTCCGTAGATCGCCGTGCCCGCCGCGCCGATGCCCGTCCACACCGCGTACGCGGGGCCCACATCGAGCTTTCTCAGGGCGAGCGTCAGCAGACCGAAGCTGCCGAGTGCGAAGGCGGCGAACGCGACGGTCGGCCAGAGCCTGGTGAAGCCGTGTGAGAGTTTGAGGCAGACGGCGAAGCCCGTCTCCAGCAGTCCGGCGACCACCACCAGCAGCCACGCCATCGTCTGGGCCTCCCGCATCGCTCGGTGACTGCTTCGTCGCGCTTGGTGCGATTATGCACTTACCAGCAGTCACCGACCGCAAACGTGCGCGAGTCAGTCGCCTTCGCGCCGCTCCCGCGTGGCGAGCAGTCGCCGCAGTGAATAGAGGCGTGCCGGATCGGCGTGACCGTCGGCCGCCCACGCGTCCAGTGCGCAGTCCGGCTCGTCATGACTGCAGGCGCGCGGACAGCCTTCCGTACCCGGTACGAGATCGGGGAAGGCGAGGATCACCCGGGACGGATTGACATGGTGCAGGCCGAAGGAACGCACCCCCGGCGTGTCGATCACCCAGCCGCCGTCCGCGTCCGCGAGCGGGAGCGCGAGCGCCGAGGTGGTGGTGTGCCGACCGCGGCCGGTGACCGCGTTGACCACTCCGGTGCTGCGCCGCCGCTCCTTCGGAACAAGGGCGTTGACCAGGGTCGTCTTGCCGACGCCGGAGTGGCCGACGAATGCGGTGGTGCGGCCCTTGAGGTGCTCATGGACCCGGTCGGCGGCGACGCCGTCCACGAACTCGTCGCGGGTGGTGACCACATGGGGGACGCCGAGCGCGCCGTACATCTCCAGCAGTTCGTCGGGTGAGGCCAGATCCGACTTGGTCAGCACGAGGAGCGGGGTGAGCCCGCCGTCGTACGCCGCGACGAGACAGCGGTCGATCAGCCGCGGGCGCGGTTCGGGGTCGGCCAGCGCCGTCACGATCGCCAACTGGTCGGCGTTGGCGACGACCACGCGCTCGTACGGATCGTCGTCGTCGGCCGTACGGCGCAGAACGGACCTGCGCTCCCCGATGCGGACGATGCGGGCGAGGGTGTCCTTCTCGCCGGAGAGATCGCCGACGATGCTGACGCGGTCGCCGACCACCGCGGCCTTGCGGCCCAGCTCGCGGGCCTTCATCGCCATGACGACACGGTCGTCGACGAGGCAGGTGAGCCGGCCCCGGTCGACCGTGAGGACCATGCCCTCGACCGCGTCCTCGTGCTTGGGGCGGATGTTGGTCCGGGGGCGGTTGCCCTTGCGGTTGGGGCGGACGCGGATGTCGTCCTCGTCGGGGTTCTTGCCGTAGCGGCGCATTTCGTCAGGCCCCGAGCATTCCGGCCCACATCTGCGGGAAATCGGGAAGGGTCTTGGCGGTCGTTGCGACGTTCTCGATCTGTACGCCCTCGACGGCGAGGCCGATGATCGAGCCGGCCGTGGCCATCCGGTGGTCGTCATAGGTATGGAAGACGCCGCCGTGCAGCCTGCGCGGCCGGATGTGGAGCCCGTCCTCGGTCTCGGTGACATCGCCGCCGAGCTCGTTGATCTCCTTGGTGAGGGCGGCGAGGCGGTCCGTCTCGTGGAGGCGGAGGTGGGCGACGCCGCGCAGCGTGGAGGGGGAGTCGGCCAGCGCCGCGACCGCCGCGATGCCGGGGGTCAGCTCTCCGACCTCGCCGAGGTCGACGTCGATGCCGTGGATACGGCCGGTGCCGGTGAAGGTCAGACCGGCCTCGGTCAGCTCGCAGGAGCCGCCCATCTCGGTGAAGATCTGCCGCAGCGCGTCACCGGGCTGGGTGGTGCGCTCGGGCCAGTCGGGGATCGTGACGCGGCCGCCGGTGACCAGCGCGGCAGCGAGGAAGGGCTGGGCGTTGGAGAGGTCGGGCTCGACGGTGAGGTCGCGGCCCAGCAGGGCGGACGGGGACACGCGCCAGACGTTGGGCTCGCCGCCGGTCTCGGGCTCGTCGACCTGGGCGCCGACGGCGCGCAGCATGTCGACGGTCATCCGGATGTGCGGCATGGAGGGGAGATTGCCGCCGATGTGCCGTACCTCGACGCCCTGGTTGAAACGGGGCGCGGACAGCAGCAGGGCGGAGACGAACTGCGAGGACGAGGAGGCGTTGATCTCCACGGGGCCGCCGTCCAGGGCGCCGCCGCCGTGCACGGTCATCGGGAGTGCGCCGCGGCCGTCGTCGTCGATACGGGCGCCGAGGACGCGCAGGGCGTCGATCACGCCGTTCAGCGGGCGCTCGTAGGAACGGGGGTCGCCGTCGAAGCGGACCGCGCCGTTGGCGAGTGCGGCGACGGGCGGCAGGAAGCGCATGACGGTGCCGGCGTTGCCGACATCGACGGTGGCGGGGCCGTGCAGGCCGGACGGGATGACGCGCCAGGCCTCGCCCTCGCCGTCGGGGCCCACACCCTCCTCGATGCCGACGCCGAGCGCGCGCAGTGCCTCGGCCATCAGCAGGGTGTCGCGGGAGCGCAGCGGGCGGCGCAGCCAGCCCGGTTCGGCGGCGAGGGAGGCGAGCACCAGTGCGCGGTTGGTGACCGATTTCGAGCCGGGCACGGTGACGGTGGCTTCGACGGCTCCGGTCGCGTAGGGGGCGGGCCAGAGGGCGGGGTGCACGGAGCTTTCGGTCATGGCCATCACTTTAGTGGCTCGGCGGAGACCCGGATCTTGATCAAATGTGCCGAAATCGGGGCGTAACCCAGGAGTGGTAGTGGGTTTCGTGGTCGTTCACAGGCCCACCAGCCAGCGGCCGCCGCCGATCAGTGAACACAGCGACACCGCGTGGAAGAGAAACAGCCACATCGCGGGCGGGACATGGGTCAGCCGGGAGAGCTGATCGGCGTCCGAGTCGGGGGCGCCGCCGTGACGGCGCTTGGACTGGAGCTCGAAGGCCGGTCGTACGCCGCCGAGCAGCAGGAACCAGACGGCGGCGTAGGCGAACCCGGCCTGGACGTCGGGGCCGGTCAGCCAGGAGACGAGAAGGAAGGCGGCACTCGTGACGATCACCGTGAGTGCGCCGTACGCATTGCGGATCATGACCAGCATGGCGATGAGCAGGGCGGTGGCCAGCCAGAGGAGCAGGGTGATGTGGTGCGCGGCGAGCAGCCAGGCGCCGCCGAGGCCGAGCAGGGGCGGGGCGGTGTAACCCGCGGCGGCGGTCAGGATCATGCCGATGCCGGTGGGCTTGCCACGGCTGACGGTGAGGCCGCTGGTGTCGGAGTGCAGCCGGATGCCGTCGAGGCGGCGGCCGGTGAGCAGGGCGACGAGGCCGTGGCCGCCTTCGTGGGCGATGGTGATGGCGTTGCGGGAGAGGCGCCAGAGGGGGCGCGGTATGACGGCGACGAGGGCGACCAGGCCGGTGACGATGACGAGCCACTCGTCGGGGGCGGGCTGGGTGCCGAAGACGCGGTCCCACAGATCGGTGGCGGACTGTGTGATGGCCATTTCTCGGGCGGCTCCTCGGGCGGCGGGCGGGGGTGGCAGTCTGGCACTTATGTGCGGACGGTATGCAGCGAGTCGTAGGCCCGAGGATCTCGCAGGCCTCTTCCAGGTCGAGAAGTGGGAGCCGGAGGAGACGCTGGCGCCCGACTGGAACGTGGCCCCCACGAAGGACGTCTACGCGATTCTCGAACGTCCTGTTAAGGACGCCGAGGACCGGCGTCCGGTTCGCCAGCTGCGGGCGTTGAAGTGGGGACTCGTACCGTCCTGGGCGAAGTCGCCGGAGGGCGGGGCGCGGATGATCAACGCGCGGGCGGAGACGGTGCACGAGAAGCCGTCGTTCCGTAAGCCCTTCCTCTCGCGGCGCTGCATTTTGCCGGCGGACGGCTATTACGAGTGGGTGACCGGGGCCGGAGAGCGGGAGCTGGAGGTCGAGGGGAAGAAGAAGCGGCCGAGGAAGCAGCCGTACTTCGTGACGCCGTCGGACGGGTCGGTGTTCGCGATGGCCGGTCTCTACGAGTTCTGGCGCGACCGGACGCTGCCGGACGACCACTCGCAGGCCTGGTGGGTGACGTGCTCGGTGATCACTACGGAGGCGGAGACGGGACCGCTGGGGGTGGCGCCGGCGGAGGGGCCGCGATCGCTGTCGGACATCCACCCGCGGATGCCGCTGATGCTGACGCCGGACCGGTGGGACGCGTGGCTGGACCCGGCCCGTACGGGGGTGGAGGAAGTACGGGCGCTGCTGGAGGCGCCACCGGGTGGGCTGATGCGGGCGTATCCGGTGACGACGGCGGTGAGCAATGTGCGCAACAACGGGCCGGAGCTGCTGGAGGAGCTGGCTGCGCCGGAGGAGGGCACGCTGTTCTGACGGGTGACTTTCCCCTGGCCCGCCCCTTCCCGGAACCGGGGATGCCCCCCCAGAGCCCCGGCGAGCGACGGGGGAGTCGTCCGTACCCTCACGGCTCTCGCGACACAACAACGGCTGGCCGGTGGGAAGGCCTCCCCCTGTCGCCCCGACCGGCAGGATGGGGCGCGTGAGTCGGATCGAGACTGTTGAGACCGGCGCGGGCCACGCCCGTGTCACCTGGTATCCGGGTAAGCGTGCGCGGCTCGTGGTTGCGCTCAGTCATGGGGCCGGGGGCGGGATCGAGGCGCGGGATCTGCAGGGAATCGCCCGCGCCCTGCCCGCCGACGGCGTCACTGTCGCGCTCGTGGAGCAGCCGTGGCGGGTTGCCGGGAAGAAGGTGGCGCCCGCTCCGAAGACCCTCGACGTGGGGTGGCGCGGCATCTGGCCCGCGCTGGCCGCGCCCGGGCTGCCCGTCGTCGCCGGGGGGCGCAGCGCCGGGGCGCGTGTCGCCTGCCGGACCGCCGGTGAGCTCGGCGCCGTCGGCGTGCTCGCACTGAGTTTTCCGCTGCACCCGCCCGGCCGGCCCGAGAAGTCCCGCGCGGACGAACTGCTCGGAGCCGGCGTGCCCACCCTCGTCGTACAGGGCGGCAACGACCCCTTCGGCAAGCCTGAGGAGTTCCCCGAGGGGGAGTACCGGCTCGTGGAAGTCCCGTACGGGGATCACGGGTTCGCCGTGCCCAAGCGCGCCGGGATGGCGGAGGACGAGGTCGTGAGGATCATCACGGACGCAGTCCGCACCTGGGTGCGGGGCCTCCGGGAATGCTGAGTCCGCGGTCACTGTTGTGCCGGATGTCGAAGGACGCCAGTAAACAGAGCACGGAGTAGGGAGTACGTCGCATGGGTTCGACCATCTGCCCGAGCCGCTCGCACGCCGCTGACCTGGAGTGGACGGTGCTTTCCGCGGCCAAGACCGCACCCGTTCGGGCGGCGGGCGGGGCGGATCGTCGTCTATCCTCCGATTCGAGCGGGTCCGCATTCGGCCTCGCCAAAGCGTTGGAGGAGGTGGGTCCGGTCACTGGGACCGACGCAGGGACCGACGACGGCCAGGCGGAGCAGTCCGAGGAGACGACCGCCGAGCGCAATGCCCGTTTTGAGCGGGACGCCCTCGGTTACCTGGACCAGATGTACTCGGCCGCGCTGCGCATGACGCGCAATCCGGCCGATGCCGAGGATCTTGTGCAGGAGACGTATGCCAAGGCGTACGGATCCTTCCACCAGTTCCGCGAGGGCACGAACCTCAAGGCGTGGCTGTACCGGATTCTCACGAACACCTTCATCAACTCGTACCGCAAGAAGCAGCGGGAGCCCCAGCGCAGCGCCGCCGAGGAGATCGAGGACTGGCAGCTCGCGCGCGCCGAGTCGCACATGTCGACCGGACTGCGTTCCGCCGAGTCGCAGGCGCTCGACCATCTGCCGGATTCGGACGTCAAGGCAGCGCTGCAGGCGATCCCCGAAGAGTTCCGCATCGCGGTCTATCTCGCCGATGTAGAGGGCTTTGCGTACAAGGAGATCGCGGACATCATGGGTACACCCATCGGTACGGTGATGTCCCGCCTGCACCGGGGCCGCCGTCAACTGCGCGGCATGCTGGAGGACTACGCCCGTGACCGCGGGCTCGTCCCGGCCGGTGCGGGGGAGTCGAACGAAGCGAAAGGCTCAGGCTCATGAGCTGCGGAGAGCCGCACGAGACAGACTGCTCAGAGGTCCTGGACCATCTCTATGAGTTTCTCGACCATGAAATGCCCGACAGCGACTGCACCAAGTTCGAGGTGCACTTCGAGGAGTGCTCCCCGTGCCTGGAGAAGTACGGGCTCGAGCAGGCGGTGAAGAAGCTGGTCAAGCGGTGCTGCGGGCATGATGACGTGCCGAGCGATCTGCGGGCCAAGGTCATGGGGCGCATCGACCTGATCCGGTCGGGGCAGGCCGTGCCCGATGAGGATGTGGCGGTCGCCGGCGCGGAAGTGCCGAGCGTCGTCAAGGAGTAGGCGACTCGCGACGTGGGCGTCGTGTCTGTCGCACATGTGCACTGGGTGCGCTGCGGTTTGTTGCCGCGGCGCACCCTTTGCGTTGGTGCGGATGTCACCCGTAGGTGCGAATAGGGTGCATCCGGCCGCCCCTCACTCCTCAAGTCGCTAGCCTGGCGCTCGATTTGAGGAGTGGGGGCGGGCAGTGAGGGCCATACCGAGAGCGGCACGTGCGTACATTCTGGTCGCCGTGTTCTGCGCCGCGGTGTGCGCGTTGCCGGCGTTGCCGGTGCCGGCCGCGTGGAAGCCGTGGGCGGGGACCGCCGGGGGTGCCGGGGTGCCGTGGAGCGCCGTGCTGCTGCTCGCCGGCCTGTACGCCGTGTGCGAGATGCCCGCCCGTTGCCGCTATCTCGGCGGCTCCGTGCCGGTAGGTGCCGGATCGTTCCTCCCTGTAGTGCTCGCCGCCGCCTTTCTGCTGCCGCCCGCCGCGGCCGCGCTCGTCGCCGTGCCCGGCGCGCTGGTGGGACGGGTGGACCAGCGGCCCGCGGGGGTGCGGCGGGTCTGGCGCGCGGCACAGCTGGCGCTCGCCACCTGGGGCGCGGGGCAGGTGTATCTGCTGCTGGACGGGGCGCGTGCACTGCGGGCCCCCGACTTTCCGTATGCGCTGCTGCCGGCCGTCGGTGGTGCGCTCGGCTTCTGCCTGGTGCTGACCGCGCTCGACGGCGGCATCCTCGCCACCGCGGAACGGCTCCCCGTACGGACCGCCTGGCGCGGGCTGCTGCTGCGCTCCCTGGCGCCGCACTGTGTGCACGGGCTCGCCGGACTGATGATGGCGGTGCTGTGGCGCAGCCCGTACGGGCCGTTGTCCGCGCTCTTCGTCCTGCTGCCGATGTACGTCTCCTGCTGGATCTTCGCCCAGTACCACCGGGAGCGCGCGGCCCATCAGGCCACGATCCGGGCGCTGGTGCAGGCCGTCGACCTCAAGGACAAGTACACCCGCGGGCACAGCGAGCGGGTGGGGCGGGCGTCCGTGCTGATCGCACGCGAACTGAGCATGGACGAGGGGCGTCTCGAACTGCTCCGGTTCGCCGGGATCCTCCATGACGTGGGAAAGCTGGGGGTGCCGACGCGGGTGCTGCGCAAGGACGGGCCGCTGACACCGGACGAGCGGCGGGTGATCGAGCTGCATCCGGAGTACGGGCACGAGATGGTGCGCGGCATCGGGTTCCTGGGGGAGGCGCGGGCGGCGATCCTGCACCATCACGAGCGGCTGGACGGGAGCGGGTATCCGTACGGGCTCGTGGGGTGCCAGATCCCGGAGTTCGCGCGGGTGGTGGCGGTGGCGGACGCGTTCGACGCGATGACCTCGACCAGGTGCTACCGGCGGGCGCGGCCGGTGGAAGTGGCGCTGGAGGAGCTGAAGCGGTGCGCGGGGACGCAGTTCGACCCGCAGATGGTACGGGCGCTGGCGCGGGCGCTGGATCGGCACGGATGGGAGACGGCGGTGACGTCGGACGAGCCGGTGGGGGTGGGGGCGGCGCTGCGGCCGGAGGGGCTGGACCTGCGGCCGGAGGGACTGGACCTGCGAGGAAACGTCCCGCCGTGGCCGGAGCCGGAGTCGGGGCCCGCGAGGACGTCGGTTCGCGGGACGGGTGACGCGGTGGGCGGGGCGGGGTGAGGGCCGGCCCCAGGGGCGCGGGCGGGGACGCCTCCCTCACCCCGCCCCTTCCCGGAACTGAGGGTGAGACCCCGGCCTCCCGGCCCCTGGCCTCCGGGCCCTTGCCCTCCCGGCCCCTGCCCCGTGCGGCAGCTTCGCGCCGTGGGGCTGCGCCCGCGTACCCGGCGGGATGCCACTCCGGCTTCGACCGGCCGGCCACGACCGAGGCCGTCTCACGTCCCGGCCGGGGCGGACTCCCCGCGGGCGGGGCTTCGGGCCCCGCAGTCCACCGGTGTGCCCTGCCCGTCGGCTCCGCGGGCAGCAGCGGTTCCGGTCGCCGCCCGCGGAGCCGGGCGGCGGAAGCGGGTGGGGGGTGATGCGCCGGGGTGGCGGCGGCAGTGGCCGCAGTGGTGTTGTCGGGGTTGTGTACGTTGCTGCCGCGTTGCTCACCGGCGTTGGGCTCACCCGGACGCTGTGGGCGGGCGTCGATCAGCCCGGGAACGCGCTCGCCTTCGGGGCATTCATCGTCGTCGGGGAGATTGCGCGGTGGGGCGCCCTGCCCGGGGTGGGGGCACCTCCCATGCTCGAAGAGCCATGGGGGAGGGAGCCCGCGCCGCTCGGGGCCGCCGGGGCGCTTGCGTACGCGTTGCTCGGGGAGTGCGCCGGGCAGGCCACCACCCATGGAGTCCTTCAGGTCGTCGCCGTCGTAGTCGCGGCCGCGCTCGCCGGAGCCGTGCCGCACGTGGCGCGCGGGAGCGGGCCCGCGCTCGATCATGTGGCGCGGCGGGTGCTGACCGTCGGGTTCGCCGCCGTGTGCTTCCAACCGCTGTACAACTCCGGAGAGTTGGAGCGCCGGCTCGGGCACGGGGCGTACTTCGCCGTCTTTCTCCTGGTGCTGCTCCTGCTGACCGCCCTCTGCGACGCCGTCCTCGCCGCCGCGATGCTCCGCGCCCGCACCGGCTATCCGTACGGACCCCTCCTCCGCGACGAGCTCAGGGCCCTCCTCGGCATCGGCTCCGTGGTCTGCGCCACCGGAGCGGTGATGGCCCTCGCCGTCGCCGTCGCCGGACTGTGGGCGCTGCCCGTCTTCTGTGTGCCCCTGCTCCTCACCCAGCTGTCCTTCCGGCGGTACGCCGCGGTCAGGACCACCTACCGGCAGACCATCGCCTCCCTCGCCCGGGCCACCGAGATCGCCGGATACACCCAGCCCGGCCACGCCCGCCGGGTCGCCGCCCTGAGCACCGCCGTCGGGCGCGAGCTGGGGCTCTCCGGGCCCGATCTGACCGTTCTGGAGTACGCGGCCCTGATGCACGACATCGGACAGCTGTCGCTGGTGGATCCGGTTCCGGACGGGGCCACCGCCCCCCTGCCCGTCGCCGAGCAGCGCCGGATCGCACTTCTGGGGGGTGCTGTGGTACGCCAGACCGGTGTTCCCGCCGCTGTGGCCGTCGTCGTGGAGCTGCAGGCCGACCCGTACCGGGAACAGCCGCTGCCCGCCCGGATCGTCCGGGTCGTCAACGCGTACGACGATCTTGCGGGCGACAGTGCGGGAGGGGCGCTCACCGCACTGGAGCAACTGCGGCTCGGCACCGGGCGCGACTACCAGCCCGAGGTCGTCGAATCCCTTGCCAGAGTCCTCGCCCGGGGCGGTCTGGCCCCCTCCTCACCTGCGTAACCCATGGGTAATGAGCGAGCCTGCGACCGGGCATGGTTGGATGCGAAGAAGAGGGTGTCCGAAGAAGAGGGTGTCCGGGGGCAGTGACCCGAGCGACCGGCAGGCGGGAATCGTGAGGATCTTCGGGAAGGTACGGCATCGGCCCTCCGCCTCGTGGCGGCAGGCCACCGACCGCGCGTTCACGCTGATCGGCGACGGCCGGTACGAGGACGCGGGCGCGTTGCTGACACGAGCGGCGGACCTTGAGCCCTGGCTCTCCGAGTCCTGGTTCAATCTGGCGCTGCTGCACAAGTTCCGGCACGACTGGGAGCAGGCGCGCGCCGCCGGCCTGCGCGCCGTCGCGCTGCTGGACAAGGAGTCGGGCGCGCCCGACTGGTGGAACGTCGGGATCGCCGCCACCGCCCTCCAGGACTGGCCACTGGCCCGTCGGGCCTGGCAGGCGTACGGACTCAAGGTGCCGGGCGCGGCCGCCGCGGACGGCGAGCCGGTCGGTATGGAGCTGGGCAGCGCGGCCGTCCGCCTCTCGCCCGAGGGCGAGGCCGAGGTGGTGTGGGGCCGCAGGCTCGATCCGGCACGGATAGAAGTGCTGTCGATCCCGCTGCCGTCCTCCGGGCGGCGCTGGGGGGAGGTTGTGCTCCACGACGGCGTGCCCCACGGAGAGCGCACCACCACCGCAGGCCCGTCGTACCCCGTCTTCGACGAGATCGAGCTCTGGGCGCCCTCTCCCGTACCCACCTGGGTGGTCCTTCTGGAGGCCACGACCGAAGCCGACCGGGACGCCCTGGAGCAGCTCGCCTCCGATGCCGGATTCGCCGCCGAGGACTGGTCCTCGTCCGTGCGGCTGCTGTGCCGGGCCTGTTCGGAGAGCCGGATGCCGAGTGCCGAGGGCGAGGGCGAGCACCTCGACCCGCACGATCACAGCGAGCCGGGCCACCCGGGTCCGCTGGGCCACCGCACGGCCGGCGAGCTGTGGTCACCCGAGCGCGAGTGCGGGATCGCTGCGCCCGCCGGGCTCGTACGAGGCCTGCTGGACGGCTGGGTCGCCGACAGCCCGGATACCCGCGAGTGGCGGGATCTCGAGGAAGTCTGCTGATCCCTGGCCGTAGGCTGTACGGGCACATCGCATCGGGTACTGAGGAAGGCGCAGAAGCGGACATGGCGCAGCAGGAGACGGACCAGCAGGTCAACGATGGTTTCGTCGTGGACACGGAGGACTGCGAGGAGCGCGAGCTCGCTTACCGCGAGCGCGGCACGTCCCGTCCGATCACGGTCGTCGGCAATCCGGTGCTCCACAAGGAGTGCAAGGACGTCACCGAGTTCGACGACAAGCTCGCCGCGCTCATCGACGACATGTTCGCCAGCCAGCGGACGGCGGAGGGTGTGGGCCTGGCCGCCAACCAGATCGGCGTGGACCGGAAGGTCTTCGTCTACGACTGCCCGGACGACGACGGCGTACGTCACGTGGGCGTCGTCTGCAACCCGGTGCTCGAGGAGCTGCCGGCCGAGCACCGCGTCCTGGAAGAGGCCAACGAGGGCTGCCTGTCGGTCCCGACGGCGTACGCGGAGCTGGCGCGCCCCGACTACGCGGTGGTGCGCGGGCAGGACGCCGAGGGCAACGAGATCACGGTGCGCGGCACGGGGTACTTCGCCCGCTGCCTGCAGCACGAGACGGACCATCTGTACGGCTACCTGTACATCGACCGGCTCTCGAAGCGGGACCGCAAGGACGCGCTGCGGCAGATGGAAGAGGGCACGCCGCGGTACGAGACCGTCCCGAACAGCTGAGACGTGACGTGACAGCTGAGACGTGACAGCTGAGACGTACGGCTGACGAAGGGCCCCGCTCCGTGGAGAGCGGGGCCCTTCGCCGTCATTGGACGGACAAATGACGCCCGGCCGGGCCCTGTTGACGCGCATCGGCCGTCCCGTCAGTCTCTGCGGTACACCGCTCCCACGGTATGGAGGCCCGATGTTCCGGCGTACCGCACGACTCCTGCTCTCTATTGTCATGCTCATGGTGGCATCCTTGGTCGGGGTCGTGGCAACGGCCGGCACCGCCCAGGCGGACGGCTGCTACACCTGGACACGCACGCTCTCCCAGGGCGCATCCGGCGCCGATGTCACCCAGCTGCAGATCCGGGTCGCCGGATATCCCGGATCCGGCGGGGTGCTCGCCGTCGACGGTGACTACGGCCCTGCGACCACCGCGGCGGTCAAGCGGTTCCAGTCGGCGTACGGGCTCGGCGCCGACGGCGTGGCGGGACCCGGCACCTTCACCAAGCTCTACGCGCTCCAGGACGACGACTGCACGCCCGTCCACTTCAACTACAGCGAGCTCAACGACTGCAACAGCACCTGGGCGGGCGGGGCGGTGAGCGCCGCGACCGCCAAGTCCAACGCGCTGCGCACCATGTGGAAGCTGGAGGCCCTGCGGCATGCGCTCGGCGACCAGCCCGTCACCGTGACCAGCGGCTTCCGCTCGCACGCCTGCAACGACGCGGTCGGCGGCGCGGCGAGCAGCCGTCATCTGTACGGTGACGCGGCGGATCTGGGCGCAGGCCCGCACTCCCTGTGCACGCTGGCGCAGCAGGCCCGCAACCACGGGTTCAACGGGATCCTGGGCCCCGGCTACCCGGGCCACGGCGACCACACGCACGTCGACCACCGCGCGAGCCGCTTCTGGTCCGCGTCGAGTTGCGGCATCTGATCACGCGACCCGGTGCGCCGGGCCGCACGGTGCACCGGGCCTCACGGTGCACCGGGCGTACCGGGCCTCACGCGACCCGATGCGCCGGGCCTCGGAAGGTGCGGCGGTAGGCGTTCGGGGTGGTGCCGAGCGTACGGAGGAAGTGGTGGCGCAGCCCCGCCGCGTTGCCGAAGCCGGCCAGGCCCGCGATCGCGTCCACCGTGTCGTCGGTCGTCTCCAGCAACTCCTGTGACAGCAGAACCCGTTGACGCAGCAGCCAGCGGTAGGGAGTCGTGCCCGTCTCCTGCTGGAAGCGGCGGGCGAAGGTGCGCGGCGACATATGGGCCCGGGTGGCGAGCTGTTCGACGGTCATCTCCTCGTCCAGGTGACGCGCCATCCAGGACAGCACGTCGCCGACCGTGTCGCACTGGGTGCGCGGCAGAGGGCGCTCGATGTACTGCGCCTGGCCCCCGTCGCGGTGTGGCGGCACCACCATCCGGCGGGCGACGTTGTTGGCGACCTCGGGGCCGTGCTCCTGGCGTACGACATGCAGGCAGGCGTCGATCCCCGCCGCAGTGCCGGCCGCGGTGATCACCGGCCCTTCGTCGACGTACAGCACATCGGGGTCGACGAGGGCCCGCGGATGGCGGCGGGCCAGCTCTCCGGTATGCCGCCAGTGGGTGGTGCAGCGGCGGCCGTCGAGCAGTCCCGCGGCGCCCAGCACGAACGCGCCGGTGCAGACGCTGAGCACCCGGGCGCCGCGGTCCACGGCGTCGCGCAGGGCGGTCAGCAGCTCCTCCGGGTACTCACGGCTCTCGTGCAGACCGCCGGTGGGGATGGTGATGAGGTCGGCCTGCGCGAGCTGTTCGAGTCCGTACGGGGTGCTGATGGTGAACCCGGCGTGCGTGCGCAGGGTGGGGCCGTCGACGGAGACGGCCGTGAAGTCGTAGACAGGCAGTCCGACGTCCCCGCGGTCGAGGCCGAACACCTCGCAGACGACGCCGAGCTCGAAGGGGTGCACTCCGTCCAGCAGGACGGCAGCCACGTTTTTCAGCATGCAACCAGTGTGGCAGTAATTCGATGGTTGATGACAGTCCTGCCACTGACTTTCCTGGCCCGCGAGGGCGACAGTGGAGTGCATGAACACATTCCTGGAGTACCTCTTCGTACTGGCCCTTTTCGGGCTTGTCGTCCTTCCGTCGCTGGTCGGGCACGCCAGAGACCGGGCCATCGACCGCCAGCTGCGTCAGGCGGCGCGCCGCCCCGCGACGGGAACGCGGGCGGACACGAAGGAGTGGACCAGCCCGGCGCAGACTGCGCCCACCGCATACCAGAGCAGGTCGGGCGCATTGAAGGTGGAGCCCAGCACGAGCCGGGCGAGCGGGTTCCGCGCGGCCAGTTCGGCCGGGAACTGCGTGAGCTGAAGCAGCTCGACGGCGCAACTGAACGCCAGAGCTGTCGCGGCGGCCGCCAGAGGCTTCACCCGGGGAGCGATCAGCACCACCAGGGTGTGGACGAGCACGGTGTAGAGCGCGTCCCCCGCGTACTTGGCGGCCTCGCCCGTCGCCGCACCCCTGATTCCCAGCCCCGCGGCCACGGTCAGTACCGCAGCCGCACACGCCACCAGGCGCGTACGCGCAAGAACACCCATGCCAGGCACCCTATGCAGGCCGTACGCACCCGGTGGCGCGCCCCCCGTTCCCCCGTTCCCCCGTTCCCCCGGTTCCCCGTTCCCCCGGTTCCCCGTTCCCCCGGTTCCCCGTTCCCCCGGTTCTCCGGAATCCCGGAGGTCTAGAAGTCGTCGTCGAAGCCGACCGAACCCTCGACCGCCACCTGGTAGGCGGAGGGGCGGCGCTCGAAGAAGTTGGTCAGCTCCTGGACGCCCTGCAGCTCCATGAAGGAGAACGGGTTCTCCGAGCCGTACACCGGAGCGAAGCCCAGCCGCGTCAGCCGCTGGTCGGCGACGCACTGGAGGTACTCGCGCATCGACTCGGTGTTCATGCCCGGCAGGCCGTCACCGCACAGGTCGCGGCCGAACTGCAGCTCCGCCTCGACGGCCTCCTTCAGCATGTCGGTGACCTGCTGCTGGAGCGCGTCGTCGAAGAGCTCCGGCTCCTCCTTGCGGACCGTGTCCACGACCTCGAAGGCGAAGTTCATGTGCATGGTCTCGTCGCGGAACACCCAGTTGGTGCCGGTGGCCAGGCCGTGCAGCAGGCCGCGCGAGCGGAACCAGTAGACGTACGCGAAGGCGCCGTAGAAGAACAGCCCCTCGATGCAGGCCGCGAAGCAGATCAGATTCAGCAGGAAGCGGCGGCGGTCGGCCTTCGTCTCCAGCCGGTCGATCTTCTCGACCGAGTCCATCCACTTGAAGCAGAACTGGGCCTTCTCGCGGATCGATGGGATCTCCTCGACCGCGTCGAAGGCGGCCGCCCGGTCGTCCGGGTCGGGGAGGTAGGTGTCCAGCAGCGTCAAGTAGAACTGGACGTGCACGGCCTCCTCGAACAGCTGGCGCGAGAGATACAGCCGCGCCTCGGGGGAGTTGATGTGCTTGTAGAGGGTGAGCACCAGGTTGTTGGAGACGATCGAGTCGCCCGTCGCGAAGAACGCTACCAGTCGCCCGATCATGTGCTGCTCACCGGGGCTGAGCTTGGAGAGGTCGGTCACGTCGGAGTGGAGGTCGACCTCCTCCACCGTCCAGGTGTTCTTGATCGCGTCGCGGTAGCGCTCGTAGAAGTCCGGGTAGCGCATCGGACGCAGGGTCAGTTCGAAGCCCGGGTCGAGAAGGTTCTTTTCGGTGGAGCTCATTACTGGCAGGCCTCGCAGGACTCAGGGTTCTCAAGGGAGCAGGCGATCGCGTCGGCGTCGGGCGCGGAGGCCTGCTGCAGGGGGATGGGGGCGGGCGCTGCGGCGGCCGCAGCACCGCCGCCGGCCGCACGCGCGATGCGCGTCGCCGGACGCGAGCGCAGGTAGTACGTCGTCTTCAGACCCTGCTTCCAGGCGTACGCGTACATCGAGCTGAGCTTCCCGATGGTCGGCGTCTCCAGGAAGAGGTTCAGGGACTGGCTCTGGTCCAGGTACGGCGTACGGGCCGCGGCCATGTCGATCAGGCCGCGCTGCGGGATCTCCCAGGCCGTGCGGTACAGCGCGCGGACGTCCTCCGGGATCCAGCTGAAGCCCTGTACCGAGCCGCTCGCCTCGCGCAGCGCCTCACGCGACTGTGCGTCCCACACGCCCAGCTTCTTCAGATCCTCCACCAAGTAGGCGTTGACCTGGAGGAATTCACCGCTCAGCGTCTCGCGCTTGAAGAGGTTGGAGACCTGCGGCTCGATGCACTCGTAGACACCGGCGATCGACGCGATGGTCGCGGTCGGCGCGATGGCGAGCAGCAGCGAGTTGCGCATGCCGGTCTTCGCGATACGGGCGCGCAGCGCGTCCCACCGCTCAGGCCAGTTCCGCTCGACGTCGTAGTGGTCGGGGTGCAGTACGCCGCGCGCCGAGCGGGTCTCGGACCACGCGGGCAGCGGGCCGTTGCGCTCCGCGAGGTCGCAGGACGCCTCGTAGGCCGCGAGCATGATCCGCTCGGCGATCTTCGTGGAGAGCGCCTTCGCCTCGGGCGAGTCGAAGGGGAGACGGAGCTTGAAGAAGACGTCCTGGAGGCCCATCGCGCCCAGGCCCACCGGCCGCCAGCGGGCGTTGGAGCGCCCGGCCTGCTCGGTCGGGTAGAAGTTGATGTCGACGACCCGGTCCAGGAAGGTGACGGCGGTGTGGACGGTTTCGTCCAGCCGCGCCCAGTCCAGATCCCCGCCGTCGGGCCCCTCCACCACGAACGAACCCAGGTTGACCGAACCGAGGTTGCAGACGGCCGTCTCGCCGTCGTCCGTCACCTCCAGGATCTCGGTGCACAGGTTCGAGGAGTGGACGACCTTGCCGGGCTCGGCCGTCTGGTTGGCCGTGCGGTTGGAGGCGTCCTTGAAGGTCATCCAGCCGTTGCCGGTCTGGGCGAGCGTGCGCATCATCCGGCCGTACAGCTCGCGGGCCGGGATGGTCTTGCGCGCCAGCCCTTCGGCCTCCGCCTTGCGGTACGCGGCGTCGAACTCGTCGCCCCACAGGTCGACCAGGGCCGGCACCTCGGCGGGGGAGAACAGCGACCAGTCGGCGTCGGCCTCGACACGGCGCATGAACTCGTCCGGGATCCAGTGCGCGAGGTTCAGGTTGTGCGTACGCCGCGCGTCCTCACCGGTGTTGTCACGCAGCTCGAGGAACTCCTCGATGTCCGCGTGCCAGGTCTCCAGGTAGATCGCGGCGGCGCCCTTGCGCCGGCCGCCCTGGTTCACGGCGGCGACCGAGGCGTCAAGGGTCTTCAGGAACGGCACGATGCCGTTGGAGTGGCCGTTGGTGCCGCGGATCAGCGAACCGCGGGCACGGATACGGGAGTACGAGAGCCCGATGCCGCCGGCGTGCTTGGACAGGCGCGCGACCTGGTGGTAGCGGTCGTAGATCGAGTCGAGCTCGTCCAGCGGAGAGTCCAGCAGATAGCAGGACGACATCTGCGGGTGGCGGGTGCCGGAGTTGAAGAGCGTGGGGGAGGAGGGGAGGTAGTCGAGCCGGCTCATCAGCCCGTACAGCGAGGCGACTTCGTCCAGGGCGCGTACCGAGGTGTCCTCGGCCAGTCCGCAGGCGACGCGCAGCATGAAGTGCTGCGGCGTCTCGATCACCTGGCGGGTGAGGGGGTGCCGCAGGAGGTAGCGGCTGTAGAGCGTCCGCAGCCCGAAGTACCCGAAGCGGTCGTCGGCGGCCTGGTCGATCAGAGCGTCCAGGTGTGCGGAGTGGAGCTCCACGAACTCGGCCGTGCGGTCGGCGATCAGGCCTTCGCGATGGCCGACCGCGACGGAGGCGGAGAAGGCCACCGCGCCCTGCCCGGCTGCCTCGTCCGCGATGTGACGGGTCAGCAGGCGGGCTGCGAGCCGCGAGTAGGCAGGGTCCTCGGAGATCAGGCCCGCGGCCGCGTCGGTGGCGAGGCCTCGCAACTCGGCAGCGTCCGATGCGGCGTTGCGGCCGCGCAGTGCGGCGGCGGCGACACGGCCCGGGTCGGTGTCGGGCAGATCCGCGGTGAGGTCGGTCAGGGTCCGCAGAAGCGCGGTCCCGGGGCCGTCCGCCACCTGGTCGGAAATGCCTGAAGCCGGATCGGCTGGCGCGATGGTCACGTGGTGCTCTCCCTCGCTCGGCTCTGGGCCGGCGGGGGGAGGGGGAAGGCCGTACGGGCGTGTACGTGCCCGCAGAAGGGCAGCACACCGCACGGCATCCACCGGCCCAACCGCGAGGCCCGGACGTCTCGGCATCCGGTTCGGTCGAGCCGGATGCACCGTCGGCAGGTCTTCGGACTGACCAGGTACGACAAAGCGCACCACTTCACACCGTTGCGGGACAGTTCCGGATTCGCACCGGATTCCCCTGCGGCGACAGCGAGCATGAGCATACATGTGGGGGCCGCTTGATGACGCACCCCCCACATGTTGTGTCGTGGCCCGCGTATGGAGGAGGGCGCGACTCGGAGAGGTGCGTGTGGGCCGGTGGGCTTCCCCTGCCTGCCTCTTCCCGAAACCGGGCAAGCTCCGGACCCCGTACGGCCTTCGGGAGTGTCCCCGATCGCCGGACGGGCTGACGCTTCAGCCCCTCGGGTCGGCCAACGCGCAAGGCCTCGCGTCGGCCAACGCGCAAGGGCCGCCGCGCCCCTGTCGGGAAGCGCGACGGCCCTTGCGTCGAGGCCGCGGTCAGTGACCCGCGCCCGCCGTTGCCTTGGGGAGCTCGGTCCGGACGCCGGGGTCGCCCGCGTCCGCCGTGTAGTCCGACGGGTCCGTCTCGTCGACGCCCTCCGGAGCCTTGGCCGCCCGCAGGACAAACGTCATGACCACCGTCACCAGCATGTTCAGCACGAACGCCGTCAGGCCGATGTAGCCGATCTCGCCGATACCCGGAATCTCCGCGGACGAGCCGCCGAAGTGCTTCTGGGTGGGGCTCGCCACGCCGTACGCCGCCGCCGTGCCGTAGATCATGCCGACCGCCCAGCCCGCCAGCAGCGCCCAGCGGTGGAACCAGCGGGTGAACAGGCCGCCCACCAGCGCCGGCAGCGTCTGGAGGATCCAGATGCCGCCGAGCAGCTGGAAGTTGATCGCCACCGTCTTGTCCATGGTCAGGACGAAGGCCAGCGCTCCCACCTTCACCAGCAGCGAGACCAGCTTGGAGACCTTGGTCTCCTGCGCCGGTGTCGCATCGGGCTTGATGAAGTCCTTGTAGATGTTCCGGGTGAACAGATTCGCGGCCGCGATCGACATGATCGCCGCCGGCACCAGCGCGCCGATCCCGATCGCCGCGAAGGCGACACCCGCGAACCAGTCCGGGAACATGGTCTCGAAGAGCTGAGGGATCGCCAGCTGACCGTTCTGCACCTTGATGCCGGCCGCGATCGCCATGAAGCCGAGCAGTGCCAGCAGACCCAGCATCAGCGAGTACAGCGGCAGGATCGTGGTGTTGCGGCGGATCACGTCACGGCTGCGCGAAGAGAGCGTCGCCGTGATCGAGTGCGGATACATGAAGAGCGCGAGCGCCGAGCCCAGCGCCAGGGTCGCGTAACCCCACTGGCCCATCTCCCCGGGTACGAGCGCGCCCCGCGGTTTGTCCGTCGCCGGGTTGATCTGCGCGTAGGCGTCACCGGCCTTGGCGAAGATCTCGTCGAAGCCGCCCAGCTTGATGGGGATGTAGATGATCGCCACCGCGATGACGATGTAGATCAGCGTGTCCTTGACGAACGCGATCAGCGCCGGTGCCCGCAGACCGGAGGAGTAGGTGTACGCCGCCAGCACGCCGAAGGCGATCAGCAGCGGCAGGTCCTTGATGAACCAGTTGGTGTCCTCGCCGCCGCCGACGCCCATCACATCGAGCACCGCCTGGATGCCGACCAGCTGAAGCGCGATGTACGGCATGGTCGCAAGGATGCCGGTGACGGCAACCGCCAGCGAAAGCCCCTTCGAGCCGAAGCGCCCGCGCACGAAGTCGGAGGTGGTGACGTACCCGTGCTTGTGCGAGACCGACCACAGACGCGGCAGGAAGGTGAAGATCAGCGGGTAGACGAGAATGGTGTACGGGACGGCGAAGAAGCCCGCCGCGCCCGCCGCGTAGATCGCCGCGGGGACGGCGACGAAGGTGTACGCCGTGTACAGGTCGCCGCCGAGCAGGAACCAGGTGACCCAGGTGCCGAACGACCTGCCGCCCAGGCCCCATTCGTCGAGGCTCTCGCTCTCGGCCCTGCGCCAGCGCGCGGCCAGGAAGCCCATGACCGTGACGGCCAGGAAGAAGAAGATGAAGACGGCGAGTGCTACGCCGTTCACGCCGTCCTTCACTGCGACGCACCCCCCTTGCGGGCGCGCTGGTCACGCTGCCACAGCTTGTACGCGATCATCGTCAAAAGGGTCGAGATGAGGACCCAGAGCATTTGGTACCAGTAGAAGAACGGAATGCCGATAAACATCGGCTCGACCTTCGCGTACGAGCCGACCCAGAGCATCGCCACGAACGGCGCGAAGAGACAGAGGGCGACGACCACACGCACCGGCGTGATCAGTGGTTGTTTCACTTCCGGCGCTTCAGGCTCTTCCGGCGCTTGTGGCGCCTCAGGCACTGCTGACATACGGCGGCTCCGTCTCCTCGCCCATCATCTGTGTAATGCGCAGGAAATCTAGGCGAGGGTGCGCGCAGCGTCACCCCCCGTCCGTATATCGGTACGGCAACGACTTCTGGTCGCGTCGCGTGCGGTGACACTTCGGCAGCAGCGGAACCCCGCACACGGGTCCGACTCCTGTCGGTCCGTCCGCATCCGCTCGAATTCCCGTCGGGACGGCGCGGACGCGGCCGGAACGTGGGACCTCTCATGCGCGACATACCGCTCGTACGCCGAATCATCCAGCAATTCCCGTACGTACCGCCGGACCGCACCAATGGCGCCGTCGCAGTCCAACTTCGACTCCGCGTAAGGGGCTTCTTCGAGTTACGCGGTCTCCGGGAGATTCCCTGGCTCGTTCGGGTGCGGCAATCAAGGAGTAAGGCTTCCTCAACAGCCCTTTCGCGGAGTCGAGTTCGGGCCTATGGGTGGTTCATTCTCCTTGACACTTCTGGTTGGTCTACGCCAATATCGGAATTGGCCTGCACCAAGTGCGGCCGCCGGTCGGACCGGCCGTTCGGCCGTGCCGTCGCCGGGCGGGCCGCGCTCGGCGACGTACATCCGGTCACGCATGGTGCGACCCGGGTCTCGCGCACTGCCGCGGCCGAGGTGCTGGTCGGCTGAGAGCAGCGCGCCCGGGGCCGCACCATCGGACTCCTAGTCCACCGGCCTCTTCAGATTGGCCACGAACTTGTACCGGTCGCCCCGGTACACCGAGCGCACCCACTCCACCGGCTCGCCGTTGGTGTCGCGTGAATGCCGCGAGAGCATCAGCATCGGCAGGCCCACGTCCGTACCGAGCAGCCCTGCCTCGCGCGGGGTGGCCAGCGAGGTCTCGATCGTCTCCTCGGCCTCGGCCAGATGGACGTCGTACACCTCCGCCAGTGCTGTGTAGAGCGAGGTGTACTTGACCAGGCTGCGGCGCAGCGCCGGGAAGCGCTTCGCCGACAGGTGCGTCGTCTCGATCGCCATCGGCTCGCCGCTGGCCAGCCGCAGCCGCTCGATGCGCAGCACCCGCCCGCCGGTCGAGATGTCCAGCAGCCCTGCCAGGGTGTCGTCGGCCGTGACGTACCCGATGTCCAGCAGTTGCGAGGTGGGCTCCAGGCCCTGGGCCCGCATGTCCTCGGTGTACGAGGTGAGCTGCAGGGCCTGGGAGACCTTGGGCTTGGCCACGAAGGTGCCCTTGCCCTGGATGCGCTCCAGCCGGCCCTCGACCACCAGCTCCTGGAGGGCCTGCCGCACCGTCGTGCGCGAGGTGTCGAACTCCGCGGCGAGTGTGCGCTCCGGCGGCACCGGGGTGCCGGGCGGGAGCGTTTCCGTCATATCGAGCAAATGGCGCTTCAGCCGGTAGTACTTGGGCACGCGTGCCGTACGGGTCTGTGCCCCGCTCTCGGCTTCGGTGCCGCCCCCGTCCGTGGTCATGGCCCGCCTCTCCGACTCCTGCGCTGCTGCCGTCACCGGCTCCTCCGTCTGTCGCGGCTCACATGGTGGCACGGTCCGGTCACGGGTCGTCGCCCTCCCTCAGGTGTCGGTCCGATAACGGACGCGACAGCCCTTCTTATACACCCTTGACACCCCTAAAGGTCTAGGCCAAGCTCCCGGTACTGGTCTAAACCATTAAAGACCAGGTCCCAGCCCCACGGGCAGTACTCGGCGTAGGTCTTCGCGGAGGGCAGGGGTTGCAGGCATCCCTGAGGAGGGTGGCGTGAAGCGCAAGCTCATCGCGGCAATAGGCGTCGCGGGCATGATGGTCGGCCTGGCGGCCTGTGGTGATTCGGACAAGGGCGGGGACAAGGCCGGTGGCGAAGCCAAGGAGCTGACCGTCTGGCTGACGGTCGACGCCCAGAACAACTGGCCCGACCTGGTGAAGGCGGCCGACGACGCGGTCGTCAAGCAGCACCCGGGCATCAAGATCAAGCACGAGTACTACGGATGGCCGGACAAGAACGCCAAGTTCGACGCCGTACTCGCCACGGACAAGGCTCCGGACGTGGTCGAGATGGGCAACACCGAGATGCTCGGCTACATGGTGAAGGGTGCCTTCGCCGAGGTCGACCCGAAGAAGTTCGAGCAGTCGGACGCGTGGCTGGACGGCCTCAAGGAGTCCGTCTCCTACGAGGGCAAGACCTACGGTGTCCCGTACTACGCCGGTGGCCGTGTCGGCACCTGGCGCAAGGACCTCGCCGCCGAAGTCGGCGTGAAGGCCACTCCGAAGACCTACCAGGAGCTCACCTCCGCCCTGGACAAGATCCAGGAGGAGAAGGGCGACAAGTTCAGCGCCTGGTACCAGCCTTCGCCCGACTGGTACGCCGCGATGTCCTTCGTCTACGACGCCGGTGGCTCCATCGCCAAGAAGGACGGCGACACGTGGAAGGCCAACCTCTCCTCGGCCGAGTCCCTCAAGGGTCTCAATGAGTACAAGTCGATCATCGACAAGTACATGCACGGTGACAAGACGAAGGACGAGGCCGACCGTCCGGTCGTCTTCGGCCAGGGCAAGTCCGCGACCATCTTCAGCGCGGCCTGGGAGGGCGGCACCGCCGCGGACCCGAAGAACGACAAGGTCGGCAAGCTCGCCGACAAGATCGAGAACTTCGTGATGCCCGGTCCGTCCGGCAAGGCCCTGCCCGTCTTCCTCGGCGGTTCCGACCTGGCCGTCCCGGTCAAGTCCAAGGCGCAGGACGTCGCGGCCGAGTGGATCAACGCCTTCACCGGCGCCCGGGGCCAGAAGGGTCTGCTCGCCAAGGGCAACCTGCCCAACAACAAGACGGACCTGGCGACCCTGAAGAACGACCCGAAGACGCTCGTCCCGGCCACCGCTGCCGAGTCCAACTGGTTCGTGCCGATGGCGCCGGGCTGGGGGCAGGTCGAGAAGGCCCAGATCCTCAAGACCATGCTGCAGGAGATCGGCACCGGCAAGAAGTCGGCCGAGGACGCCGCGAAGGCCGCGGACGCCGCGATCGACGAGGTCATCAACACCAAGTGACCTATCGGCAGGGCCTCGTCGCCTCGACGGGGCCCTGCCGCCCGTACCGGGAGAGGGACCGCTGAGGAGCACGGGATGAGTGCCGCAGAGACAACCACCGTCAAGGTGCCGCCGACGCGGCAATCGCCGCCGCAGGGGGCCGGCGCCGCCACCCCCGCAAAGCCGGGCAGGAGGACAGCGGGCGGGGCGGGAGTGCCGTGGCTGCTGCTCGCGCCGTGCCTGCTCGTCCTTCTCCTGGTCCTCGGCTATCCGCTGGTGAGGCTGGTCACCCTCTCCTTCCAGAAGTTCGGCCAGCCCCAGCTGTGGGGCTTCCAGGAACCGGAGTCCGTCGGCTTCGACAACTTCTCCAAGATCCTCGGGAACAGCGAGTTCTGGGCCGTCGTCCTGCGGACCGTCGTGTTCGCCGTCAGCGCCGTGGTCCTGACCATGGTCATCGGCATGCTGATCGCCCTGCTGCTGCAGCGCGTCTCCGGCTGGATGAAGACCCTGGTCAACATCGCGCTCGTGGCGAGCTGGGGCATGCCCATCATCGTCGCCACCGCGATCTTCAAGTGGCTCTTCGACGCGGACTACGGCGTACTCAACTGGCTGCTCTCCAAGCTGCCCGGGGTCGACATGGTCGGTCACAACTGGTTCGCCAGCGGCCCCCAGGGACTCGCCGTGATCGTCCTGCTGGTGGTCTGGGGCGCCGTGCCGTTCGTCGTGATCACCCTCAGTGCCGGCCTCACCCAGGTGCCCAAGGAGCTCGAGGAAGCCGCCCGTCTCGACGGCGCCGGCGCCTGGGGAGTCTTCCGCTTCGTCACCCTGCCGATCCTCAAGCCCCTGATCGTGATGCTGACGACGCTCTCGGTGATCTGGGACATGGGTGTCTTCCCGCAGGTCTTCGTGATGCGCAACGGCCACCCCGAGGCCGAGTTCCAACTGCTCACCACGTACTCGTACGACAAGGCGTTCGTCGTCAACGACTACGGCACCGGCTCGGCGATCGCGCTGGTCACCGTAGTCCTGCTGCTCGCTGTGGTCGCGGTCTACATGCGCCAGATGCTCAAGATCGGAGAGGTGGAGTGACCTCGACCACCGCGGCTCCCGCCGCCACCCGCCGTCCCAGGAAGAGCAGGCTCGGCTGGAATCTGCTGGGCCTCCTTGTCTTCGTCACCGTGGGCTTCCCGGTCTACTGGATGCTGAACACGGCGTTCAAGCCGGCCAAGGACGCCATCGACCCCGACCCGCACCTCTTCCCCCACGTCTTCACGCTGGAGAACTTCCGGCGGGCGCTGGACATCGCCGATTTCTGGGGGCCGGTGGGACGCAGCCTGACCGTCTCGCTGGTCGTGGTCCTCATCGGTATCGCGGTCGGCATGCTCGCCGCGCTCGCCATATCCCGGTTCGCCTTCCGCGGCCGCAAGATCGTGATCGTCGGCATCCTCGCGGTCCAGATGATCCCGCTCGTCGCCATGATCATCCCGGTCTTCCTGCTGCTGAACGACCTCGGCCAGTACGACAGGCTCACGGGCCTGATCATCACGTACCTGACCTTCGTCCTCCCGTTCACGGTGTGGACGCTGCGCGGGTTCATCGTCAACATCCCCAAGGAGCTGGAGGAGGCGGCGATGGTCGACGGCTGCAGCCGCACCGGCGCCTTCGTCCGCGTGGTCTTCCCGCTGCTGGCCCCCGGCATGGTCGCCACCTCGGTCTACGCCTTCATCCAGGCCTGGAACGAGTACCTGTACGCGCTGATGCTGATGAGCCAGCAGAACCAGACCGCCACCGTGTGGCTGGGCAACTTCACCACCAAGAACGGCACCGAGTACGCGCCGATGATGGCGGGTGCCACGATGATGGCAGTTCCCATCGTGATCCTCTTCCTCCTGGTCCAGCGTAAGATGGCCGCGGGTCTGACGGCCGGCGCGGTGAAGGGATAGCACCGGCTCATGACGACTTTCGTACGTGGCTCCTCGGACACCGTGACCTGCGACGCCCTCGCCGTCCTCCAGCCGGGTTTCACCGGCATCACCGCACCGGACTGGCTGCTGCGCCGGATCGGCGAAGGTCTCTCCGCGGTCGGTCTGTTCGGCCGCAACATCGCCTCACCCGGTCAGCTGGCCGCGCTCACCGCGCAGTTGCGGGCCGAGCGGGACGACGTACTCGTCGCGATCGACGAGGAGGGTGGCGACGTCACCCGGTTCGAGGTGCGCACCGGCTCCTCCTTCCCCGGCAACTACGCGCTGGGATCGGTGGACGACGCGGACCTGACCCGGGCCGTCGCCCGTGAACTCGGCCGCCGGCTCGCCGAGTGCGGCGTCGACCTCAACTGGGCGCCGTCCGCCGACATCAACTCCAACCCGGACAACCCGGTGATCGGCGTACGGTCCTTCGGCGCCGACACCCGTCTCGCGGCCCGGCACACCGTCGCGTACATCGAAGGCCTCCAGGCCGCCGGAGTCGCCGCCTGCACCAAGCACTTCCCCGGACACGGCGACACCAATGTCGACTCGCACCATGCGTTGCCCCGCATCGACGTGGACCTCGACACGCTGCACGCCCGTGAGCTGGTGCCTTTCCGTGCGGCCATCGCGGCGGGGTCCAAGGCAGTGATGAGCGCACACATCCTCCTCCCCGCGCTCGACCCGAACCGCCCGGCGACGCTGAGCCCGCAGATCCTCACCGGTCTGCTGCGCGAACAGCTGGGCTATCAGGGCCTGATCGTCACCGATGGCATGGAGATGCAGGCCATCTCGTCGACGTACGGCATCGAGCACGGCTCTGTCCTCGCGATCGCCGCGGGAGCGGACGCGATCTGTGTGGGCGGCGGCCTGGCCGACGAGGAGACCGTACTGCGACTGCGCGATGCGCTGGTCGCGGCAGTACGCAACGGCGAACTGCCCGAGGAGCGGCTGGCCGACGCGGCGGCGCGGGTACGCGCACTCGCCGACTGGACGCGACGGGCCAGGGGGGCCGCAGGGGAGCCGGGCCCGGCTTCACCGTCGGGGGTTCCCCCGGCGCAGCCGGAGGGAGGGACCACGCCCGGCTCCGACATCGGGCTGGTCGCGGCGCGCCGGGCGGTGCGGGTGACGGCGGGGAAGCTGCCGTACGAACCGATCACCGGTGCCCCGTACGTAGCGGCCCTCACCCCGGTCGCGAACATCGCCGTCGGGGACGAGACTCCGTGGGGAGTCGCCGCCGAGCTGGCCGCGCTGCTGCCCGGCACCGGGACCGACACCTACGACAGCGCGACCGGTACATCCGAACTGGTAGGCAATGCGCTGGTCGCTGCGGCGGACCGCAGGATCGTGGCTGTCGTGCGCGATGTTCACCGCCACCCCTGGATGGCGGACGCCCTGGACGCCCTGCTCGCGGCCCGTCCCGACACGGTCGTGGTCGAGATGGGCGTGGACCGGGCGGAGCCGAGGGGAGCCCTGCACATCGCGACGCATGGCGCCGCCCGCGTCTGCGGACGCGCCGCCGCGGAGG
Organism: Streptomyces sp. NBC_01142; assembly: GCF_026341125.1. Lineage (NCBI taxonomy): Bacteria > Bacillati > Actinomycetota > Actinomycetes > Kitasatosporales > Streptomycetaceae > Streptomyces > Streptomyces sp. NBC_01142. The sequence continues at coordinate 1,064,841 of NZ_JAPEOR010000001.1, forward strand.
TCATCACCGGCAAGGGCGCCAGGGCCTGACCGACGCGGACCGTGCGTGCCGAGGGCCCGTCCGCCCCCGGCACTGGCCATGCCACGCACTGGCAATGCCACAGGGAGGCATCCGGCATGCCGAGTGAGCAGCCGGGCCGGATCATGTCCGGCGAGATGGCGGAGCGGCCCGTGGTGCGGCGCATCCTGGACGAGGGTGCGCCGCGGATCCGAGGTAGCGGGGCGCTCGCCGCGCGCAAGCCGCGGTTCACCCTGCTGACCGCGCGGGGGACGTCCGGCGACGCCGCGCTCTGCGCGAAGCATCTGCTCCAGCCCTGCCGCTCCAGCTCCTGGCCTATGAGGTCACCTCGCCCGCGGCCAGGATCCGGACGCGCCGAGGGCGATGGCGAAGCTCGCCGAGACGCACGGGGCGAGGCCCGGATGGACACCGGCACGGCACCGGCCCCGGAAACACCCGCGGGCCGCGGCGCCGGGACGGGACCCTCAGCCCGTCCGGCACCGCAGCCCGGAGCTTCTCCGGCCGACGGGTGTGCGGTTCCCCCGGCCGTGTGAGAGGTCTCGACGCAGTCAGGGCAGAGAGCGTCGGGTACCTCGTTCCACCCTCCTGTGCGGGGAGGGCGGAAGCTTTACGTGTTCAGCTGTATGCGTCCAGCTTTACTTGTTCATTGTGGACTAGACCATTCTCTGCTGTCCATCCACCTGCAGAGCATAGTTCCCCGAGCCATCCTCCAGTACGGGCGGACCGTCCCGCAGGCTTACCCACAGGTACGCTCGCAGTTGTGCCCTCCATGAACGACCTCGTACGCCAGCACACAGCCCTGAGTGAATCCGACCTCGAGTGGCTCCATCTGCTGGTTTCGGAGTGGCAACTGCTCTCCGACCTCTCCTTCGCCGACCTCGTCCTGTGGGTCCCTACCCGCGACGGCACCCGGTATGTCTCGGTTGCCCAGATGCGGCCCAACACCGGCCCCACCTCCTACCAGGACGACATGGTCGGCCATCTCGTCCCCCGCGGCCGGCGTCCGCTGCTGGACGCCGCCCTGGACGAGGGGCGGATCGTGCGCGAAGGCGACCCGGAATGGCGTGAGGAGGTGCCCGTACGGGTCGAGTCCATCCCCGTACGCCGCGACGGCCGCGTCCTCGGCGTCATCGCGCGCAATACGAACCTGCTCACTGTGCGTACACCGAGCCGACTGGAGCTCACTTACCTCCAGTCCGCCTCCGACCTCGCCCAGATGATCGCCGCCGGGTCCTTCCCCTTCCCCGGCCAGCAGGTCGACATGGACGCCTCCCCGCGCGTCGGCGACGGACTGATCCGGCTCGACGCCGACGGCGTCGTCCAGTACGCGAGCCCCAACGGCCTCTCCGCGTACCACCGCCTCGGCCTCGCCTCCGACCTCGTCGGACACCACCTCGGCCAGACCACCGCCGACCTCGCCCCTTCCCGCGGCCCGGTCGACGAGGCCCTGGTCAAACTCGTCAGCGGCTACGCGCCCCGCGAGACCGAGGTGGAGGGCAACGACGGCGTCATCCAGCTGCGCACCATCCCGCTCAAGCCCAAGGGCACTCACATGGGCTCCCTCGTACTCCTCCGTGACGTCACCGAACTCCGTCGCCGCGAGCGCGAGTTGATCACCAAGGACGCCACCATCCGGGAGATCCACCACCGGGTCAAGAACAACCTTCAGACGGTCGCGGCCCTGTTGCGCCTGCAGGCCCGCCGGATGGATTCGGTAGCCGGCCGGGAGGCGCTCAACGAGGCGGTGCGGCGCGTCGGTTCGATCGCGATCGTCCACGAGACGCTGTCCCAGAACCTGGACGAGCGCGTCGAGTTCGACGAGATCGCCGACCGGGTCATCGCGATGGTTGCCGAGATCTCGCCGGGCAAGGTCGGCTGCCGGCGCACGGGCCGCTTCGGCATTCTCGACGCCGAGGTCGCCACACCGCTCTCGATGGTCCTGACGGAGGTGCTGCAGAACGCCCTGGAGCATGCCTTCGCGCAGGGGGAGCAGGGGTCGGTCGAGGTCGCCGCGGTTCGCGGTGATCAGCGCACCGGGAACAGCCGACTGCTGATCACTGTCCAGGACGACGGGCGCGGCCTGCCCGAGGGCTTCGACCCTCAGCGGGCCGGCAACCTGGGGCTGCAGATCGTACGGACCCTGGTGGAAGGGGAGTTGGGCGGAACCTTCGACATGGTCCCGGTCCCGGAGCCCGGCCGCGGCACCCGCGTCGTGCTCGACATCCCCGTGCAGGCCGACAAGTAGCCGGTCACCGGCAGGGCACAGCGATGAGCCCCGGACCGTAATGAATGGTCCGGGGCTCGAAGCTCACGTTGCGATGCGCATGTGGGGTACTGCGCGCTGCGGCTCGGGAGGCGGTGAGTGCGTACTCTCTGTGCGCGCCGCCAGGCTCAGGCTCGTAGCGGGGGGCGTTCAGGCGCTGGCGTTACGCGCCCGGTTGCGAGCGGCACGACGCTTCATTGCGCGGCGCTCGTCCTCGCTGAGGCCACCCCAGACGCCGGAGTCCTGGCCGGACTCGAGCGCCCACTGCAGACACTGCTCCATAACGGGGCAGCGACGGCAGACGGCCTTGGCTTCCTCGATCTGCAGCAGCGCAGGACCAGTGTTGCCGATGGGGAAGAAGAGCTCGGGGTCTTCCTCGCGGCAAACGGCGTTGTGACGCCAGTCCATGGCTGCTACCTCTCCTTGGTATTACATTCAGGTTGCTTGTGAATGTGAACGCTTTCACGAATCCCTCCGCAAGGGAAGGGCCGACTGCCAGTTGCCTGGTGTGGTCCTGGTTTGCGAGGAGGGGTTCTGGCGGTCTGTGGGGCCGATGTTGCGGGCCGTCCCGATCGCCATGTAGAGATTCGCAAACCTCGGCGGCGGATACAACCCCTTCCGGAAACTTTTTTTGATTCCTCGGTGTCGACTAGGTCACAGCCGTACTTCTATGGGGTGGAGGCCAGCCCATACGTTCGAGTTAAAGGACTTTCGGCCCTTCCACTCACACAATCACACGCAGTGCACGGCGTACGCCTGTGAACGTCACGCTCGTGCGCAGTCCCAGGTGGTCACCGTCCATCTGGAACGGGAGCGGGACCTTCGAATGCAAGGTGAAGTCGCTCAGGTCGTGGAGAGTGACGGCGTGCTTGCCGTGCGGTCCCCGCTCGGGGGTCGACGCCAGCAGCTGGGTCGCGTATCGGGCCACGGCGGGAGTCGACAGCTTGGACAGACCGAGCATGTCCAGGCCCGTGTCGAAGGAGGCCTTCGGGGACGCGTACATCGGGCGATTGCCCAGGTAGGTGTACGGAGAGGTGTTGCAGACGATGGACAGCACGAGGTCGGTGACCGGGTCCTGGCCGGGGCGCTCCACGGTGATCGTTCCGCGTCGGCGGTGGGGTTCCTCCAGGAACTGGCGTACCACCTGACGCACATAGAGAGCGTGCGTCGATCTTTTGCCGCGCTCGCGCTGCTGTTCGACCCGGCCCACCACGCCCGCGTCGAATCCGAATCCGGCATTGAAAGTGAACCAGCGGGCGGGGACCGATTCGTCCTCCGTGCCCGGAGTGCCCGCCGCGAGGCCGAGGCCGATCGTCCGCTCGGTCCGGTCACGCAGCGCGTCCAGGATGGCGCCGGTCGCCTCCACAGCGTCGTTCGGCAGACCGATGGCACGGGCGAAGACGTTCGTGGAGCCGCCGGGGACGACAGCGAGGCGGGGGAGGCGGTCGGGGTCGGGGCCGTTGTGCAGGAGACCGTTGACCACCTCGTTGACCGTGCCGTCACCGCCGAGGGCGACGACCAGGTCTATGTCCTCGGACTCGGCGGCCCGCCGGCCGAGGTCGCGCGCGTGGCCCCGGTACTCGGTGGTGACGGCGTCCAGCTTCATCTCGCTGGCGAGTGCGTGGATCAGTACGTCACGGGTGCGGGCACTCGTGGTCGTTGCTGCCGGGTTGATCACGAGAAGTGCGCGCATGCGCAGAGCGTACCTACTGAGGGGTACCTGGCCCAGCCCGGGGTTTCGCCCGAGGGCTACCCTGCAGGGGTGAGTAATGAGCAGCCCCCGCGCCCTGCCCGTCTGACCGCCGCGGCCGCGGCGTCCGGTCTGGAAGGCCTGGCGCTGGTCGCCGGCGGCGTCTACATGCTCCTGATGGGGCTCCTGGGCCGACCCGACAGTCCCTCGCAGGCGGAGATGGGCGGACTGACGCTTATCGCGCTCGGTGCGATCCCGCTGGTTGCCGCGCGCGGGCTGCTGCTGCGGCGCAGCTGGAGCCGCGGCCCCGCGATCATCACCCACCTCATGGCGCTGATCCCGGCGTGGACGCTGCTGCGGACGTCGGGCGCGTTGATCCCGCTGGGCATCGCCCTGGCAGTGGTCGCGGTGGGGGGCCTGGTCCTGCTGGTGAACCCGACGACGACGGAGGCCCTGGGTATCCGCGGCCCGGCGCGCGACGCGTAACGGGGCCGAGGGGCGCCACCCTGCTGGCAGGGTCGGCTTCGCGGCGGCGGGATGCGTCACTGCACACGTACTGGGCCTGCGGCCCGGGCTGGCCGGCGCGGTGCACTTGTGGCGGTGCTGTCGGCGCCGACCCCTTCCGGAGCCGGCAGTCGTCGTTGTGGTGCGACGGGCGTCCTCGAGATGCGCGCCGCGTGCCCTTGCCGACGCCGACGGGCCGGGGCGCCGTCCGATCGTCTGTGGCGCCCGCCCTCGCCGTCGGGGCCCGGCTGGGCGCCGACGGCGCACCGGGCCCCCGGGCTGCTACTCCTCCACCAGCAGCTTCTCGCGCAGCTGTGCCAGCGTTCTGGCCAGCAGGCGCGAGACGTGCATCTGCGAGATGCCGACCTCCTGCGCGATCTGCGACTGCGTCATGTTCCCGAAGAACCGGAGCAGCAGGATCCGCTTCTCTCGTGGCGGGAGGTCCTCCAGCAGCGGCTTCAGCGACTCGCGGTATTCGACACCCTCCAGGGCCTCGTCCTCCGACCCCAGGGTGTCCGCGACCGCCGGCGACTCGTCGTCGGTGTCCGGGACGTCCAGTGAGAGTGTGCTGTAGGCATTGGCGGATTCCAGCCCCTCCAGCACCTCCTCCTCGGAGATCCCCAGCCGCTCGGCGAGCTCGTGCACGGTGGGGGAGCGGCCGTGCTGCTGGGACAGCTCCGCCGTGGCCGTGGTCAGTGAGAGCCGTAGCTCCTGCAGCCGCCGCGGCACCCGTACAGCCCACCCCTTGTCACGGAAGTGGCGTTTGATCTCGCCGACGACCGTGGGCGTGGCGTACGTCGAGAACTCGACGCCGCGCTCCGGGTCGAACCGGTCCACCGACTTGATCAGGCCGATCGTCGCGACCTGTGTCAGGTCGTCCAGCGGCTCGCCGCGGTTGCGGAACCGCCGCGCCAGGTGCTCGACGAGCGGCAGGTGCATCCGCACCAGCCTGTTGCGCAGCTCCGCCCGCTCCGGCGAGCCGTCGGGCAGCTCGCGCAGCTCGATGAACATCGCCCGCGCTCCACTGCGGTCATGTGGATCATGATGCTGCTCGTGCACCTGCTCGCTCATACGGTCCGCCCGCTCTGCCTGCGCCTGCTCCGCCGCGGCCGTCTGGCCGTCAAGTCCGTCCACGGCCGGGTGCGGCCGCGCCTGCTGCTCCGGGATGCCGGACGGCGCGCTCAGCCCCCTGGGTCCACGCTCCTCGTCCTGCACAGGACCGCCCCCGTCCCCGCTCCTCACGCCGGCCCGGGTCCCGCGCCGCGCTGTTTGTACAGGCTGATGGCGACCGTACGGTCGTCCGCGACCGTGGAGTCGACCTTGCCGGCCAGTGCCGAGAGCACCGTCCAGGCGAAGGTGTCGCGCTCCGGTGCCCGGCCGTCGGTCGTCGGGGCCGACACCGTGACCTCGAGCGAGTCGTCGACCAGACGGAACACGCAGCTGAGGACGGAGCCGGGGACGGCCTGCTGGAGCAGAATCGCGCACGCCTCGTCGACCGCGATCCGCAGATCCTCGATCTCGTCGAGGGTGAAGTCCAAGCGCGCTGCCAGGCCGGCCGTGGCCGTACGCAGCACGGACAGGTAGGCACCCGCAGCGGGCAGCCGGACTTCCACGAAGTCCTGAGTCCCGGGCTCGCCTGCGATCTGGGACACCCTCACCTCCAAGGTGGCACAAGCTCTTTCGGGGCTGCGGGAGGGGAGATCCTGCAGCCGTCGGTACGTAGTCAGTACGTAGCCGGTACTGGCCTGGCGACGCTATCGCGATCCATGGTGCCCTGTCGCCGGGACCCCCAGTCGGTGACTGTCACTCATGGTAAGCATATGAGTACGCACAGTGGCTAGAGGTCTGCGGCGCCCAATTACGAGGAGTCGGCGGAGGGTTGACGTACCCACGTCTCAGACGATCGAACCGTCCACAAAGCACCAGCGCCAGTTCTGGCCGACCTCGAAGCTCCGCATCACCGCGTGCGCCGTCTCCCTGAAATGCGCGCTCGCGTGCTGGTGGGGCGAGGAGTCGCAGCAGGCCACATGCCCGCAGGCCAGGCAGAGCCGCAGCTGGACCGGGTGGCTGCCGGCGGCAAGGCACCCCTGGCAGGTCGCGGTCAGCGGCGGCGGCTCGGGGCGCGGCAGTTCTGCTACATGCGGACACTCGCTCATGATTGCCAGGTTACGACGCAGGTGACGGACGTGGGGACGACACGATGGACGCATTGCCACTGGTGGCGCTGATTGCGGTGAGCGCCACGGTCGCCGGAGCGGCCCGCAGGACACCCGTACCGGCGCCGCTGCTGCTGGTCGCGGTGGGGCTGATCGGCGCGTACGTGCCCGGCGTGCCGGACTACACCCTCGACCCGCACATCGTGCTGCCGCTGGTGCTGCCGCCGCTGCTGCACACCGCCGCGCTCGACAGCTCCTACCTGGATCTGCGGGCGAACATCCGGCCCGTCGCCCTGCTCTCCGTCGGCTACGTTCTCTTCGCGACCGTAGCCGTCGGCTACGTCGCCTATCTGCTGGTGCCGGATCTGCCGCTGACCGCTGCGCTCGTGCTGGGCGCGGTGATCGCGCCGCCGGACGCCGTCGCCGCCAGCGCGATCGCCCGGCGGCTGGGTCTGCCGAACCGGATCACCACCATCCTGCAGGGCGAGTCCCTGGTGAACGACGCGACCGCGATCACCGCGTACAAGGTGGCGCTGGCCGCGGCGGTCGGCGTGGGCGCGAGCTGGGCCCACGGCATCGCGGAGTTCGCGCTGGCGTCGCTCGGCGGAGTCGGCGTCGGCCTGGTGCTGATGGTGCCGATCCACTGGCTGCGTACGCATCTGAAGGAAGCGCTCCTGCAGAACACGCTCTCGCTGCTCATTCCGTTCGTGGCGTACGCGGCCGCCGAGCACGTCGGGGCCTCCGGGGTGCTCGCCGTGGTCGTCGTCGCGCTCTATCTGGGGCACCGCTCCTGGCAGGTCGACTTCGAGACCAGGCTGCAGGAGGAGGCGGTCTGGAAGATGGTCGCCTTCATCCTGGAGTCGGCCGTCTTCGCACTGATCGGGCTGCAGCTTCCGTACGTACTCGAAGGCCTCGGCGCGTACGGGTTCGGCGAGGCGTTCTGGTACGCGGTCGGAGTCTTCGTGGCCGTGGTGGTGATGAGGTTCGTCTGGGTCTACCCGGCGACCTTCGTGCCGCGCCTCCTCTCGAAACGGGTCAGGGAGCGTGAGCCGGTCACCAACTGGACCGCTCCGCTGATCGTGGGCTGGGCGGGGATGCGGGGCGTGGTGTCGCTGGCGATCGCCTTCTCGATCCCCATGGCGATGGCGGACGGCGAGCCCTTCCCGGCGCGGAATCTGGTTCTCTTCCTGACCTTCACGACGGTGATCGGGACGCTGGTGGTGCAGGGGCTCACGCTGCCGGTGCTGATCCGGTGGCTGAAGCTGCCGGGGCGCGATGCGTACGCCGAGACCCTGGCGGAGGCGCAGGCCCAGAGCGAGGCGTCGCGGGCGGCGGAGCGGCGGCTGGAGGAGCTGCTCGCGGACGAGCGCAACGCGCTGCCGCAGCCGCTGGCGGAGCGGCTGCGGACCGTGCTGGAGCGGCGGCGGAACTCCGTGTGGGAGCGGCTCGGCGCGGTGAACGCGGTGACCGGTGAGTCGGCGGACGACACCTACCGGCGGCTGGCGCGGGAGATGATCGACGCCGAGCGGGAGGTCTTCGTGGACCTGCGGGACCAGCGGCGGATCGACGACGAAATGATGCGGACGCTGCTGCGCCGACTGGACCTGGAGGAGGCGGCGGCCTACCGGGAGGAGCCGTGACAACCGGGGGCGGCGGCCCACCGGGACGAGCCGTGGCTACCGGGAGGGTTCCCGGCCGGTGATGACGGCGGCGACGGTGGTGCCGGGCGGGAAGGCGCCCTCTGCGGCGAGGGCGGTCAGACCGTAGAGCATCTTGGCGACATAGACGCGCTCGACGGGGAGCCGGTGGCGGGCCTCGAAGTCCTCGGCGAAGGCACTGAGTTCGGTGGTGGTGCGGGCGTATCCGCCGAAGTGGAAGCGCTCCTCGAGGGACCAGACTCCGGCCCGGCCGCCGAAGGCGACGCGCTGGAGGTCCTCGACGGTGTCCCCGAGGAACCCGCCCTTGAGGACGGGGAACCCCAGGGCGCGCTGTCCGGGGCCGAGCCCGGCGGCGAGCCCGGCGAGCGTACCGCCGGTGCCGCAGGCGACGGCGACGACGTCGGCGAGGCGGTGGAGCTCACGGCCGAGGTGGGTGCAGCCCTGGGCGGCGAGGGCGTTGCTGCCGCCCTCGGGTACCACGTAGAGGTCCTCGTCCACGTTCTTGTCGATGTACTGGTTGATGTCCTTGTTGATTTCCTCGTGCAAGTCCTCGATAGCCGGACCGGCCGGAGCGGGGGAACGGCTCCCGGCCGCGGCGGACACGATTTCCGCCAGCACTTCCGGCTCCGCCTTGCGCCGGTACAGCGCGCGGTCCACGAACAGCAGGTGCATCCCGTCCGCCGCGCACTGGGACAGAGACGGGTTCAGCGGGCGGTCGGCCAGTTCGGCGCCGCGGACTATGCCGATCGTCGGGAAGCCCAGCAGCCGGCCCGCCGCCGCCGTGGCGCGCAGATGGTTGGAGTACGCGCCGCCGAACGTCAGTACCGGCCGACCGGCCGCGGCCCGCAGGTTCGGGGCCAGTTTGCGCCATTTGTTGCCCGGGAGAACCGGATGGATCAGGTCGTCCCTCTTGAGCAGCAGGCGTATGCCGTGCCGGGTGAAGCGCTCGTCCTCGACCGGCTGCAGCGGCGACGGCAGTCGCGGCCGCAGTGCGGCGGTGAGGTCGAGCACTTCCCTGGTCACACACCCATTGTCACTTCAGGCGTTCGTGGATGCGCGCGCGCATCGAGTCCATGGAGAAGCCCCGGGGATCGATCTTTCCCGGCTGCCATTCCAGATGGCCGATGACCGAGCGGGAGTTCCAGCCGTGGCGGCGGCAGACGGCCGCCGCGGCTCTCTCGATCGCCTCCAGCTGGGCCTCCGGCCATGGGTCCTCGCCGTCGCCCAGGTTCTCGCACTCGAAACCGTAGAAGTAACGGTTTCCGTCGGTGTTCGCCTCGTTGTCCGGCGGGAGCGCCTTCTCCGCGATGACGGCGCGCAGCACGTCGTCGTCTCCGGATCCCGCGTGGTTGGCGCGCCCGTAGCCGACGAGATGGACCTTGCCGTCCTTGGCGATGACGCCGTGGCAGAGCGGCCCCGGCAGGCCTGCGTAGCCGTCCCGGCAGATACGGACGGTGGCCGCGGTGCCCTTGGTGACAGTGTGGTGGATCATCACCCCGTGGACCGGGCCCCAGGGCCCCACGTGGTTGCGGTTGTGTGTACGCCAGTTGCCGACCTCGACGACCGTTAACCCCTCGTCGCGCAGTGCGTCGAGGAAGCTGTTCGCGGACATGGGTGGGGACATTGCCGTCTCCTTGGGGGTACGAGGCGATGTGAGGGGAATGTTCCGTACCGCGTTTGTACCCGAACACCGGTGTATGGACCCTTCGTTCGTGCGGCGAGCGAGCTCATCCGGTCAGCCGGCGGCCGGCCGTTCATGCGCGGCGCCGTGCAACGTGCCCCGCCCGCGCAGAACTAGTCCCATCCCTTTGTGTAATGGCGCCGGGACTCCCCGTGCTGAAAGGCTCCTTGGTGCAGGTCAGTCCATGATCGAGAGGGAGTCCCTATGTCGGTTGGTTCGGTCGGCTCTGTCGGCGACGAGGTCCGCGAGCAGCAGACGCCGAAGCAGCAGAGTCTCGGTACGGCAGCCGCGCGAAACCTGGCGACGACCACCAAGTCGGCTCCGCAGATGCAGGAGATCACCTCACGGTGGCTGCTGCGCATGCTGCCCTGGGTGCAGGTGCAGGGCGGTACCTACCGGGTGAACCGCCGCCTCACCTACTCCGTGGGCGACGGGCGCGTGACTTTCGTGCAGACCGGGGGCCAGGTGGCGGTCATCCCCGCCGAGCTGGGCGAGCTCCCGGCCCTGCGGGACTTCGGGGACGATGCGGTGCTCACCGAGCTGGCGAGCCGCTGTGAGCAGCGGGAGTTCGCCCCCGGCGAGGTGCTGGCCACCTCCGGGGACGACGCGGACCGCGTCTATCTGCTGGCGCACGGCCGGGTGGAGCAGATCGGCACCGGTCCGTACGGCGACGAGACGGTCCTCGGCGTCCTCGGCGACGGTGCGTACTTCGGCGACCGGGCGCTTCTGGACCGCGAGGCCACCTGGGACTACACGGCCCGTGCGGCGACGGCGTGCACCGTCCTCGAGCTGACCAGGCGCGATGTTCTGAACCTCGCGGAGCGGGCGGAGTCCTTGCGCGGGCACCTGGCCGGGCTGGCCGCCCTGCCGCAGCAGCGCACCAACAAGTACGGCGAAGCGGCGATCGATCTGTCCGCAGGCCATGTCGGCGAAGCCGTCGTACCGCATACGTACGTCGACTACGACTCGGTGCCGCGCGAGTACGAACTGAGCGTCGCCCAGACCGTGCTGAAGGTCCACAGCCGCGTCGCCGACCTCTACAACCAGCCGATGAACCAGACCGAGCAGCAGTTGCGGCTCACGGTCGAGGCGCTGCGTGAGCGCCAGGAGCACGAGCTCATCAACAACCGCGAGTTCGGCCTGCTGAACAACTGCGCATACGAGCAGCGGCTGCAGCCGCACGACGGCGCCCCGAGCCCCGACGACATGGACGAACTGCTGTCGCGGCGGCGCGGGTCGAAGCTGTTCCTCGCCCATCCGCGGGCCATCGCCGCCTTCGGGCGCGAGTGCAACAGGCGCGGTCTGGTCCCCGACAGCGTGGAGGTCGCCGGGCAGCATGTGCCGGCCTGGCGCGGTGTGCCGATCTTCCCCTGCAACAAGATCCCGGTCACCGAGGCCAGGACCACATCGATCATCTGTATGCGTACGGGTGAGGCCGATCAGGGCGTGATCGGACTTCAGCAGAGCGGCATCCCGGACGAGATCGAGCCGAGCCTGTCCGTGCGCTTCATGGGCATCGACGAGCAGGCGATCATCTCGTACCTGGTCACGGCCTACTACTCGGCGGCGGTGCTGGTGCCGGACGCGCTCGGCGTCCTGGAGAACGTCGAGGTGAGCCGCTGGCAGTGAACCGGCGCGGCCGGGGGCGCGACGCCGCACCGCTGCGACCCCGACCCGGCCGCGGGCGCTGCGCGGTGCCGCGCCGCACGGTGCCGCGCACTGCCCCTGGCTGCCACGTCTGGCCCACCCCCTGGAGAGGACAGCCCAGTTGACCATGTCGGACACTGTCGAAGGCCGCGAGGCCGTCGCCCTTCTCGAGCGCACCCGCAGCACCGTCAATCCTCAACTGCGTGCCACCGTCGAATCGTTGCCCGGATCCATACGCCGCGTGGCGATGTACCACTTCGGCTGGGAGCATGCGGACGGCACTCCGGCCGCGGGATCGACCGGCAAGGCCATCAGGCCCGCGCTCGTGCTCGCCGCGTCGCGGGCGCTGGGCGGCGACCCGCAGCAGGCCGTACGGGCGGCGGCCGCCGTGGAGCTCGCGCACAACTTCACCCTGCTCCACGACGACGTCATCGACGAGGACCCCACCCGAAGACACCGCCCCACCGCATGGACGGTCTTCGGCACCCCGGACGCCATCATCGCGGGGGACGCCCTGCTCGCCCTCGCGCTGCGGCTGCTCGCCGAGGACCGGCACCCCGCCTCCCTGGCGGCCTCGGAGCGTCTCGCGGCCTGTGTGATCGAACTGTGCGCGGGACAGCAGGCGGACTGCGCCTTCGAGGAGCGCGCACCGCACGAGGTGTCCCTCGAGGAGTGCCTCGGCATGGCGACGGCCAAGACAGGGGCGCTGCTGGGCTGCGCCTGCGCGCTCGGTGCGCTGTACGCGGGCGCGGGAGAGGAGGAGGCCGCGGCCATGGACGCCTTCGGGCGGGAGGCGGGGCTCGCCTTCCAGCTCATCGACGATCTGATCGGGATCTGGGGCGACCCGGACCGTACGGGCAAACCGGCCGGCGCCGATCTGGCCGCGCACAAGAAGTCGCTGCCGGTGGTCGCGGCGCTCGCCTCGGGCACCCCGGCCGGCGCCGAACTGGCCGAGCTCTACCGTGGGCCGATGAACGCCGCGGGCGTGCGTCGCGCAGCCGAGGCCGTCGACCGGGCGGGCGGCCGCGACTGGGCGCAGTTGCAGGCCGCGGACCGGATGGCACGGGCCGTGCAGGAGCTCTCCCGCGCGGTCCCGGATCTTGCCGCGGCGGGCGATCTGCTGGCCCTGGCGGAATTCGTCACCCGCCGGACCCGCTGAAGGTCACGGAACCGCCAACTCCGGAATCATGTACGCATGTTGACCGACAGCGTGCAGGGAGAGGCGGGGGAACGTGGGCTTGGCGACAGGGGTACGGCAGGCGACGGCGGACGACCGGACGGCGCTCGTCCATCTCATCGACGAGGCATTCCACGATGACCCGGTGAGCTGCTGGGTCTTCCCCGACCCGGCAGAGCGCCGCCGGGTGCACGGCCCCTTCCTCGGGGAGTTCCTCGATGTGGCGCTCGCCGTGGGGCGTGTCGAGGTCACCGAGGACGGGGCCGCCGTGGCCCTCTGGCTCGACATCCCGGCCGGCGGGCCGGAAGGGCGACGGCACCCCGGCCCGGATGCGTGAGATCGCGGGCCCGCACAACGACCGGGTCGAGCAGGTTGGCCTGCTGACGGACGCGGTTCATCCCTACGAGCGGGCGCACGCGTACCTGCTGCTGATCGCGGTCTCCCCGCAGCGGCAGCGCCAGGGCCTGGGAAGCGCACTGATCACATCCGTGCTGGAGCGCTGCGATCGCGACGGTGCTCCCGCCTGTCTGGACGCGAGCAGCGCACGCAGCCGCCGGCTGTACGAGCGGCTCGGCTTCGCGTTCACCGGGACGGCCGTGGAGCTGCCCGACGGCCCGCTGATGTGGCCCATGTGGCGCGAACCGGGTCAGGTGCGCCGAGTGGACCCACCGCATCGGCACGCCGGAACTGAACCCTCCGGATCTCGCCCCGGGAATGACCTTGCAGAACCACTACATGTGGAGCACTGTGAATGAAGTGGTTTCGGGTGGGAGGACACATCGCCTGCGACCGCACCTCATCACGCCAAGACCAGAGGATCGGTTTGCGAAAGCTCAGCTACTTCATCGCCGCGTCGATCGACGGCTTCATCGGCGCCCCCGGCGGCGAGGCGGACTTCTTCACCTCGTTCGTCGGCGGTGACTTCCTCGAGTACCTCAAGACGGACTGCCAGGACACCCTGCCGACCATGGCCCGGCAGGCCTTCGGCATTGACGACGCGCCGAACACGCAGTTCGACACGATCATCCAGGGCCGGGTCAGCTACGACATCGCGCTGGACGGCAAGGTCACCAGCCCGTATGCGCATCTGCGCGAGTATGTGGCGTCGCGCAGCATCAAGGACTCTCCCGACCTCCATGTGGAGATCGTCTCCGGCGACGTCGTGGCCAAGATCCGGGAGCTCAAGCGGGAGGACGGGCTCGGCATCTATCTCTGCGGCGGTGCGAGCCTCGCCGGCCAGCTGAAGGACGAGGTCGACGAGCTCGTCATCAAGACGTATCCGGTCGTCCTCGGCTCCGGTATGCCCATGTTCGCCGCGGAGTTCGAGATTTCCGACTTCACTCTCGACTCCGTGCGCACGTTCGACAACGGGGTGCTCGTGAGGAAGTACAGCAGGAGGCGCTGACCGTAGGAGTGTCCGACTTGCCCATACCGCCATATCCTGGAGTCATGGGCAGCGAAGGACGCCGGACCGTCCGCCGCCCGCAGGGCGAGTACGTATGCCCGGCCTGCGGACAGCCTGTCGGTACGGCCATCAAACGACGCAAGACGCTCGGGGCTTTTGTCCCCACCTGGGGGCCCGGGCCCTGCCGTAATCCCGCATGTGCCGAGGTCGCCGGGAGTCACGGCGAGGAAGCAGGCAAGAAACGGGCTGACGAAGTGGTCAAGACTGCGGCCGAGCGGCCGGGCGAGGAGCCCGGCGCGGAGGTCGGGAGCGCCTGAGGCATCCCGGCTGTGAGGTGGAGGCAGCCGTACCGCTACAGTCCGCGCCATGTCATCGGAGTCGACGGAAGTCTGGGCGGGCTGGTACCGCGACCGGCGGGGCGCGGAAGCGTTCACGATCGCGGCGAGCGGACGCCAGTTGCGTACCGCCATCAGGGGTGTTGAGTACGAGGGGGCGGCTTTCGCTGCCCTGGAGCCGGTGGGGGACGGCGGGGTGCTCTCCTCCTGCGTACTGGAGTGGGACATGCCGCTGCCCGTCCACGCGGCGGACGGCGTGGTCCAACTGGCCACGCTCAGCTGTCTGTTGACGCTCGGCGAGCCGCAGCCCGACGGACTGCTCGACCGGGCGGACCTCAATCTGACCCTGCACTACGGCGGGACGGCGTATGAATCCGGTGTCGCCGGGGGCGACTTCGGAGACGCCCTGAGCCGTATAGGACGCCAGCTGCCGCCCGGCGCGCAGTTCGGGCATCAGGTGACCGTGGACGCCTGACGGCGCCCGGCGCCCGGCGGCGGACCGGGCGCCGTGGGCCCGGTCCGCCGCCGGTCCGCCGAGTCCGTGCGGACCTCGTGGTCCGTGCCGGTCCGGCTCCGCGCCGATGCGCCCGAGGTCAGTGCACCCCGTTCCAGCCCCAGCGCGGGGTCGGGCCCGGGTCGCCCAGGTCGGTGCCGACCGGGTCGGCCGAGACTTCGCGGGCGATCTTCGTACCCCACTCGAAGTACTCCACCACCCGGCGGCGCAGCAGCTCGTCGTCGGGCAGTTCCTTTGTCACCGCGTCGGTCATCAGCTCCATCCAGCGCAGCCGCTGTTCCTCGGTGATCGAGAGCCCGAGGTGGGCGCGGAGCAGGGTCTGATGGCCACCGAGGTCGGCGGTGAAGCGGGCGGGTCCGTCGAAGATCTCGGCCAGCCAGACCGCGACATGCTCGATGTGGGTGGGAGTGAAGTCGGCGAAGACGGGGGCGAGCAGCGGATCGGCGAGGACGGCCTCGTAGAAGGTGTTGCTCAGCCTCCGCAGCGCGTCCGCGCCGCCCGCGGCGTCGTACAGCGTCCCGGGACGCCCGCCGGGTTCGCTCCCCGTTCCGCTGCCGCTCGCGGGCTCGCTTCCCGTTCCGCTCGCTGGTTCGCTCCCCGGACGGCTCATGACGGCACCTCGTTCGTACGCGCGTAATGCTTCATCTCAAGGGTCCCCCTCCTGGATCCGGTATGCGCGGTCAGGATTCATGGGGTACGGCGGATCGGCCAAGCGCTTCTGCTCTCGGCGGAAGGGGCGCCCCGCCTTCCGCGGCGGGGCGCCCCTCTCGTTCACAGACCGGTCGGACCGGTCGGACCAGTCGGACCGGTCGGGCCTCTCAGGAGATGCGGGCGATCGCGGCCGCCAGGCCGTTGGCCCACAGAGTGTTCACCCGGGCGCGTTCCCGCGCGTCCGGGGTGGCGTTCTGGCAGGACGTGCCGGGGCCGCCGCCCGACATCAGTTCGCTGCACGGCCCCGAGTAGTGGTCCGGCAGGCCGAGCACGTGCCCGGTCTCGTGGGCGGTGACGCGGGTGGAGTTGTACTGCTGGTTCTGCCGGTAGTCGAGGAAGATGTAGCCGCGGCCGTGCCCGTCGGTGCTCGCGTACGAGCCCCGGGGGTCATTGCCTTCGCGGTACGTGAAGTTCGCGGCCGAGCCCTCCTGCAGCCTCACGTTGCTGACGGAGCTGTTCCAGATCTGGGTGCTCTGCGCTATCTGGCTGCGGAAGCTGGGCGCGCGGCTGGTGTTGTAGACGACGGTCACTGCCTTGGCGCCGGGGTTCGCGGCGCGCTGCTCGGCCACCGACTTCACCACGGCGTCGAAGAAGGCCTTCGTCGCCTTGGCGTCCTCGGCGGATCCTTCGTACGCGGCGTACGACGAAGACACGGCGGCCGCAGGGGAGTTGGCCGTCGTGGCAGCGGTTGCGGGTACGGCGCCCAGGGCGGCGGCGAGGCCGAGGCCGAGTGCGGCGGAGAGTAACGTTCTGGGGTGACGCATGGGGGGCTCCTACTCGTCCGATGAACGGGTTCGGTACGGCAGAGTGTCGGGGAGTCAGGCCCCCTTGCGGATGATGCCAACTGCCGATAACGCGAACGCATCACCAGCCTGTCCCGGTCCGTCCGCCGTGCCCCAACTCAGGTGTCCGGTGTGACAGTTGGTGCGGCCCTACTCTCGGTTCATGGAGCTCGAGGTGAGGCACCTCCGTGCGCTGTGTGCCATAGCCGACACCGGCAGCCTGCACAAAGCCGCCCGGCAGCTGGGCATGAGCCAGCCGTCGCTGACGACGCAGCTTCGGCGTATCGAGAACACCCTTGGTGCGGAGCTCTTCTCGCGTGAACGCACCGGCTGCCGGCCGACTCCGCTGGGCCGCTCCGTACTGAGCCGGGCCCGACCGATCGTGGCCGAAATGGCGGCCCTGGTCGTCGAGGCCAAGGCGGCCGCCGGACGGGTCGGCGGCCCCCGGCTGCGCGTCGGCTCCACCGCCAGCCGCGCGCTGGCGGGTTGGCTGCGCCGGCTCCGGCAGCGGCTGCCGGGCACCGACATCTCGCTCCATATGGACGTCTCGGCCAACGCGTTACTGCGGATGGTTGCCGCGGGCCTGCTCGATGTCGCCTTCGTGCACGAGGTGGAGGGGTGTCCGCTGCTGGTGCCCGGCGGTCTGTCCGTACGCGTACTCGTCGAGCGCGAGCCGCAGTTCATCTCCATGGCCCGCGATCATCCGGCGGCCGCCGGGTCCGTCGTGGCACTGGCCGATCTGGCCGGGGACCGCTGGATGGTCGACCCGACGGTGGACGGCGAGTGGGACGGGCTGCGCCGCGTGCTGGACGCGGCGGGCCTCAACCCGCCGGTCCTGCACGGGGACTACCTCACCGCCGCGTCCCTGGTCGCGGTCGGCGAGGCGGTCGCCCCGTGCCAGCCGACGTCGGGTCCGCGCGACGACATGGCCATCCGTCCGCTGGTGGGTGACCCGCTCGCCGTACAGCTGCTGCTGTTCTCCCGTCCGGGGGCGTGCACCGAGTTGTACGAGCCAGTGTACGAGGCGCTGGAGGCGGCGTACCGGGAGGCTGCGCTGCGTCAGGCGGCGTACCGGCAGTGGCTGATGAGACACAAGAGCCCGCTGCTGCACACGCCCGCGGCCTGAGGCCGGGAACACCTGCCCGCCACCGTCGGGCAGGTCGAGGCGGTCTCGTACGCAGTCGCCGGCGGCAGGCTCCCGCGGTCAGCGGGCCGCAAGGAGGAGGCGTGCCTGTTCCCGCGCGGCATGGAGGGGGGTGGGGAAGACGTTCAGGCCGTGCGCCACGAGTGCCCCCTCGTGCAGCAGCATGAGCGCGCGGCCGAGCGTCTCCGCTCGGGCGCGGTCGGCTTCCGGCTCCGGGTCGGCTTCCGGCCATGGGCCGGCTTCCAGGTCCGGGTCTGCTTCCGGCTCCGGGTCTTCCGGCCTCGGGGCGGGGTCGGCTTCCCCTTCCGGGGCGCCCTCGCGCACCAGGTCGGTGAAGAGCCCGAGCATCCAGGCCTTCTGGCCGGTGATGATCGCGTATGCCGGGTGGTGCGGGTCGCTGATCTCGGCATGGGCGTTGACCATGCTGCAGCCTCTGGTGCTGTGCTCGTCGGCCCAGTCGCGGGATGCGTCGAAGACCGCGAGGACGCGCTCGGCCGCCGACGGTCCCGCCGTATCGAGGCGCTCGGCGAGAAAGGCGCGCCAGCCCTCGTCGCGGGCGGCGAGGTACTCCACGACCAGCTGCTCCTTGGAGCCGAACCGGTCGTAGAGGGTCTTCTTGGTGACCCCCGCCTCGGCGGCGATCAGGTCCACCCCGACAGCGTGGATCCCCCGCTCGTAGAAGAGCCGCGAGGCGGCCTCCAGGGCGCGGCGGGCGCCGGGGGTCATCGCGATCCGGTGCGGAGCTGCTGGACTGCCCATGGCATCGAGTATACCGATCTGTATAGTGGACATCGGTAGACAGATCTATATACCCGGACTCCGGACCAGGACCAGGACCAGGACCAGTTTCTAAGCGGGTGGTGACCGGCCATGAACGTCCTTCTCTCCGCCGCCTTCGTGGTGTGCTGGAGTTCCGGATTCATCGGGGCCAAGCTCGGCGCGGGAAGCGCCGACACCGTCACCATCCTGATGTGGCGGTTCCTGCCGCTGGCCGCTGTCCTGGCCCTCGTCGCCGCCACGCTCGCCAGGGCCTCCTGGCACGGACTGACCGCGCGGGACGTGCTGCGCCAGGCCGTGATCGGCACACTGTCGCAGAGCGGCTATCTGCTCACCGTGTACGCAGCGATCCAGCTCGGTGTCTCCAGCGGCACCACGGCCCTGATCGACGGCACCCAGCCGCTCGTCGCGGGGGCGCTGGCCGGACCGCTGCTGGGGCAGTACGTCTCCGGCCGGCAGTGGCTCGGTCTCGGCCTGGGGGTGTCGGGCGTCGCCGTCGTCACGCTCGCCGACGCCACGGCGACCGAAGGCGTCGCACCCTGGGCCTACCTCATACCGTTCCTCGGCATGCTCTCGTTGGTCGCGGCGACGTTCCTGGAGAGCCGTACACGCACCCGGATCGCGCCGTCGGTCTCCATGACGGTCCACTGCGTCACCAGCGCCGTCGTCTTCACCGTCCTCGCCGCGGCGTACGGGTCCGTGGCGCCGCCCGCCGAGGCCTCGTTCTGGGTGGCGATCGGCTGGCTCGTGGCCCTGGCCACGTTCGGCGGATACGGACTGTACTGGCTGATCCTGCGCCGCTCCGGGGTGACCAAGGTCAACACGCTCATGTTCCTGATGGCGCCGGTGACCGCGATCTGGGGAGCCGCGATGTTCGACGAGCCCTTCGGTGTGCAGACGGTCCTCGGGCTCGCTCTCGGGCTGGCGGCAGTGGTGATCGTCCACCGGGGCGGTGCGCCGGCGGCCGGGAGCGTGCGGTCGAGCGGGCGGGGCGCACGGCCGGCTCCCGCAGACGAGCGAACAGTTCAGGGGAGCCACTGACACCGCTCGCGCTCCGCGCCGTCTTCCGGACCCTGGCCGGGTCGGTTACCCGGCCCCGGGGAGTGTCAGTGGTGGCCTGCATCATGGCCGGATGACCGACCTTGTGCAGCCTCCGCTCCCACCGCGGGTACGCCACGCGCTCCCGGCCGACCTGCCGCGCGTCGCCGAACTGGCCGCGGAGCACGCCGACTACGAGCGGGCCGTACCACCCGCCCGCCTCCTGATGGACGCCGTCACGGCGGAGGCGCTCGCCCTCGGGCTCGACGAGGTGCAGTGGCAGACGCCCTCGTGGAACGAAGGCGCGATCACCTTCTACGACCGCCTGGGGGCGAGTTCGAAGGAGAGGCTGCGCTTCACGCTGCGCCCCGGGACAGGCTCGGCCGGCTGATGGCGTCGAGACACGCTCGATGGTCAGCAGTGGCGCTGGTCGCCCTTTCGGCCGCCGGCTGCGCGCTCGGCTCCACGCCGGGCTCACCGGGGTTCGCCGACGGGGTGAAGGTGCCTGTCGTGAACACCGAGGAGGAGATACCCGAACTCCCCCTGGCCCGGTACGCGTTCAGCGACAGCGACTTCGACCGGTTGAAGCAGGCGCAAGGCCGTCTGCAACAACGGTGCATGGCGGACTTCGGCTTCACCGACTTCCCCCTGGATCCGAAGAACCCGTCGGCCGGGATGGCGGCGATCGTGACGGTGCTGGTGTCATCGGGCCCCTTCGGCGCACTCGATCTCGCCCTGGCTCGCCGCTGGGGCTACGGCTGGGACCCCAGGAACCGGGGCGGCTGGGAACCGAAGGACCGCACGATGACCCAGGAGGAGTACGAGGTCCTGCACGGCCCCGGCCTCGGCGGCGCGAGCACGGTGCGTGGCCGGAAGGTCCCCGAGAACGGCTGCCACGGCGCGGCGAGTGAACAACTGGACAGAGGCGTCAAGGACTCCACACGGATGTGGTCCTACGTCTCCGGCCGCGAAGCGGAGCTGATCAAGACGGAGCCGAAGGACGACCGGATACGCCGGGCGTGGGACACCTGGGCGCGGTGTGTCGAGGACAGGGGCTTCGGACAGTACGACAACCCGGACAAGGCGTTCGGGGACAAGACCTGGGGCCGGGACCAGGGCGGCAACACGACCCGTACGGCCCGCGAAGTGGGCACAGCCGTCGCCGATGTCGAGTGCAAGCGGCAGTACAACACCGTGGGCGTGTGGTGGGCGGTCCGCGCAGAGCGTCAGCGCGCCGACATCGACCGGAACAGGGCCGCGTACGAGGCGATACGCGGTGATCTGGACGTGGTGAGGGGCAACATCGCGCGAGCGCTCGGTGAAGGCTGAGATCCGGCCGGCCGGTCGGGCCAACGGAGCGGCCTGTGGCCGGCGTTCCTGCTGCCTGCCGAGAGCGACCGGTGCCCGGTTCCGCCGACGACGAATAACCTGATTCGGCCATGACATCGTCTGTATCCTTCCGCGCGGAGTCGACCGAACCGAGTGGGCTCCGGAGGGGGAGGGATTGTGGCGACAGGTAGAGAAAGATCCCGGATGATAGCCACCGAGGACGGCCACCGGGTAACGCCCGCCGAGCTGTTCTTCGACCTGGTGTTCGTCTACGCCATCACACAGGTGACCGCTCTGATGGCGGCCGACCCGACGCCACTGCGGCTGGTCGGCGCGGCGGTGGTGCTCGCCCTGCTGTGGTGGTGCTGGTGCTGTTTCGCCTGGCTGGGCAATGTGGTGCGAGCCGACTCCGGTGCGCTGTTCACCGTGCTGGTCGCGGTGATGGCGGTGTTGCTGGCCGTCTCACTGACCGTGCCCGAGGTCTACGCCGACGAGCCCGGCGGCTTGCCCGCGCCGCTCGTGTTCGTACTCTGCTACGGCGCCGTCCGGCTCCTGCACCTGGTCTCGTACTGGATCTCCAGCCCCGGTGACAAGGCGCTGCATGCCTCGGTGCGCCGGACCGCGCTGCTGTCCGTGGCTCCGCCGTTCGTACTGCTTCTCGTGGGCAGCGCCCTCACCGGCGTCACGCAGATACTGGTGTGGTTCGGCGCGGTGCTGATCGACTACTGCGGCGTCTACGTCACCGGATCGTCGGGCTGGCGCGTCACCTCGCCCGGCCACTTCGCCGAGCGGCACAGCCTGATCGTCATCATCGCCCTGGGCGAGTCGATCGTCGCGATCGGTGTGGGGGTGTCCGGTCTTCCCGTCTCCGCGCCGGTGCTCGCCGCGGCCGGCGCGGGCCTGCTGGTCGTCGCCGGACTGTGGCGGCTGTACTTCCGGCAGCTCGGCGAGAGCGCCGAACACCGGCTGGCCACCTTGACCGGCGACGACCGCACCCGGCTGGCGCGTGACGTCTACACGTTCCTGCACCTGCCGCTCGTCGCCGGAGTCGTACTCACCGCACTGGGCATGAAGAAGGCGCTCCACCAGATCGCCGACAGCGGGCACTACGACCTGTCCGAGCCGCTGCACGGGGTGGTGGCGTGGGCGCTCGCCGGGGGTGTGGGCGTGTTCCTGCTGGCGGCGGCGGCCATCCTGCTGCGCACGGACGGGCAGAGGTCCGGCGTCCTCATCACCGGGGGGATCGGCTGCCTGTGCGCGGGCGCCGTGGTGGTCCTGATCCCCGCGCTGCTCGCGCTGGTGCTGCTGGCTGCGGCGGTGACCGGACTGGCGGTCCTGCACGGCCGGAAAGCCGGGGCCGCGGGAGCCGGCCATGGCGAACAGGCGCCCGAGCCGTTCACCGAGGTGTGAGGCCGCGAGAGTGATCTAGGGGGTGTCGGCCCCGCACAGCACACCGCACCCGGTCCCCAGGACCGCCGGGAAACGGCGATTCGCGGGGACCGGGTGCGGATGATGACACGGGGGGCTTGCCGCCCCGGCCGGGTCAAGCCTTCTTGGTCTCCCAGAAGATCTTGTCGATCTGGGCGATGTAGTCCAGCGCCTTCTGGCCCGTCGCCGGGTCCGTCGACGCCTTCGCAGCCGACAGCGCCTTCAGGGTGTCGTTGACCAGCTGGTTCAGCTCCGGGTACTTCTCGAAGTGCGGCGGCTTGAAGTAGTCACTCCACAGCACCGAGACATGGTGCTTGGCGAGCTCCGCGCGCTGCTCCTTGATGACAATGGCGCGGGTCCGGAAGTCCGCGTCGTCGTTGGCCTGGTACTTCTCCTGGACGGCCTTGACCGACTCGGCCTCGATACGGGCCTGGGCCGGGTCGTACACACCGCACGGCAGGTCGCAGTGGGCGCTGACCTTCACCTTGGGGGCAAACAGGCGGGAAAGCATTGAGCTGTCCTTCCTCGTGATCGTCTTCTCAGGTGGGACATTACTCCGTGAGAGACGTGTTTTCGCGGGTGCCCCCTAGGGCTTAGGACAAAAGTCCAGGGTCAGTATGGGACCGGTGGCCGAACGTACCGTGGGACTCGGAGGTGGCTGATGACTGAGCCGGGGCGGGAGCCGAGAGCGCCGTTCGGGGTCGCCGAAGTGACGGGTCCGTCCATGTACCCGACGCTGAAACACGGCGACCAGCTGCTGGTGCACTACGGCGCCGAGGTGAAGGCCGGCGACGTCGCCGTGCTGCGTCATCCGCTGCAGCAGGATCTGCTCATCGTCAAGCGCCTGGCCGAGCGGCGCGGCGAGGGCTGGTGGGTGCTCGGGGACAACCCGGGGGCCGAGGGGGACAGCCGGCTCTTCGGCACGGTCCCCCCGGAGTTGCTGCTGGGGCGGGTACGCGGCAGATACCGGCCGTTCGCCGATGATCAGCGATCGGTCCGCGGGGCCGTGTCCTGGGCGTTCTCGGCCGTACGGCCGGTGCTCTCCGACCGCTCCGTCTCGAGGCGTTTGCGGGCGCGGTAGGCGGCCACATTGGCGCGGGTCGCACAGCGGTCCGAGCAGTAGCGGCGGGAGCGGTTGGTCGAGGTGTCGAGGTAGGCGTTGCGGCACGGCGATGCCTGGCACAGCCCGAGCCGGTCCACGCCGTACTCCGTGAGATGGAACGCCAGACCCATCGCGGCGATCGCGGCGTACCCCGCCGTCGCGTTGGAGGGGTGGTCGGCGAGGTGCATGTGCCACTTGGGGCGGCCGTCCTCGTCACGCAGGTCGTGCCCCGAGATCTGCGGGCTGACCGGGAACTCCAGCAGCAGCGAGTTGAGCAGGTCGACAGCCTGGGTCTCGTCGCCGGAGTCGGCTGCGGTGAAGACCGCGCGAAGGCGGGCCCGTACGGACCGGAAGCGTGTGACGTCCGTGTCGGTGGCGCGGCGCGCGACCTGGGAGGACGCGCCGAAGAGTTCGCGGATGACCTCGACCGAGGTGAGGGAGTCCTTGTTGCGAGCCGGCTCCTCGGTGTTGACCAGACGCACGGCGTAGTCCGAGTAATAGGCCAGTTCCACTTGTAGTCCTTACCGCGGCGGTCTAATGTGCTGTAACAGCTGATGATGCTTCGAGGGTATTACGGACGGGAGGCTTCCGGTGGCGGAGTCGGATACGGATACACGCACGGAGGCGGTCATGGGTGCCGACTGGCGGGCCTGGCAGGAGAGCTGGGACCGGCAGCAGGAGTGGTACATGCCCGACCGCGAGGAGCGGTTCCGGGTGATGCTGGACATGGTCGAGGCCCTGGTGGGACCCGAGCCGAGGGTGCTGGATCTCGCGTGCGGTACGGGAAGTATTACGGACCGGCTCTTCGCGCGGTTCCCGAAGGCCACCAGTACGGGGGTCGATCTGGATCCCGCGCTGCTGACCATCGCCGAGGGTTACTTCGCCGGCGACGAGCGGGTCACCTTCGTCACGGCCGACCTGAAGGACCCCGAGTGGGTACAGAAGCTGCCGTACGACTCGTACGACGCCGTGCTCACCGCCACCGCCCTGCACTGGCTGCACAGCGGTCCGCTGGCCACGCTCTACGGCCAGATCGGCGGCCTGGTCCACGACGGCGGTGTCTTCATGAACGCCGACCACATGATCGACGGGGACACCCCGCGCATCAACGCCGCCGAGCGGGCCCACCGCCATGCGCGGATGGACCGGGCCAAGGCCACAGGCGTGCTCGACTGGGCCGACTGGTGGGCCCTTGCGGCCAAGGACCCCGTCCTCGCCGGGCCGACCGCCCAGCGCTACGAGATCTACGGCGAGCACGCCGACGGTGACACGCCGTCCGTACGGTGGCATGCGGAGACACTGCGCGCGGCCGGGTTCGGAGAGGCGCGGACCGTGTGGGCCTCGCCCTCCGACGCGCTGCTCCTCGCCCTCAGGTAGGCCGAAGACGCAAAGAAGAGGGCGGTACGGACACCGGATCCGTACCGCCCTCTTCCGCAACCGCAGAACTCAGCCGCAGAACTACAGCACCTTGGACAGGAATGCCTTGGTGCGGTCGTGCTGGGGGTTGGTGAGGACGTCGCGGGGGTTGCCCGCTTCGACCACGACGCCGTCGTCCATGAAGACGAGGGCGTCGCCGACCTCGCGGGCGAAGCCCATCTCGTGGGTGACGACGATCATGGTCATGCCGTCCTCGGCGAGGCCGCGCATGACGTCGAGGACGTCACCGACGAGCTCGGGGTCGAGCGCGGAGGTGGGCTCGTCGAAGAGCATCAGCTTGGGTTCCATCGCCAGTGCGCGGGCGATGGCGACACGCTGCTGCTGGCCGCCGGAGAGCTGGGACGGGTAGTTGCGGGCCTTGTCGGCCAGGCCGACGCGGTCCAGCAGTCGCTCGGCTCGCTCGCGGGCCACCGCCTTGGTTTCGCCCTTGACCTGGATCGGGGCTTCCATGACGTTGGCCAGCGCGGTCATGTGGGGGAACAGGTTGAAGCGCTGGAAAACCATGCCGATGTCCCGGCGCTGGGCAGCGACCTCGCTGTCCTTGAGCTCGTAGAGCTTGTCGCCCTTTTGGCGGTAGCCCACCAGGTTGCCGTCGACGGAGAGCCGGCCGGCGTTGATCTGTTCCAGGTGGTTGATGCACCGCAGGAAGGTGGACTTGCCGGAGCCGGACGGGCCGACCAGGCAGAACACCTCGCGCGGGGCGACCTCGAGGTCAATGCCCTTGAGGATGTGCGCTGCGCCGTAGGACTTGTGGACGCCCTCGGCCTTCACCATGGGGTTCATGCAACACCACCCCGGGGGCTGTTGAGGGAGAGCATGTTTGCCTTGACCTTCTGCCACGGTGTCTTGGGCAGCTGCCGCAGAGATCCGCGGGCGTAGTACCGCTCGACGTAGTACTGGCCGACGCTGAAGACGCTGGTCAGGGCCAGGTACCAGACCGAGGCGACCAGCAGCATCTCCATCACCGCGAACGAGGTGGAGCCGATGTTCGTGGCCGCTCGCAGCAGATCGGTGTACTGCACTGCGGAGACCAGGGAGGAGGTCTTGAGCAGGTTGATGAACTCGTTGCCGGTGGGCGGCACGATGACCCGCATCGCCTGGGGGAGCACGACGCGACGCATGGTCTTGCTGTTGGGCATACCCAGGGCGTGGGAGGCCTCGGTCTGGCCCTCGTCGACCGACTGGATGCCGGCCCGGACGATTTCGGCCATGTAGGCGCCCTCGTTCAGGCCCAGGCCCAGCAGGGCGACCATGAACGGCGTCATGACGTCGACCATCTCGTCCTTGTAGAACCCGAGGTTCAGGACGGGGAAGATCAGCGCGAGGTTGAACCACAGCAGCAGCTGGACGTAGACCGGGGTGCCGCGGAAGAACCAGATGTACAGCCAGGACACCGCCCCGGTGACCGGGTTCTTCGACAGTCGCATGACCGCGAGGACGATGCCCAGCACCAGACCGATGAGCATCGAGAGCACGCTGATCAGCAGCGTACGGCCGGCGCCGGCCACGATCCGCTCGTCGAAGATGTAGCTCCCGACCGTGTCCCAGTTGACGTCGCCCTGGGAGAACGAATACACCAGCGTGCCCAGCAGGGCCACCACAACCACACCGGAGACCCAGCGGCCCCAGTGTCGGACGGGAATGGCCTTGATCTGCTCGGGAGGTGTGGCCACCTTGGTGACCGCCGAGTCGGCTGGTGGCTCGTCGGCGGGTGTCTTGTCGAACTTGTCAGTCACAGTGACTGCCCTTCAGTGAAACGCTTGAGGCGAGAACGCCGGAGATCACTTGCCGGCGTTGATGGTCGCCTCGGTCACGGCGCTGTCCTTGACGTCCCACTTTTCCAGGACCTTCTCGTACTCGCCGTTCTTGATGATCGCGTTCAGGGCGTCCTTGAGCGCGTCGCGCAGCTGGGCGTTGTCCTTGTCGACGGCGATGCCGAAGGGGCCGGCGCCGGTCTGGTCACCCACGACCTCGAAGTCGTTGCCACCGCCCGCGGTCTTGGCGATGTGCGCGGCGACCGGGTAGTCGTTGAGGTCGGCGACGGCGCCACCGGACTTCACCCGGGTCTGGGCCTCGGCGTCGGTGTCGAAGGCCTCGATGGTGAGCTTGCCCTTGCCGTCCTTCTCACACTTGGCGGCCTGGGTCTTGAAGGTGTCCTCGTAGGTCGTACCGCGCTGCACGGCGACCTTCTTGCCACACAGGTCGTCGAGCGAGTCGATCTTGTTCGGGTTGCCCTTCTTGACCAGGAGCGAGACGCCGGAGTTGAAGTAGTCGACGAAGTCGACGCCCTTACCGGTCTTCTTGCCCTTGTCGTCCAGACCCTCCTGGCGGGCCTTGGTGTCGCTCATGGCAGACATGACAAGGTCCTGGCGGCCGGTGTTCAGCGACGAGATCAAGCCGTCGAAGGTGCCGCTGGTGAACGTGAACTCCACGCCGAGTTCCTTGCCGAGTGCCGCGGCGATGTCGGGGTCGATACCGACGATCTTGCCGCCCTCCTCGTACTCCATCGGAGCGTACGCGGCGTCCGTACCGACCTTGATCACGCCGGCGTCCTGGTACTTCTTCGGGAGCTTCTTGAAGAGCGGGGCGCTGCTCGACGTGCCTCCGTCGGTCTCCTTGGTGCCCGAGCCGGAGCTCGTCTGGTCACCACAGGCGGTGAGCATCAGCGCGCCGGCGACCGCGATCGCGCCGACTGCGGCGATCCGGGACCTGGCGGCAGTCGTACGACGGGTGGTGCTTGCGGTCATGAGCGGGGTCCTCCGGCGGGTGAGGGAGCTACCAGTGGGTCGTTGTACTCATCTTCGAGTGTCGCGACCTTGTGTGTTTTCGGCATCTTGCCATTCGGACTAGCCCATTCAGGGGGCTCGGCATGTCAAAATCGGGTAACGGGACACCCCCGGACCCCAGAAGGCCGGTACATCAAGGCCGGACCTTTCACTGGAATACCTTCTTCCGGCCGGAAGATCTCCTGCTCGACGTGCGTCGTGGCCAGGTTTCATGCCGCATAGCGGGCTTGTCCGGATATTCGCCCATGAGTCACATCACCAGACTGATACTGACTCGTCGGCGGTGCGGTCGGTCGGGTAAGAAGGACGTTTACACCCCTCATCCGGGGCTCAGGGCGCGTGTGCGGCGCGCCCGCGCGTACGTATTCACCCCTGTCAGGCGGGCCAACCGCTGAGGCAGGGAACGGACGCGGTGCCCGCCCACCCCTCCTCAACCAGGAGTGGCCACCCTCAACTGATGAAGACCAAAGGGGTCAACCAAATGGCAGCGGAGATCGTCAATCCACGCAGCGACAGCGCTACGGACAGTGTTCCCGGAGACTCCGGCGAGCCCTTCGATCCGGCCTTCGCGCTGCATCGCGGCGGCAAGATGGCCATCCAGGCCACTGTGCCGGTGCGTGACAAGGACGACCTGTCCCTCGCGTACACACCCGGTGTCGCCAAGGTGTGCAGCGCGATCGCCGAGCAACCCGATCTCGTCCACGACTACACCTGGAAGTCCCAGGTTGTCGCTGTCGTGACGGACGGGACCGCGGTGCTCGGTCTTGGCGACATCGGGCCGGAGGCATCGCTTCCGGTCATGGAGGGGAAAGCCATCCTCTTCAAGCAGTTCGGCGGCGTGGACGCGGTCCCGATCGCGCTCGCCACGACGGACACCGACGAGATCATCGAGACCGTCGTGCGGCTCGCGCCGTCGTTCGGTGGAGTCAACCTCGAGGACATCTCGGCGCCGCGCTGCTTCGAGATCGAGCGCAGGCTCCAGGAGCGCCTCGACATTCCCGTCTTCCACGACGACCAGCACGGCACGGCCGTGGTGACCCTCGCCGCGCTGCGCAACGCCGCGAAGCTGACCGGTCGCGGTCTCGGTGACCTGCGCGCCGTCATCTCCGGCGCCGGCGCGGCGGGCGTGGCCATCGCGAAGTTCCTGCTGGAGGCGGGCATCGGCGATGTGGCGGTGGCCGACCGCAAGGGCGTCGTCAGCCGGGACCGCGAGGACCTCACGTCCGTCAAGCGGGAGCTAGCCGAGATCACCAACCGGGCGGGGCTGAGCGGCTCGCTGGAGACGGCTCTGGCCGGCGCGGACGTCTTCATCGGCGTCTCCGGCGGCACGGTGGCGGAGACGGCGGTCGCGTCGATGGCGAAGGGTGCGTTCGTCTTCGCCATGGCCAACCCGAACCCCGAGGTCCACCCCGACGTCGCGCACCGGTACGCGGCGGTCGTGGCCACGGGGCGCAGCGACTACCCGAACCAGATCAACAACGTCCTGGCCTTCCCGGGGATCTTCGCGGGCGCGCTGCAGGTCCGGGCGTCGCGGATCACCGAGGGCATGAAGATCGCCGCGGCGAACGCGCTGGCGGACGTGGTGGGCGACGCGCTGGCGGCCGACTACGTGATCCCCTCGCCGTTCGACGAGCGGGTCGCCCCTGCCGTCACGGCGGCGGTCGCGGCGGCAGCCCGCGCGGAGGGCGTCGCCCGCCGCTGACGGGACGCGGTTCCACACGTTCTGTGCGGGCGTGAGGAAGCTGTACGACGACGGGCCGCGTCGCACCCCTTGGCAGGGGTGCGACGCGGCCCGTCCGCGTACGCGGTGGGCGGATGGAACGCTCTGCCGGCCCTCCGGCCCGTTGTGGCGGATGGTCCGAATGGGCCACGGGCCGGTCGGCTTCCGGCGATTCGGCTGATCGGGTGGCGCGGCGGTGCGGGTGGTGCGGGGGTGCGGGTGGCTCGGTGGTTACGGGCCTGCTTCCGAGCCCGCTTCCCGGTCCGGTTCCGAGCCCGCTTCCGAACCCACTTCGTGTCATGCCGTCGTGGGCGAGGGCTTTCTGATCGACCTCGTCACGCTCGCGATGCCGTCCGCGCCGTGGCCCGCCGCGCTCGCGGCTGCCAGGAGGTTTCCCCTGAGCAGAGCCGGGACGACCGCGCCGATGCCCGAGGACGTGTTCGTGCCCACCAGAGCCCCTCGCTGCCGCATGGACCTCCACCGTGCCGCCCGGCGCCTGCGGCCAACGGACGGTCGAAAACCGGTCACTTGCCGGTCCGCGGGCGGCCCGCCGCAAGAGCTCCCGTGCGCTGTTCCGTCCGAAGCCTTCCAAGGTTCACCTCGCACTGCTGTGATGCACCGCGCCACCCCCGTCAGCACAGGAGGCGTTAGTGAACCTGGTCGTCAACGGCGACGCCGAGAGCGGGCCCGGAGGGTCCGCCGAACCGGTCGGCACAGTGACCGGATGGGTCATCGGGCAGGGCGCGCCCGCGCTCATCGCCTACAGCCTGGGCGGTGGGTACCCGACCCCCGCCGATCCCGGGCCCGTCCAGCGCGGCAGCCGCTTCTTCAGCGGCGGGAACACGCCCCGCACCACCCTCGTACAGGACATCGTGCTGCCCGCCGCCGGAGCGACCGGGCGCGCCGCCGTCGACGCCGGCCGGGTGCGGTACGCCGTCGGCGCCTGGCTCGGCGGCTACGCGGCCCAGGAGGACGGCGCGCGTCTGTCCGTGGAGTTCCGCGACACCCGGGGAACGCCCGTCGCGCTGAGCGTGCTCGGCCCGGTGACCGCCGCCGAACGCGGTGCACGCACCGGCCTCGTGGAGCGCACCGCGGCGGCCGCCGTACCGCCCGGGGCCCGCAGCGCGCGCGTCCTGCTGGTCTTCACCCGTACCGGCGGCGGGACGTCGAACGACGGCTACGCGGACGGGATCTCGCTCACCCTGACGGCTACGGGAGGCCGGTCGTGACGCTCAACCGCCGTGATCTGCTCAAGGCGGCCGGTGCCGCGGGCGCGCTCAACCTCGCCTGGCCGCTGAGCGCGGGCCTCTCGCCTGCGCAGGCCCGCGAGGCCGCCGAGGCGCTGGGCGCCGACTACGACCCGGCGCCGTTCACGCTGGGTGTCGCCTCCGGGGACCCGCAGCCGACGAGCGTCGTGCTGTGGACCCGCCTCGCGCCCGAACCCCTCGCTCCCGAGCAGAAGCTGCCCGAGATCGTCGAGGTCGAATGGGTCGTCGCCCAGGACTCCGCCCTGCGGCGGGTCGTGGCCCGCGGCAAGGCCCCGGCCTCCGCCACGCTCGGGCACAGCGTGCACATACCCGTCGGCGGGCTGCGGGCGAACACCCGCTACTGGTACGCCTTCACGGCGCTCGGAAAGACCAGCCGGGTCGGCCGCACCAGGACCGCACCTGCCGGCCCCGTCGCCAAGGTCCGTTTCGCCGCGGCCAACTGCCAGGCCTTCCACGACGGTTACTACGCCGCCCATCGCGGCATCGCCCGCGAGAACGTGGACTTCGTCGTCCACCTCGGCGACTACATCTACGAGCACGGCCCCGTCGGCGGCGACCATGTGCGCGACCATGACACCGCCGAGATCCTCACCCTCGCCGACTACCGGCGCCGGCACGCCCTCTACAAGGGCGACGCCTCCCTGCGCGAGGCTCACGCCGCCCACCCCTGGTTCCTCACCTGGGACGACCACGAGGTCGTCAACGACTACAGCGGTACGGGCGGCGGCGCGCCGTTCCTGCGGCGCCGGGCAGCCGCGTACCAGGCCTGGTACGAGAACATGCCCCACCGCGACAGCGGGAACTCGGCGCTGCCCGACCCCGAGATCCACCGGGTCCGCCGCTGGGGCGACCTGCTGGAACTGACCGTCCTCGATCTGCGTTCGTACCGCTCCGCGCAGAATCTCGCGGACGGCACGATCCTCGGCGCCGATCAGAAGTCCTGGCTCAAGCAGGGCATCACGCGGGCCCCCGATGCCTGGCACGTCTGGGCCAACTCGATCATGCTCAGCCAGCTCCGGGGCAGGCCCGGCGGCCCGTACATGTTCACCGACCAGTGGGACGGCTTCCTTGCCGAGCGCAAGGAAGTGCTGAACCATGTCCGCACCAGCGGCCTCGAGGACCTCGTCGTGATCACCGGCGACTGGCACTCCGCCTTCGTCGACGACATCAGGACCGACTTCGACGACACCTCCTCGCCCGTCGTCGGCACGGAGTTCACCGCACACTCGGTCACCTCGGGGGCGTACTCCGCGGAGTGGAACAAGACCAACGGCCCGGTCATGGGCCGGGCCAACCCGCATCTGAAGTACTTCGAGGGCAACCGCTACGGCTATGACGTCTACGAGGTCACGCCGGAGCGCTTCAGCGCCCATATGCGGGTGATCGCCGACCGGCGCGACCCGGTCTCGCCCGTCACCACCCTCACCACGTTCCATGTGGACCGCGGCACGGCAGGCTCGTACGAGGACCCGGCGACGAAGAACTCCCCGGCCCAGTACAGAAGGGACTGAACGCGAGCGGGACGCGTGTCACAGCCGTACATGGTTCCGCCGCGTCCCGCCCCCGCCCTACCCTCAAGGTCATGTTCGCCGCCTACGCCGCCCGCATCGATCGCGACCAGCCCCTCAACGGCCTCGAACTGGGCGAACGCCCGGCTCCCGAGGCACGCCCCGGCTGGACCACCGTCACTGTCAAGGCCGCCTCCCTCAACCACCATGACCTCTGGTCGCTGCGGGGCGTCGGCCTCGCCGAGGACAAGCTGCCGATGATCCTCGGCTGCGATGCCGCCGGCATCGACGAGGACGGCAACGAGGTGGTGATCCACTCCGTCATCGGCCAGACCGGGCACGGGGTCGGCCCGAACGAGCCCCGCTCCATCCTCACCGAGCGCTACCAGGGCACCTTCGCCGAGCAGGTCACCGTCCCCGCCTGGAATGTGCTGGCCAAGCCGGCCGAGCTCTCCTTCGAGCAGGCCGCCTGCCTGCCGACCGCCTGGCTCACCGCGTACCGGATGCTCTTCACCAACGCCGGGGTGCGGCCCGGCGACTCGGTCCTCGTGCAGGGCGCCGGGGGAGGTGTCGCGACCGCCGCGATTGTCCTCGGGAAGGCGGCAGGCCTGCGCATGTACGCCACCAGCCGCGACGAGGCCAAGCGCAAGCGGGCCCTGGAGCTGGGCGCGGAGGAGGCGTACGAACCGGGGGCGCGGCTGCCCCGGCGCGTGGACGCCGTCATCGAGACGGTCGGCGCCGCGACCTGGTCGCACTCGGTCAAGTCGCTGCGGCCCGGCGGCACCCTGGTGATCTCCGGCGCCACCAGCGGCGACCGTCCCTCGCACGCCGAGCTGACCCGGATCTTCTTCCTGGAGCTCAAGGTCGTCGGCTCGACGATGGGCTCGAAGGACGAACTGGAGGATCTCCTCTCCTTCTGTGCGGCGACGGGCGTACGGCCGGTGATCGACGAGGTGCTGCCGCTGGACCGGGCCAGGGACGGTTTCGAACGGATGGCCGGCGGCGACCTTTTCGGAAAGATCGTGCTGACGGCCTCTTGATGGACCGTCAGGTGTACTGATGGGATCCGCCCCATGCGTACGCGCCGAACGATCCCGATACTGCTCGGCTGCTCTCTCCTTCTGGCGGCAGGGGCCCCGGCTCCTGCCGCCCACGCCGCGCGGGCTGCCCGCGCCGCCCCGGCCGCCTCGGCGTCCCCCGCGGACCCGGGCGGCATCCCCCGCCTGACGGACGACCGCGGCCGGACCCTCACCCTGCGCGGCTGGAACGTCGAGGACAAGGCGAACCGCGGCGAGCAGGCCCTGTCCGCCATCACCGAGAAGCACTTCCGCGACCTGCGCGCCAAGGGCTTCAACTTCGCCAGGCTGCTGGTCTTCTGGGACGACCTCGAACCCCGGCAGGGCCAGTACAGCCAGGCGTATCTGCGCACGATCGAACAGGTCCTGAACTGGGCCGACAAGCATGGCATCCATGTGCTCATCGACGCCCACCAGGATGTCTTCGGCCCGGCCTTCGGGCACCGCGGCATCCCGGAGTGGGCCACCAGGACCGACGGGCTGCCCTTCACCCCGCACCCGGACGACTGGTTCTCCGAGTACTTCGAGCCGGCCGTGCAGCGCGCCTTCACCCACCTCTACGAGGACGAGGACCTGCGGCGCGCCCAGGCACGGATGTGGCGGGTCCTCGCCGACCGCTTCGAGGACCATCCGGCCGTTCTCGGCTACGACCTGATCAACGAGCCGATGGGCGAACTGCGGGAGGGCGAGGACCTGCCCACGGCCGCCCGCCGGATCGAGCGCGACCAGCTCACGCCGATGTACAACCGCCTTGCGGACGCGGTCCGCAGGGCCGACGACGACACCTGGCTCTTCGTCGAGCCCACCCCGATCGTCGGCGAGGGCGTCCCCACGGGCCTCGGGAGGATCAAGGACCCGAAGGTCGTCTACGCCCCGCACTTCTACAACGCGGCGATGGAGGCGGGCGCGGACTACGACCCCTCGGCGGGATGGATCGAGTCGTACGAGGCGGCCGTCACCGCATACCCGAAGGAGCAGCGGATCCCGGTCGTGGTGGGGGAGTGGGGGCCGCTGAACAACTCCCTCCCGAACATGTCCCGCTTCTACCGCGAGGCGCTCTCCTCTCTGAACCGCTACAGCTCCGGGTGGGCGGGCTATGTCTGGTGCTACGGGGGCGGGTACTGCGCGGTCGACGACCGGGGCCGCTTCCGTACGAACAAGGAGCAGACCGCCGCGCCGTACGCCCCGGCCGTGGCGGGACGGGTGGGCACGGATGCGTACGACCCGGCGAACGGGACCTACCGCCTTCAGTACCGGGCGTCCCTGCGGCCGGGCACGACGGATATCTCGCTGCCGCCGGGCCCGGCCGGCTGGCGTATCGCGCTGGATGGCCCGGCCTGGACGAGCACCCGGACGGTGTCGGCCGGCAGGGCGGGCGAGGTGCGGGTGCATGCCTGGCCCGGGGCGCGGATCACGGTCACCGTCACTCCTCGTACACCACGATGAAGTCCCCGCACGGGCCCTCGTGCACGGCGAGGGCGCTGCGCAGCCGTCTCAGATGCGCGGTCGTCAGCTGGAGCGGGGGCTCGTCCGGCTGATGGGTGGTGCCGCGGGGATAGTCCTTGTCCCGGGTGGTCGTCATCTCGATGTGGCAGCCGAGGATATGCGTCACCGGGGTGTTCGCGCAGAAGGCGAGCAGCCGGTCGACGGTGGCGGTGAAGGCGGCGGTGTCCTGCACATACAGCCGTCCGGGGTAGAGGGAGTCGCCGGTCAGCAGCAGGCCGGTGTGCCGGTCGTGGAACACGATCGCGGCCTCCTGGTGTCCGGGCCCCGGCAGCAGATCGAGCACCCGCCCGCCGAGGTCCAGCTCGGCGGGTCCGTCCGGCCAGTCGCCGAACCCGAAGAAGCTCCTCACCTCCTCCGGTGAAGCCCCGACGACCTCGGTGCGCAGCCGGTCCGCGAACTGCCGGTCGCCCGCTATGTGATCGCTGTGGCCGTGGGTGTGCGCCACCACCAGTCCGTACTCCGCACGGGGATGCCTGGCGAGCCACCGCTCCATCAGCATGTCGACGGTGGTGCGCAGCGGGAAGTGCGCGGGGTCGGCCGTGGCTCCGGTGTCCAGCAGCAGCGCTCGTTCGTTCCCGAACAGCAGGAAGAGGAACGGGGCTTCATAGTGCACGGACTTGTTCTGCCGCAGGATCACGGTGTGCTCGGAGTACGCGTGCACCTGGATCTCCGGTGCGGGGTCGTGCTTGGGGGAGGGCCAGCCGGCATGCCACTGGACGTCGAGGCTGCCCGCCACGGGTGCGTTCGTACGGAAATCGATCACAGGACTCACGGTACGCGGGATGGCGTCAACCGGGGTTGACTGTGGACAACTGTCAATGTAGGTTGACAGTCATGACCGAAGCAACCGATCTCGCCGAGCGGGCGGGCGACCGCGACCCCCGGGTCGGGCTGCGGGCCGTCGCCGCGCTGCGGCGGCTCCTGGAGCAGCTCGAAGCCGTGCAGGTGCGCAGTGCCCGTAACCAGGGCTGGTCGTGGCAGGAGATCGCGGCCGAGCTGGGCGTCAGCCGGCAGGCCGTACACAAGAAGTACGGGAGGCAGTGATGTTCGAGCGTTTCACCCAGGATGCGCGGGATGTCGTGACGGGGTGCGTAGAACACTCGGAACGGGCGGGCGCGGACTCCATCACCGAGGAGCACGTCCTGCTGGCGATGCTCGACCAGGAGGGGACACGGGCGGCGTTCGCCTTCGCGGCGCTGGGGATCACCCACCGGCGCGCGTCGGTCGAGAAGGCGCTGGCGGACGCGCGGCGGCGCGGGGGCCTTTCGAAGGCGGACTCGGATGCGCTGGCCGGGCTCGGTATCGATCTGGCGGAGGTCGTCTCGAAGATCGAGGAGACGCATGGGCAGGGTGCGATGCAGGTGGGCAGGAAGTCGAAGCGGTGGTGGTCGGGGCACCGTTCGTTCACCCCGGAGGCGAAGAGTGTCCTCGAGAAGTCGCTCCGCATCGCGCTGGGGCGCGGCGACCGGGAGATCGGCGGCGAGCATGTGCTGCTGGCGCTGACGGCGCGGCCGGGGGTGGTGGCGGACGTGCTGGCGGAGCACGGGGCGACGTACGAGACGGTGGAGAGGGCGATGTTCGGGGGTGGCGCGGCGAAGGCGGGGTGAGGGGTGGGGGTGGGGTGTCGCCGGTGCGGGTGCCCCCGGAGTGCGGGCGGGTTGTCTCCCCCACCCCGCCCCTTCCCGGAACTGGGGGCTGCGCCCCCACACCCCCGCGGCAGCTTCGCGCCGCGGTTCGACGCGGCAGTCCGGTGTCGGGGCTCCGGAGGCGGTTGGTGTCTCCGCCTCTGCGCCGGCCGGTGCCGCTTGTCCGGGCGCGGGTGGCTGGCAGGCGTGCTGGGACGTTCGTACGCCTAGCCAGGCTGGGCTGGGCCAGGCTGGGCGTCCGAGGTTGCAGGGCCGGTCCCGGGCCGGGGCACCGGAGATGGCTGCGCGTCCCCGCCCCTGGGCCCGCCGGTGCCGTTTGTCCGGGCGCGGGCGCGGGTGGCTGGCAGGCGTGCTGGGTCGTCCGTACGCCTAGCCAGGCTGGGCTGGGCCAGGCTGGGCGTCCGAGGCTGCAGGGCCGGTCCCGGGCCGGGGCACCGGAGGCGGTTGGCGTCCCGCCCTTGTGCCGGCCGGCGCCGGCTGTCCGTGCGCCGTGGCCGGAGACTCGGAGACAGCTGCGCGTCCCCGCCCCCGGGCCGCCCCGCGCCACTTGTCCGGGCGGCCCAGGGGGTGGGGAGGCGCAACCGTCCCCTGGAAGCAGACCGCGCCCCCGGTGGCGCGGCGGGCTAGGGCCTTGGCCGGTGGAGGAGTGCTCCGATGTGGGCCGCCGCCGTGGACAGGTGGCGCCGGGTTTCGGACAGTTGTTCCTTCGTGACGCCGTGGTCGCGCGCCGCGTCGCGGATGTCGTCGCGGAAGCGGTCAAGCAGCCTGTCCAGGTCCCGTGCCGGGTCGTCCGAGTCCGTCGTCGTGTCCTTCGCCCACTCCGGGGCGGATTCGGCCTCCGCCGGTTCCGGCTTGACGAAGGGCGGCCACGCCGTACCCCGCGCCAGGCCCCCCAGCTGCGTACTGAGCTCCGACAGCCCTTCCCGTACGCCCTTCGGCCAGTCGCCCCGTGCGAAGTGGTCCTGCACCGTGTCCTGGACCTGCTTGGCGATGCGCTGCAGCTCCTCGCGGGCCGTCTCCTGCGCCTCCTTGGCCTGGCGCTGCGCCTGCTGCGCGTCCTCGCGGGCCCGGCGCGACTCGTCCTTCGCCCGCCGCGCCTGCTCCTTCCACTCCTGCTTGGCCTTGCGCAGCTCCTCCTTCGCCGTGTGCCACGCCTCCTTGTCGCCGAAGGCGGACTCCCAGTCGGACGTGTCGGAGCCGCCGCGGCGCGTTTCCGACGCCGCCGCGCGCATCTCGC
Organism: Streptomyces sp. NBC_01142; assembly: GCF_026341125.1. Taxonomy (NCBI): domain Bacteria; kingdom Bacillati; phylum Actinomycetota; class Actinomycetes; order Kitasatosporales; family Streptomycetaceae; genus Streptomyces; species Streptomyces sp. NBC_01142. Next base: position 1,102,384 of record NZ_JAPEOR010000001.1, read on the forward strand.
TGCGCAGCTTGCCCGCCGCGCCGCGCACGTCGTCGCGGATCTCCGCGGCCAGTTCGGAGACCGACTCGCGGATCTCCAGTTCGAGGTCGGCCAGCTCGCCGCTGCGCCCGGCCAGTTCCTCGCGGCCGGCGGCGGTGATCGAGTAGACCTTGCGGCCACCTTCCGTGGCGTGCGTGACCAGGCCCTCGGCCTCCAGCTTGGCCAGCCGCGGGTACACCGTGCCGGCGCTCGGCGCGTACAGGCCCTGGAAGCGCTCCTCCAGCAGCCGGATCACCTCGTAGCCGTGGCGCGGGGCCTCGTCCAGGAGCTTGAGCAGATAGAGACGCAGACGGCCGTGGGCGAAGACGGGTGGCATGTCAGAGCACCTTTCCGGTGGGGGCGGCGTCGTACGGCGCGTCCTCCGCGGCCGGCCGGCGCAGCAGCGCGATGGAGCCGGAGACCGTCGTCGCCCTGAGCGTGCCGGTGCCCGCGCCCAGTGTGCCGGTGATCTTCTTCGCGCCCCACTGGCCGCTGACCCGCAGGTCCTCGAAGGCATTGGAGACCGCGCCGCTCGCGGTGTTGGCCTCGACCTGGGCGTCCGTCGGGTGCGGCAGCCGGATGGCGACCTCGCCCGAGACGGTGTTCAGCCGGATGTCCGTGGGCTTCCCGGTTCCTTCCTCGTCCGGCACCGTCAGATCGATGACCATGTCACCGCTGACCGAGTCGGCCCGTACGGAGGAGCCCGCGCCCTCGATGACCGTCAGGTCGCCGGAGACCGAGTTGTAGCGCAGGTCGCCGGTGACGGACTGGGCCTCCAGGTTCCCGGAGACGGTATCGGCGCGGACCGTTCCGGAAATCCTGACGAGGGTGGTGTCGCCGCTTATGCCGCGTACTGCCGTGGGTCCCTGGATGCCGGAGACGACCGCCCCCGCGCCGACGACACCGACCTCGACGGCCGCGCCGGCCGGGACGGCGAGGGAGACGACCGCGTTTCGGTGCCAGCCCTTGCGGTCGAGCAACTTGAGGAAGCCCTTCCAGGGGAGGTCGGCGTAGGCCACGGTGAGGGTGGAGCCCTGCTGGGTCACGATCAGCGGGGGGCCCTCGACATGGGAGACCTCCAGTCGGGCGGAACCTTCCTCCGTGCCCACGACGTTGACCGTTCCGTTGACGATGCGCACATTGAGTGCCGTCACCGGATCGTCGAAGGTGAGCTTCTTCGGCTCAGCGACTTCCCACGTCGACTCTGCCATGGTGCTGACCTCCTAGGCCGGCCGTGACGCAATATATCGCGTCTAATGCTGAACACGATATATCGCGGCCTGGTGATGTCAAGCCTGACTGCCGGCCCTCGCGTGGATATCGAGCGTCGCATCGGGGGTATCGAGCGCCATACACGGACAAAGGGGCCTGGCGTGCGCAGGCCTGGCCCCTCCGTCGGGCCTCACCCGGGCCCCACCCCGGGTGAACCCGCCGACCGGCTGTGGTCGGTTGCGTATGCGCGGGGCGTGGCGCCGGTGGCTCCGGTGCAGGGGGCGGCGCGGCGCGACGCGGCGCGAGGCGGTACGTGCCGGGTCCGACGTGGTCCAGGACGGCCCCTCGGTCCCCTGGCTCCGCGGCCGAAGGCCCATCCTGGGCGCAGTCGGCTCGCGACGGGGGTCCCGTTGGCGGTGTGGGGCGCGCGGAGCGGCAGCGGGGCGGAAAGGCCGCGCGTCCGGTGCCGACCGCGCACGGCGGGCGCGGTGGGCCCGGTCCACGGCAGGCTGCGGGGCCGCGGGTCGTAGGGGGAGGTTGCCCCTGAGGCCCCGCCCCGGTCTTCCCGCGAACCGGGCCCGGACCCCCGCTCGGGCCCCGGCTACCCCTGTCTCAACGACTCCGCGATGTCGTACCGGGCCGGGTCGTCGTCGAGGCCGAACGTGAAGCGGTGGGCGAGGCCGTACGCCGGCCCGCCCGGATCACTCGTCCTCGTCCTCGTCGTCCAGGCGCGCCAGCCAGGTGGCCAGACGCTCGACCGGGACCTCGAAGTCCGGGTTGAGGTCGACGAAGGTACGCAGCTGCTCGGCGAGCCACTCGAAAGTGACCTCCTGCTCGCCGCGCCGCTTCTCCAGCTCCTCGATGCCGCGATCGGTGAAGTACAAGACATGCTCCTGGTAGGACGGGATCTACCTCTTCAGATTACGGCGACTTCCGGCTCTCCCCCTCAACGGTGCAGGCCAGTGAGATGGTCGCGTACGCCGCTGCGGCCAACTGCGATGTCACGGGGACGAGTTGGCCGCGTACGCCGAAAGGCCCGGCCCCGCACGAACGCGGGACCGGGCCTTCCGTCTGATCCGTACTGCTCAGGCCTCGAAGACCTCGTTGAGCAGCTGCTGCTGCTCCGCCTGGTGGCGCTTGGCCGAGCCGACAGCCGGGGACGAGCCGTGCGGGCGCGAGATGCGCCGCAGGCGCTCGCCGTGCGGGACGTCCGCACCGACCGCCAGGTCGAGGTGGTCGATCAGGTTGAGCGCGATGAACGGCCACGCACCCTGGTTCGCCGGCTCCTCCTGCGTCCAGAGGTACTTCTCGGCGTTCGGGAACTTGGCGATCTCCGCCTGGAGCTCGGCACCCGGCAGCGGGTAGAGGCGCTCGAGACGGATGATCGCCGTGTCCGTGTTGCCGCGCTTGACCCGCTCGGCCTCCAGGTCGTAGTAGACCTTGCCGGTGCAGAAGACGACCTTGCGGACCGCGTTCGGGTCCACGGTGTCGTCGCCGATCACCGGGCGGAAGCCGCCGTTGATGAACTCCTCCGCCTTCGACGCCGCGGCCTTCAGGCGCAGCATCGACTTCGGGGTGAAGACGATGAGCGGCTTGTGGTGCGGGTTGTGGACCTGCCAGCGCAGCAGGTGGAAGTAGTTCGACGGGAGGGTCGGCATCGCGACCGTCATGTTGTTCTGCGCGCACATCTGCAGGAAGCGCTCAGGACGGGCGGACGAGTGGTCCGGGCCCTGGCCCTCGTAGCCGTGCGGCAGCAGCAGCGTGACGCCGGAGGTCTGGCCCCACTTCTGCTCGGCCGAGGAGATGAACTCGTCGACGACGGTCTGCGCGCCGTTGACGAAGTCACCGAACTGCGCCTCCCACATGACCAGCGCCTCGGAACGGGCGAGGGAGTAGCCGTACTCGAAGCCCATCGCCGCGTACTCGCTCAGCAGCGAGTCGTAGACGTTGTAGCGGGCCTGGTCCTCGGAGAGGTACTGCAGCGGGGTGTAGTCCTCGCCGGTCTCCTGGTCCACCAGCACCGCGTGGCGCTGGCCGAACGTACCGCGGCGGGTGTCCTGGCCGGAGAGACGGACCGGGGTGCCCTCCATCAGCAGCGAGCCGATGGCGAGCGTCTCGCCCATGCCCCAGTCGATCGTGCCGTCCTCCACCGAGGCCGCACGGCGCTGCATCTGCGGCATCAGACGCGGGTGGACCTTGATCCGGTCGGGGATGCTGACCTGGGACTCGGCGATCCGCTTCACGACCTCCTGGGAGACCGCGGTGGTGACGGCCACCGGGAACTCGGCCTGGGCGTCCGGGACATGCGCCGGGGCCGGGTGGCTGGTGGCCTCGCGGACCTCCGCGAAGACCTTCTCCAGCTGGCCCTGGAAGTCCTGGAGCGCCTGCTCCGCCTCTTCCAGCGTGATGTCGCCGCGACCGATCAGCGACTCGGTGTAGAGCTTGCGCACCGAGCGCTTCTTGTCGATCAGGTTGTACATCTGCGGGTTGGTGAACTGCGGGTTGTCGCCCTCGTTGTGACCGCGGCGGCGGTAGCAGATGAGGTCGATCACGACATCCTTGTTGAACGTCTGGCGGAACTCGAAGGCCAGACGGGCCACGCGGACCACGGCCTCCGGGTCGTCGCCGTTCACATGGAAGATCGGCGCCTCGATCATGCGGGCCACATCGGTCGCGTACATCGACGAACGCGACGACTCCGGGGCGGCGGTGAAGCCGACCTGGTTGTTGATGACGATGTGGACCGTGCCGCCGGTGCGGTAGCCGCGCAGCTGGGACATGTTCAGCGTCTCGGCGACGACACCCTGGCCGGCGAAGGCCGCGTCACCGTGCAGGGCGACGGGCAGGACGGTGAAGTCGGTGCCGCCCTTGTTGATGACGTCCTGCTTGGCGCGGGCGACACCCTCCAGGACCGGGTCGACGGCCTCCAGGTGGGAGGGGTTGGCGACCAGCGAGACCTTGATCTGCTCGCCGTCCAGACCGGTGAAGGTGCCCTCGGCGCCGAGGTGGTACTTCACGTCGCCGGAGCCGTGCATCGACTTCGGGTCGAGGTTGCCCTCGAACTCCCGGAAGATCTGCGCGTACGACTTGCCGACGATGTTGGCGAGGACGTTGAGCCGGCCGCGGTGGGCCATGCCGATGACGACCTCGTCCAGGCGCGACTCGGCGGCCGAGTCGATGACCGCGTCGAGCAGCGGGATGACGGACTCGCCGCCCTCCAGCGAGAACCGCTTCTGGCCGACGTACTTGGTCTGCAGGAACGTCTCGAAGGCCTCGGCGGCGTTCAGACGGCGCAGGATGCGCAGCTGCTCCTCGCGCTCGGGCTTGGTGTGCCCGCGCTCGATGCGGTCCTGGATCCACTTGCGCTGCTTCGGGTCCTGGATGTGCATGAACTCGACGCCGGTGGTGCGGCAGTACGAGTCGCGCAGCACGCCGAGGATGTCGCGCAGCTTCATCATCGACTTGCCGGAGAAGCCGCCGACCGCGAACTCGCGCTCCAGGTCCCACAGGGTGAGGCCGTGCTCGATGATGTCCAGGTCGGGGTGCTTGCGCTGCTTGTACTCCAGCGGGTCGGTGTCGGCCATGACATGGCCGCGGACCCGGTAGGAGTGGATCAGCTCGAAGACGCGCGCCGCCTTGGTGACGTCGTCGTCGTGGGAGACGTCGATGTCCTTGAGCCAGCGGACCGGCTCGTAGGGGATGCGCAGCGACTCGAAGATCTCGTCGTAGAAGCCGGTCTCGCCGAGCAGCAGGTTGGAGACGACCCGCAGGAACTCGCCGGAGGCGGCGCCCTGGATGACCCGGTGGTCGTACGTCGAGGTCAGCGTCATGACCTTGGAGATGCCCAGCTTGTTCAGGGTGTCCTGCGAGGTGCCCTGGAACTCGGCCGGGTAGTCCATCGCGCCGACGCCCATGATGAGGCCCTGTCCGGGCATCAGGCGGGGCACCGAGTGAACGGTGCCGATGCCGCCGGGGTTGGTCAGCGAGGCGGTGACGCCGGTGAAGTCGTCCATGCCGAGCTTGCCGTTGCGGGCGCGGCGGACGATGTCCTCGTACGCCTGCCAGAACTCGAAGAAGTTGAGCGTCTCGGCCTTCTTGATGGCCGCGACGACGAGCTGGCGGTCGCCGTTGGGCTTGACCAGGTCGATGGCCAGGCCCAGGTTGACGTGCTCGGGCTTGACCAGCGTCGGCTTGCCGTCCTTCTCGGCGAAGGAGTTGTTCATCGTCGGCATGGCCTTGAGGGCCTGAACCATCGCGTACCCGATGAGGTGGGTGAAGGAGACCTTCCCACCGCGGGCGCGCTTGAGGTGGTTGTTGATGACGATGCGGTTGTCGAAGAGCAGCTTCACCGGGACGGCGCGCACGGACGTGGCCGTGGGCAGCTCCAGCGAGGCGTTCATGTTCTTCGCGACAGCGGCGGACGGGCCGCGCAGCGTCACGTACTCGGGGCCTGCGGGGGCCTCGGCGGCGGGCTCCGCCGCGGCCGCGGCCGGCTTGGCCGGGGCGGCCGGGGCAGCCTTTGCGGGCGCCGGAGCGGCAGCCGCGGGCTTCGCCGCAGCAGCGGGAGCAGCGGGAGCCGCTCCTGCGGTACCGGTGCCTGCACCGGGCGGTGGGGCGGGCGCGGCGGCGGCAGGGGCCGGAGCGGCCGGTGCCGGGGTCGCGGGCTGCGCCGGAGCTGTGGCCGGTGCGGGGGGAGTGGTCACCGCAGCCCCCGCGGCTGCGGCACCCTCGGGCTTGTCCGCCGTACCGGACGCGGACGCCCCCGGCTTGTAGTCGGCGAAGAAGTCCCACCAGGCACGGTCGACCGAATTCGGGTCCTGGAGGTACTGCTGGTAGATCTCGTCGACGAGCCACTCATTGGGACCGAACGCGGCGGCAGGGTTCTTACCCTGCCCGCCTTGGTCTGTTGAGGTGCTCGAGTTACTGGGGGACTGAGACGACACGGCGGCAACCGCCCTCTTCCGCTTCACAAGGTGATGGACAGCGGAAATAAAGGCTACGCCTCCCTGGCCGAGAGGTGCAGGCGGGGCGGGTCATCGTCGCGCAAGTCACACCGGAAGGCGGGTTTCGGGGCTGTGAATGGCGGGAAACAAGCGTGGTTCCGCTTCCCCGCGGGTACGCGACACCGCGGCTGCGGCCCCATGGCCCGCACCCCTGACGACGTCTGGCCGGTTACCGACCGCGTCGTGAACACGTTCTGACTGTCTCCACGCAGAATGTGCTCTTCCGGTTCGAACCCTACGTCAACCGCGCGCCGACGGGATTCCCGGAAGGGTGACCTGGATCCGGCAGCCCCGGGACGATTCGGCCACCCCGATGCGCCCACCGTGCAGATCCACCGCCCAGCGCGCGATCGCCAGCCCCAGCCCCGTACCTCCGTCGCTGCCGGGACCGTGCGGGGAGATGACGCTGCCGCGGTTGAAGCGCTCGAAGACCCGGTAACGCTCCTGCTCGGGGATGCCAGGACCCTCGTCGACCACTTCCAGGTCGAGGGACTCCGGCTGCGGCCCGCGCCGGGCCCGTACCGTCACCCGGCCGTGCGGCGGCGAATGCTTGACCGCGTTGTCGATCAGATTGGCGACCACCTGGTGCAGCCGCTCCGCGTCCGCGTGCGCGGTCAGCTCGGGCGGCGAGACATCCAGGTGCAGATGGACGTCGGTACGGGTGTGGTTGCCGGATCCGGAGGACAGGCTGCGCTGCGCGGCGGCCAGATTGGCCTCCTTCAGCACACCGGAGAGGTAGGGCCACACCTCGAAGCGGCGGGCCTTGAGGGGGAGGACCCCGTTGTCGAGCCGGGACAGATCGAGGAGCGTCTCGACGAGGCGGCCCAGGCGCTCGGTCTGCTTGAGCGCGGTGCGCATCGTCTCCGGGTCGGCGGCGGAGATCCCGTCGACGACGTTCTCCAGAACGGCGCGCAGCGCGGCGATCGGAGTGCGCAGCTCGTGCGAGACATTGGCGACCAGCTCCTTGCGGTGCTGGTCCACGGCCTCCAGGTCGTCGGCCATGCGGTTGATGGTGGAGGCGAGGTCGCCGAGCTCGTCGCGGCGGTCGGCGCCGCGCACCCGGCGGGTGTAGTCGCCGTGCGATATGCCCTTGGCGACGGTGTTCATCTCGTCCAGCGGGGCGGTCAGACCGTGCGCCACGAACTGGGTGATCAGGAGAGTCGCTATCACCGAGAACACCGTGATGAAACGGAGCTCGGTCTCGGTGCGCAGGGCGACCAGCAGCAGGCCGGTGGTGATGAAGACCGAGACGACGACGAGCGTGCCGAGCTTGGTCTTGATCGAGACCGCGATGGATGCGGAGCCCAGCCGGGCCCGCCAGTTCCGCACTCTCTCCCGGGGCGGCCGCCGTCTCATGGAGCCGGCGTCTCCAGTGCGTAGCCGACGCCGTGGACCGTACGGATCCGCTCGGCACCGATCTTGCGGCGCAACGCCTTGATGTGGCTGTCGACGGTACGGGTGCCGGAGGCGTCCGCCCAGTCCCACACCTCCGCGAGCAGCTGCTCGCGGGAGAGGACCGCACGCGGCGTGTTCGCCAGGCAGACCAGCAGGTCGAACTCGGTCGGCGTCAGGTGCACGTCCTCGCTGCGCACCCGGACGCGGCGCTGGGCGTGGTCGATCTCCAGCTCGCCCAGCCGCAGAATCCCGCTGCGCGGCGTCACGGCGGCGAGCGCGGCCCGCTCCACCCGCCGCAGCAGCACATGCACCCGGGCGGCGAGTTCCCGCATCGAGAACGGCTTGGTCATGTAGTCGTCCGCGCCGACGCCCAGGCCGACCAGCATGTCGGTCTCGTCGTCCCGTGCGGTGAGCATCAGTACCGGGACGGGCCGCTGCGCCTGAACGCGACGGCAGACCTCGAGGCCGTCGAATCCCGGGAGCATCACGTCCAGAACCATCAGATCGGGCTGCCAGGCCTCGGCGGCGTCAACGGCGGCCGGGCCGTCGGTGGCCGTCTGGACCAGGAAGCCCTCGGCCCGCAGTCGGGCGGCGATGGCGTCGACGATCGTTGTGTCGTCCTCGACGACCAGCACCCGGCGTTGGGCGCCGGGTGTGGCCGCGACGCCGTTGTGCGTGGTGTGTGTCTGCTCCATCGCCCCGCCCCTGTACGCGTTCTCGCGAGTTGCATGCAGTAGTAGATCCGGTATGTAAGGGAGCAGCGTAAGGGCAGTGAAGGTGTCCCGGCTACGCAGGGCGAACGGCGAGGTGGACCACGTCCGGTACGCCTCGGGCAACCCGGATCTCTTCGGTCTTTACCCCGCTGAATCCGGCATTCCGCAACGCATCCTCAAAGATGGGGGAGGGCTGCGCGGACCATACGGCGAGGATTCCGCCCGGCTCCAACACGCCCTGGCAGGCGGCGAGTCCGGCCGGTGAGTAGAGGTTCTCGTTGTCGTCCGTGACGGTCCAGCCGGGCCCGTTGTCGATGTCCAGACAGAGGGCGTCGTAGCGGTCTGTAGTGGTGCGGAGATGGGCGATCAGGTCCGTGTGCAGGATCACGCTGCGCGGGTCGGCAAGGGCCTGGCCGGAGATCGCGGCGAGGGGACCCGCGCGGTGCCAGTCGATGATCGCCTGCTCGCGTTCGACGACGGCGATGCGTCTCCAGCCGGGGTTGGCGGCGGCGTGGGCGAGGGAGAAGCCGACGCCGAGGCCGCCGATGAGAACGCAGGGGTGCTCGCGGCCCGCGGCGGCCAGGGCGTCGTATGCGGCGTCGACGAGCAGGCGCTCGGACCGGCCGTCGGAGGTGTCCATCAGGAAGCACCCATTGACGATGATCTCGTGGTGCACTCCGCGCTGCCGCAGGACGACCTCTCCGTAGGGCCCCTCACGCCGGTCGAGGGTGACAGGAACTTCTTCGGGAACAGGAACAGAAACCGGCACGGCGATGCCTCCGGGCTGAGGTTTCCCCGTGGAAGGCAGGGAAGGGTCGGACGTGGGCAGACGGCCATCCTTGCGGGACGGGGATGACCGGACAATCGGTTTCGGGACGAGACGGCGCTGTACGCCGCCTGACGTCCCGAATTGTCCGCCTCCTCCCGGCCGCTTGCCTTCCTCCCGGCCGCTCGCCTTCCTCCGGCCGTGGGTCTCCTTCCTCCGGGCGCTGGTCGCCTCCCTCCGGCCGTGGGCCCCCTCCCGGCCGTTCGTCCGAGTGGCGTTCTGCGATGGCCGGGCATCCGGCGCCGGTGCAGCGTGGCCCCATGACACAGACCTCGGCGGAGGCCGGCCTGCGAGGGACCGAGTCCGGGCCCGGCACAGGTCGGTCGACCGGGCGCGACCTCAGATGGCTGGCCGCAGTCGCCGGGGCGTACACCCTCCTCCAGCTGGTGCTCGTCGTGCCTGGTTCGGGGCTCGGATGGGACGAGACGGTGTACGTCAGCCAGGTCAGCCCGGACGCCGAGGCCGCGTTTTTCAGCGCGCCACGGGCCCGGGGCATCACCTTCCTCGTTGCGCCGGTGACCGCGCTGACCTCGTCCGTCGAGGCGCTTCGTGTCTGTCTGGCGCTGCTGTCGGGCGCCGGTCTCTTCCTCGCGCTGCGGGTGTGGCGGCGGCTGCTCCCCGGCCCCGTACTCGCGCTCGCCGGCGCGCTGTTCGCCGGGCTGTGGATCACCGTGCTCTACGGCCCGCAGGCCATGCCCAACCTCTGGGTCGCCCTCGGGTCGCTGGCCACGGTCGGCTGTTTTCTGCGGGCCGCGCGGGACCGGTCCGACCTCGCCGCGCTCGCGGGCCTCGGCGCCGGCGTGGCGTTCGTCGCGCTGATGCGGCCCTCCGACGCCCTCTGGCTCGCACTGCCGCTGGCCGCTGCCGCGCTTCTCGTCAGGGCGTGGCGGCGCCCGGTTCTGCTTCTGGTACTGGGAGCGGGTGCGGCCCTCGGCTGCGCGGAGTGGGTGATCGAGGCGTACGCCGGCTACGACGGGCTCGTGGCGCGGCTGCGGCGCGCGAGTGAGATCCAGGGGCACCTGGACTGGCAGCTCGCCTTCGGCGACCAGATGCGCGCCCTGGACGGGCGCTCGCTCTGCCGCCCCTGCGACATCCCGTGGCGACGGCCGGTCACCGCGGTGTGGTGGTTCGCACTGCCGCTGCTCGCCGTGGCCGGGCTGCTCGTCGGGGTCCGCCTCCGGCGGCTGACCGTCGTTCTGGTGCCGACGCTGGCCGGTCTGTCGCTCGCGGTGCCGTATCTGCTTCTGATCGGCTATGCCGCCCCCCGCTTCCTGCTGCCCACGTACGCCCTGCTGGCACTTCCGGTGGCGCTGTGCCTGACCAGGATCGGGAGGACGGCCCGGGCCCGCCCGCTGGTCGCGACCGGCCTTGCCCTGGTTCTGGGCGCGCATCTGGCGGTCCAGTACGCCGTTCTCGACGGTGCGGTCGCCCGCAGCCGCGCCCACCGGGCGGCGCTCGGCCGGGTGGTCGCCGAGCTGGACCGCCAGGGAGTCCGTCCGCCCTGCGTGGTCAGCGGCGAGGAGGCCGTCCGGATCGCCTTCCTCGCCGGGTGCGCGTCCCGTCAGACGGGCGGCCACGACGGCAGCATCACCCCCGCGGGGATCGCCGCCCTCGCCCGCACCCGGCCCGTTGCCCTCGTGATGACGGGGGACGGCGGGCCTCCGGCGTACGCCCGCCACTGGCGGCTCCGGCCCCTCCCGGACCTGCCGGGCGTGCCCGACTGGCGCGCCTACCTGTCACCGTCCACCCGGCCGGCCCCGCAAGCCGTCACCGAGCCGGCCCCGCCGCCCGTCACCCATGTCCCGGGACAGCACACCTAGGGCTCTTCGCGGCGAGGGCCGCGCCAGGCGTACAGCGCCGAGCCCGCGACGAACGCTGTCGCCGCCGTCGCCCACGCCCCGGCCTGGGGCCCCGGCTGCATCGGCCAGGCCCAGACCGTCGACCAGCCGCCGTGGGTGCGGGGCGCCCCCAGGTAGACGGCGCTCAGGTACCCGAACGTCGGCATCCAGCTCAGCCGCGCGCCGATCAGGGCGGCCGAGGCAGCCGTGATGCCGACCGCGCCCAGCGTGTTGCGCACCATGGCCGGGGCCCCGAACTCCGCCGCGTGCCCGAGTACCGCCAGTGCCAGTGCGGCCGCCGCGAGAGCGGTGAGGGCCAGCAGGTGGGTCAGCCGCCGCGGCCACCAGGGGCGTACGGCCGTACGGTCCAGCTCGTCGGCGTACTGATGGAAGCCGGTCCCGATCACGGCGGAGGCGAACAGCGGGGCGAGCGCCACCACCGGTACGCGCCGCTCGGGATCGATGTACGCGTCCAGTCCGTACGCCGCCCAGACGGCGAGACCGGCGGTCGCGGCGAGTACGGCGAGGGCGAGGGGGATGCCGCGGGACCGGGCGTACAGCATGCGGACGCCAGGGGCGGCGGGGCCGGTCCGGGTCACAGTGCGGGCACCTTGCCCGGGTCGCAGCTGCCGACGGTCGCGAAGTAGCGGGAGAGCCATGCGCGGCGTTCCTCGCCGCCCATGGACTTCAGCCGGGCGAGGGCTCTGCGGTCGGCCGCGACGCCGGCGAGCTCCTTGTCGGCGCCCTGCCCGCGGGCCCACTCCTCGGAGAGCCTGTCCATGTCGTCCCGCAGCGGGCCGGGGCCGAGCCACTCGGTTACGGCGTCGTCGACCCGGTACGCGCGTGGGTCGGTCAGGCGGGCCTCGCAGCGGTCCGCCCTTCCTGTCAGCGCGGCGGCGGCCTCCCAGGCGTACTGCTCCGGATCGGTCAGTTCGCCGCGCACGACGGACTGGCCGAGCGGATCCAGCATCGGCAGCCGTACCTCGTCCGGATGCGATTCCCGGGGCAGGTCGTGGAACCGGACCGGTAGGTTCTCGACGCCCTCGAGGCGGCCGGTGACACCGGAGAGGGCGTCCGAGACCTTCGGCAGCAGCCCTTTGTACAGGGCGTTCACGCAGATGCCGGGTGTGACGGAGGTGTTGCACACCTGCTGGTTCGCGAGCGGGTCGGCGCGCCACATCGCGTCGCCCGTCTGCGCCACGAGTACGCCGGCGACAGTCGCCGCGGCGAGCGGCAGCAGCGCGGTGTACCGGCGGCGGGCGGCGTACGCGAGGACCGCGGCCGCGGCCAGACCGCCCGTCCACGCCGTCGTCGCGAGCGGCTGCCACCACACCGGAAGCGAGATGCCCATGCTGTCCGCGGAGGCCGGGCTCAGATGCCGCGCCCCGGACGTCTGGTACGACGGGATGCCGAGGACGAGATACGCGCACAGGGCGAGGACGGGCGCGGCCAGTCGCCACGCGACCAGCCGTCCGACGACCTGGCCCACCAGCGCCATGGCCGCCAGGAAGGCGGCGTCCGCAGGCAGCGCGGAGAGGACCGGCCGGCCCGCCGACACATACGGCCAGGTGGCCAGCAGCGTGGCAACGGCGGTGACCGCGTACCCCGCGACCACCCACACCGCCAGCGGCAGCGACGCGACCAGGAACTGTGCGAGCGGGCCGCGGGCGGCCGTCGCACGCAGTTCCGCCGTACGGCGTCGGCGCTCCCTGCCGCCCTGCCAGCAGCCCGCGGCGGCGGCCAGTGGGCCCCCGAGCAGTGCGCTCACGATGTGCAGCGAGGACTGGGTCTCTCCCCAGCTCCCTTGCCACTGGTCGGACTTGGCCGCCATGTTCGCCAGAAGCGTGCAGACGACGGCGGCACCGGCCCAGGGCGCGAAACCGCGGAGCAGCTCGGCACGCAGCGGGTGCGCGGTGAGGGCGGCGACGGAGGCGGCGGAGGGGACGGCGGGCGGCGGCGCCGGCCGCTCCCGGGTGGTGGTCGCGTTCATCGGCGGCCTTCGGTGACGCTGACGCCGCGGCCCGGGGCGTCAGCTTTCCCGGCCCCGGCGTGCGTGGCCGCCGTGCGGTGGGCGCGCAGGGCTGCCGTGTAGCCGCGTTCGATCGCGTTGCCGGCGTTCTCCTCCAGGAAGTCCCTGCCCAACGCGGTCAGTTCCGCCGTCGTGCCCCGGTAGGCGACCCGGCCCGACTCGATCAGGGTCACCTCCGAGCAGGCCGCCGCCACGTCCTCCACCAGATGGGTGGAGACGATCACGGTGGAAGCAGCGCCCAGATCCCGCAGCAGTGCTCTGAACTCGACCCGCTGCTCCGGATCGAGACCGGCCGTCGGCTCGTCGAGCAGCAGCAGCTCCGGCTCGTTCACGATCGCCTGCGCGATGCCGACCCGCCGCACCATCCCGCCCGACAGCGTCTTCACCTTCGCGTCGATACGGTCCCCGAGGCCCACCCGCCCGACCGCGCGTTCCACCGCCCCGGGCACGGTGTCCGCCGGCATCTCCTTGAGCCACGCCACGTACGAGACGAACTCCCGCACCGTGAACCCCGGGTAGTACCCGAACTCCTGCGGCAGATAGCCCAGCCGCCGCCGTACCTCCGCGCGCTCCCGGTGCGCCGACACATCACGGCCGAGCAGTTCCACCCGCCCCCCGGTCGGTGCGGCGACCGTCGCCAGGACCCTGATCAGCGAGGTCTTGCCCGCGCCGTTGGGTCCCAGCAGGCCGTGTACGCCGGTGCCGAAAGCCAGGCCGACCGCGTCGAGCGCGACCGTCCTGCGGTGCCGGACCGTCAGCCCGGTGACCTCTACGGTGCTCACATCTTCTCCAGAAGATCGACGGAAGAGCGGCGCACGGCGAGCAGCCCCGCGCAGATCACGGCCGCGGCCGCCCAGCTGCCCTGGACCGCGGCCCCTGAGACATATCGCTCCAGATGGCCCGCCAGGTCCTGCGGCAGTGTGGCCAGGACCGGGGCGACGACGATGCCCAGCCAGCCGGCGGCCAGGCCCGCGGCGGCGGACCGGAGACCGACGTACGAGCCGAGCGCGAGTGCCGCGAGCGTCAGGGCGAGGCCCGGGAGCAGCCAGGCGGCGGCTCCCGGCACCCCGGCCGCGGCGGGCAGCAGCGCGCCGGCGGCGGTCAGCAGCGGGACGCTGACCGCCAGTACGGCCGCGGTCCGCGTCAGCAGCAGCCGCAGCCCGCCGCCCGGGGTGGCCGCGGCGACCTCGTACAGCGGGTCGGCGTGCCGCCCGTACGACAGCGCCACCCCGGCGAGCGGCAGCACCGGCGCCACGGCCAGCAGCAGCGGGCGTGCGCCGCCGAAGCCGGCCCCGAATGCCAGGGCCGGCGCGGCGGCGGCCACGAGGACGACGGCCACCAGCCAGGAGCCGCGCAACGCGGGCCCGGCGGCCCACACCACCCGCGCGAGCCGCCCGCCCCGCGCGGCGCGGAGGCCTGCGGCCCGGGCAGGCTCCGGAGCCGGCCCTGCGCCCGCCGCCCTCACGGGGTGGTGCTCCGCCCCCACGCGGTCGCGGTCTGCTCCCACGGGGTGGTGCTCCGCCCCCACGCGGTTGCCGTCCGCTGCCGCGTGCGTTCCGCCGCGCGAGAGGCCAAGACGCCTCGCCCAGGGACGCGCCGCGCCCTTCCCGTGGGCCGGTGCCGCCCGCGGTGCCGTCGCATGCGACAGCACCGCCGCCCGCACGTCCGCCAGAACGGGACCCGCGGTCCCCGACCGGACGGCCGCCGACACCCGGGTCGCGCAAGTGCCGCACGATTCCACGTGCTTCTCCAGCGACCACGCGTCCGGCTCGGTGGCCGCGCCGGACGCGTACTGTGCCGCCAGCCGCTCACTCACATGCCAGGTGCTCACGCCGTGCCTCCCAACGCATCGGTACCGGGCGCCAGTTGCCTCAGCGCGGCGCGCAGCTCGCGGCGGGCCCGCATCGCCCGGGTCTTGACCGTGCCCTCCGGTATCCCGAGCAGCCGCGCCGTCTCGCGCGTCGTCAGCCCGTCGACGACCGTGGCGCGCAGGACTTCGCGCAGCTCCGGCGAGATGCGGTCGAGCGCGGCGCCCACGTCCCCGTACTCCAGCCCGGCCAGCACCCTCTCCTCCGCGGAGGGCGCCGGCGCGGCAGGCTCGTGGACGACGCGGTCCTCTCTGGCCAGCACCCGCTGCGCGTCGATCAGCCGGCGCGCGGCGATCACCCAGAGCCAGCCGCCCGCCTCCCCGCCGCGGTGCGAGCCGGCGGACCGCCACACGGTGACGAAGGTGTCCTGCAGTACTTCTCGTACGGTCTCCGGGTCCGCGCAGCGACGCGTCAGGCGGGCGTGCAGCCAGCCGGCGTGCCGGTCGTAGAGCGCGGCGAGTGCACCCGCGTCCCCGCGCGCGACATTGCGCAGCAGGGCCGCGTCGTCGTCCCGGTCTCCCCCCGTGGGGCGCATCAGTCTCACGCACTCTCTATCGCTCGCGGGGGCGCAGCCGGTTCACGCCGGCCCGACGTGCCCACGACGCTCGGGCCGACGGGAGGGTTGCCCCGTGTGGCGCAGGTCATAGACGCGGAGGAGCATGATCGCGTTGGGTGGGGTCTGTTCGGGGGCTTGACGGGAGGGGCGTTGTGCACCGGCTCATGACACGCGACCGGGCCACGGGCCCGGAGCCGTTGAATGCTGTGCCCTGCCAGCGGTCGGCATCGGCGCACGCCCTCACGGCGCCCGCACCGGCCGTACGAAGGCCCTCCTGGCGGCGGCTCGGGCAACTCCTGCCCACGCCCACCGGAACGCCGTTCACCTTCTGCTACGCCCTCGTCCTGATCGCCACCTCCCTCTTCGCGCAGTACGGCGACCCCGCCACCGTCTCCTCCCTGCTGCACGGCTCCAGCACCGACGTCGCCCATCTGGCGGACACCCCGCTGCTCGTCCTCGTGGCGAGCGCCCTGTGGGTCGCGGGCGGCCTGTCCTCTCCGTACGCCGTCGCCTTCGTCTTCGTCATCACCGCGCTGGAGCGCCGCATCGGCGGGTGGCGCACCGCCGGAGTCTTCGTGGTCGGCCATGTGACGGCGACCCTGGCCACCGAGATCCCGGTCGGGCTCTCGGTGGCGGCCGGGCAACTGCCCGCCACCTCGCTGCACCGCCTCGACTACGGCATCAGCTTCGGTCTGATGGCGAGCATCGGCGCGCTGGCCGGACTGTTCGGTCCGGCCATGCGGAAGACCCTGCTCGGCGTCGTCTCCCTGATGCTCCTTCAGGAGCTGTTCACCTTCGCGGATCCGCTCACCAACTGGGGTCACCCGCTGGCCCTGCTGGCGGGGATCGCCTGCTGGCCCGTGGTGCGCCCCTGGGCGCGGCGGCGGAAGGCCCTCGCGCTCCGCGACCGGTGAGCCGTCACCGGACGGCTGCGGGCCGCCCTGCCGTCCTCAGGCCGACGGGTCGTAGAACAGGCTGACCAGCGGAGCCCGAGTCCGCCAGCCCAGCGCCTCGTACAGTGCCCGCCCGTCAGGCGTCGCGCCCAGCACGCCGGTGGTGGCGCCCTGTTCGACGGCGGAGTTGTGGAGCGTTCGCATCACCAGGCTGCCCAGCCCCTTGCGCCGGTGCGCGGACGAGGTCTCCACCTGGTCGACGACGGCGGTGGCGCCGGTCGCGGCGATCTGGCCGCGGGCGGCGAACGAGCCGTCGGCGGCGGCCACCAGGACGCGGGTGACGCCGC
This sequence comes from Streptomyces sp. NBC_01142, assembly GCF_026341125.1. NCBI lineage: Bacteria > Bacillati > Actinomycetota > Actinomycetes > Kitasatosporales > Streptomycetaceae > Streptomyces > Streptomyces sp. NBC_01142. The sequence goes on from NZ_JAPEOR010000001.1 coordinate 1,119,082, forward strand.
CCCGGGTCCACGTCCTGAGGCGGTAGCCGTCCGGGACGGTGGACGCGGTGCGGTGGAGTCCGGTCGTCATCAGCCAGCCGGGCTCGTCGACTCTCCACCCGGGGCCGGCCCAGGACAGGACGGACTCCGGGTCCGCGAACACCTTGAGCCAGACCGTCGGGGCCGCGACCGCCCCGGCGATCTTGCGGACCGTCGCCTCGTCGTCGGCGGTCAGGACGTGGCGGGTGGCGTGCGTGACCTGGCCGACGTCGATGGTGAATCCCCAGGGCTCGGCGACCGGGTCGGCGGCGCCGCGCGAGGCGGCCCAGCCGTGGACCCAGGCCCGCACGGTCTCGGCGGTGGACTCGAAGGACATCCGTACTCCTCGGCAGGGTGCAGGGGCGGCAAGAGACATGCTGTAAGAGGTGTTAGCGCTCTATGGTCATTACAGTCGAGTCCGGGGTGCGTCCGCGAGGGGTGATCGCTCACGGCGAACAGCCGGCGGGGAACATCTCTGCGTCCCTGTGCATTGAGTCGGTACAGCTCAACTTGAATGCCTAAGGGGAGATCATGACTTCGACGTCCACACCGCTCACTCTTCCCGTGCTGCCGCTCGACGACGAAGTCGTGCTGCCCGGAATGGTGGTGCCGCTCGACCTGTCCGACGCCGACGTACGCGCCGCGGTGGAGGCCGCCCAGGCTGCCGCCCGTTCCACCGGTGCCAGCAAGCCGCAGGTGCTTCTTGTTCCGCGGATCGACGGCGCGTACGCCGCCACCGGCGTGCTCGGCACCGTCGAGCAGGTGGGCAGGCTCTCCGACGGCGACCCCGGCGCGCTCATCCGCGGCCGCCACCGCGTGAAGATCGGCGCGGGCACCACAGGCCCCGGCGCCGCGCTCTGGGTCGAGGGCGCCGAGATCGGCGAGAGCGTGCCCGACCCCCTGCCCGGCTCGGTCACAGAACTGGTCACGGAGTACAAGGCGCTGGCCACGGACTGGCTGAAGAAGCGCGGCGCCTGGCAGGTCGTGGACCGTGTCCAGCAGATCGACGACGTCTCGCAGCTCGCCGACAACTCCGGCTACTCACCCTTCCTGACCGTCGCCCAGAAGGTGGCACTGCTCGACACCGCCGACCCGGTGGCCCGCCTCAGGATCGCCACCGAGCAGCTGCGCGAGCACCTCGCCGAGCAGGACGTCGCCGAGTCCATCGCCAAGGACGTCCAGGAAGGCGTCGACAAGCAGCAGCGCGAGTTCCTGCTGCGGCGCCAGCTCGAAGCCGTACGCAAGGAGCTGCGCGAGCTCAACGGCGAGGCGGGCGAGGACGAGACCGACGACTACCGGGCGCGCGTCGAGGCCGCCGACCTGCCCGAGAAGGTGCGGGAAGCCGCTCTCAAGGAGGTCGAGAAGCTCGAGCGGTCGAGCGACCAGAGCCCGGAGGGTTCCTGGATCCGCACCTGGCTGGACACCGTTTTGGAACTGCCCTGGAACGAGCACACCGAGGACGCGTACGACATCCAGGGCGCCAAGGCGATCCTGGACGCCGAGCACGCGGGCCTGCAGGACGTGAAGGAACGGATCACCGAGTACCTGGCGGTGCGCAAGCGGCGCGCCGACCGCGGGCTCGGTGTGGTCGGCGGCCGGCGCGGCGGCGCGGTGCTCGCGCTGGTGGGCCCGCCGGGCGTCGGAAAGACCTCGCTCGGCGAGTCCGTGGCCCACGCCATGGGGCGGAAGTTCGTGCGGGTCGCGCTCGGCGGCGTACGGGACGAGGCGGAGATCCGCGGCCACCGGCGTACCTACGTCGGCGCGCTGCCCGGACGGATCGTCCGGGCCGTCAAGGAGGCCGGGTCCATGAACCCGGTGGTCCTGCTCGACGAGATCGACAAGGTCGGCTCCGACTTCCGCGGCGACCCGGCCGCCGCCCTGCTCGAGGTCCTGGACCCGGCGCAGAACCACACCTTCCGCGACCACTACCTGGAGGTCGAACTCGACCTGTCCGACGTGGTGTTCCTCGCCACGGCGAACGTACTCGAAGCCATCCCGGAGGCCCTGCTCGACCGGATGGAGCTCGTCCGCCTCGACGGCTACACCGAGGACGAGAAGGTCGTCATCGCCCGGGACCACCTGCTGCCGCGCCAACTGGAGCGGGCGGGCCTGGAGCCCGGCGAGGTGACCCTGGACGACTCGGCCCTGCGCAAGCTGGCGGGCGAGTACACCCGGGAGGCGGGCGTACGGAACCTGGAGCGTTCGGTGGCCCGGCTGCTGCGCAAGGTGGCCGCCCAGCACGAACTGGGGGAGCGGCAGCTGCCGTTCACGATCGCCGACGAGGATCTGCGCGCGCTCATCGGACGGCCGCACCATGTGCCCGAGTCCGCCCAGGACCCGGCTGAGCGGCGTACGGCGGTGCCCGGAGTGGCCACCGGCCTCGCGGTCACCGGCGCGGGCGGCGACGTCCTGTTCGTCGAGGCGTCGCTGGCCGACCCGGAGACGGGCGCGGCGGGGCTGACCCTGACCGGCCAGCTCGGCGATGTGATGAAGGAGTCCGCGCAGATCGCGCTGAGCTTCCTGCGCTCGCACGGTGCGGAACTGGAGCTGCCGGTGGCCGATCTGAAGGACCGGGGCGCACACATCCACTTCCCCGCGGGCGCGGTGCCCAAGGACGGCCCGAGCGCGGGCATCACGATGACGACGGCGCTCGCGTCGCTGCTCTCCGGGCGCCAGGTGCGTACGGATGTGGCGATGACCGGCGAGGTGTCGCTGACCGGGCGGGTGCTGCCGATCGGCGGTCTGAAGCAGAAGCTCCTTGCCGCGCACCGGGCGGGCATCACGACGGTCGTGATCCCCAAGCGGAACGAGGCGGACCTGGACGGCGTGCCGGCCGAGATCCTCGACACGCTGGAGGTGCACCCGGTGACGGATGTCCGCCAGGTACTGGAGATCGCACTCTCACCGGCGGAGGTCCTGGTGGGGGCGGCGGCCTGACGGCCGGACGGTCCGCGCAGGAGGCCCGGCGGGGTGGGATGCCGCCGGGCCTCCCGGTGTACTGACCCGCAGGTTGTTGACGCGGTTACTCCCCGGCTCGCTCGTACAGCGCGCGGGCGCGGTCGTCGAAGAGGACGGCCGTCGACTCGCTGTCCGTGTCGCCGCCGCTCAGCACGCCGATCAGCCGCCCCTGGTGGTCCGCGTCCCGGTAGTCGGCGAGCCAGGGACTGCCGCTGGTCCCGTCCCAGAAGCCCGCGCACTCCATGCGGAGCGTCTCGGGCAGATCCGGGTCGCGTCGGGTCTCGGTGGTGCAGGCGACGGGGCGGTTGCCGGGATTGTGCTCGGGGTTGGGGTAGCCGACGACGGTGACCAGGCGATCGGGCGGCGACGACCAGTCCGGGGCGGCGCCCCCCACGACCTGCTGCACCTGACGGCCCTTCGCATCCGGCTCCAGGGTCAGGAAGGCGTAGTCCGCCGCGTCCGCGTCCTCGGCGTCGTCCGTCCAGCGGTCGTCGAGGTGGACGGCGCGGACCTTCCAGCGTCCGTACGGATACGTCCCCTCACCCTCACCCGTGAACCCGGGCGCGAACTCCAGTCCGTCCGGCCGGCTCCCGGGGTCGCCGCCCGCCTCCTGGAGGCAGTGCGCGGCGGTGGCGACGACATTGCCCCGGGGACTGGCGACGACGCCGGCGGTGCAGAAATGGCCGCCGTCCTCGTCGACGAGCACACCGACGGAGGTTGCGCCGGCGAACGCCGTGGCGGAGGCCTGCGGCGAGGGTGCGAGGGCCCGTGCGCCGGGCGGCCCGGACGGTCCGGCGGGTCCGGGCGGGACGGCGGAGGAGGAGGGGCCGCCGCAGGCGGTCAGGGCAACGGCCAACAGGGCCACGGAGAGCGGCACCGGCCGCCACCGCGTACCGCTCGGCCTGTTCGTACGGGTGTGCCACTTCATCCGGACATCCTGCCCTCTGCCGGGCCTCAGTCCAGCCAGCCCCGCAGCGTCGCCTGCGCCCCCGCCTGGAAGCGCGTCTCCGCGCCCAGCGTCTCCAGTAATTGGCTGATTCTGCGTCGCGCCGTGTGCACATGGACGCCCAGCCGGCGGGCGATCGCCTCGTCCTTGAGGCCCGCCGCGAGCAGGCCGAGGAGTTCCTTCTGGGGCTTGGGCAGCGCGCCGCGGCCGGCGCCCGAGCCGCCCAGTGGGGTCGCCCGGTCCCACACCGTCTCGAACAGCGGCACCAGCGCGTTGCGCAGCAGCGCGTCGCCTATCACCAGCGCCGTGGCCGTCGGGTCCGCCGCGTCGGTCGGCGGGAGCAGGGTGATCCGGCGGTCCACGGCGATCAGCTTCGTGGGGACGGCAACCGCGGCCCGCGCCCGCAGGCCCCGCTCGACCAGACCGGTCAGCGAGTGGATCCGGCCCGGATAGGCGAGCCCGTCCCGGTCCAGGACGGCCCGCACCTTCACCCCCCGCTCCAGCAGCGCCTCGATGTCCAGGCCGGGGGTGCGGGAGCTGCCGTCCCCGGGCCTGCCCTTCACATACGGCGGGCGGTCCAGGATCGCCACCTCGCGCTCCGCCGACGCCAGCAGATACTCCGCCCGTTCGGCGATCGCCCGCGGTCCGGTCACCACCTCGATACCGTCCTCCGCGGCGCAGGGCGAGCCGGACATCAGCCGCCCCGCGAGCCGGTCCGCGCTCATCCGTAATCGCTCCAACTCCGCCGACCGCAGGTGCAGTTCGGCCTGACGGCGGTGGATGAGCGTACGGATGGCGGCGGCGGGCGCGGCCGGATGCGGCAGCCCGCCCTCATGCGCCGGCAGCGCGAGTCCGTGCTCGACCAGATGACCGAGCGCCCTCTCGAGCCGCTCCCTCGGCAGCCCCAGTAAGCACGCCAACTCCTCGGCCCCGGCGGCCCGTTCCTTGAGCAGTGCCTCGTAAGTGCGTTCCTCGGCCTCCCCCAGGCCGAGGGTCTGCAATGCCCCCTCGCTCATGTCCCGGATTCTCACTCTGTCTTCACGAGACACACAAGTGGGCATGTCCACTTGTCAACGCGCTGGCCACATTGATCGGTTGGCGTCCCGCCGGGTTGCATGGTCATGACCACCCGTACGGCTGACCAGCACGTAGGAGGGGTACGTCTGTGCGCAAGCTCAGGACAGGCACACGGAGATCGGGCACAACCAGGGGGACCGGTCTCGCCGCACTGCTCGGCGCGGCCGGGCTGCTGCTGACCGCGGTACCGGCCCAGGCGGTCACCCCGCCGGCCACCAACGCACCGCCTGCCGACGTCATTCCGGGGGCGAAGACGGCCACCCCGTCGCTCGTCGACGGCATCCGCGAGGCGGCGGACGCCAAGGCGAGCCCGGCGGACGCCGCCCGCGGTCATCTCGACGCCAAGGAGAGCCGCTACAGGATTGCCGATGCACGGCGTGATCTCGCGCCGATGCAGACGGTCAAACGCGGCGCGGAAGAGACCGTACGGCTCCAGCAGAAGCACCGTGGCATCCCGGTGTTCGGCGGCCAGTACGTCGTACGGATGGAGTCCAAGGGCGGCAAGCGCGTCGTCACCGGCACCTCGGGGAAGTACTTCACCGGTCTGAAGACCGGCACCGAGGCGACGGTCAGCGAGGAGACCGCGGTACGGCGCGCGGTCGCGGCCACCGCCGCACGCCTCGGCCACAAGACGCTGTCCAAGGCCGACGCCATCCCCGCCGAGGGGGCCAAGTCCGCGAAGGCGGCCGCGCTCAGCGCCACCGCGGGCGGCCTTGTGGTGATCCCGCGCGGCGAGGGCATCCTCGCCCGTCAGGTGACCGTACGCGGTACGCACCCCACCACCGGCGAACCCGTGCTCCAGCACGTCTACATCGACGCGCGGGCCGGCTATCCGGTGCTGCAGTTCAGCGGCATCAAGACGATCACCGCGAAGAAGGCCGCGGCGTCCGGCACGGCTGCCCCTCAGGCTCCCGAGGCCGCCCGGGCGGCCGAGGCGGACCCTGCCGTCGGCGTCAAGGGCTCCGGCGTCAGGCTCGACGGCAGCACGGTCGGTCTCGATCTCTACCTCGACACCACCCGCGAGCAGTACACGATGATCGACTACTCGCGGATGGGGGAGACCAGCAAGAACACCCTCACCACCTGGGACGCCCGCGGCCGCGACGTCAGCGAGGTGGCCGGCACCTGGCCGGGCGGACTGAAGGAATTCAGCCACCCGGAGAAGGAGTTCGGCAAGGACGCCACCGAGTCGGGTGCCGTCGACGCGCACTGGGCCGCCGGAAAGGTCTACGACTACTACAAGCAGAACCACGGCCGCGACAGCCTCGACGGCCGCGGCGGGACGGTCAACTCACTCGTCGGAGTGACCGAGTTCGGCTCGCCGTACGTCAACGCCTTCTGGGACGGCCAGAAGATGGTGTACGGCAGCGGCAACGACGAGTTCAAGCCGCTCTCCGCCGACCTCGACGTGGTGGCCCACGAGATGACCCACGGCGTCGTCGAGAACACCGCCAACCTCGTCTACGCCGGCCAGTCGGGCGCGCTCAACGAGGCGATCGCCGACTACTTCGGCAACGCCATCGACACCACCGCGTCCGGCGTCTCCATGGACGACCCGGACTCCGGTCTGATCGGCGAGGACCTCTGCCGTACGACAAAGCCCCGCGACTGCGCCTTCCGCAATATGAACGACGGCGCGTCCACCTCGAAGAACTTCCTGGGCGTCGCCTTCGGCACCGACAACGGCGGGGTGCACCTCAACTCCACGGTCTTCTCCGGCGCGCTGTGGGACCTGCGCCAGGACGTGGGCGGCGAGCTCGCCGACAAGATCGTGTACAAGGCGCTGGCCGAGTACATGACGCCGCTCGACGGCTTCACCGACGGCCGCAACGCCGTGCTCGCGGCGGCCAAGGACCTCGGCGCCAGTGCGAAGCAGCTGAACGTGGTCAAGCGCTCCTTCAACGCCCACGGCATCGTGCCGGGCTGGGAGGACGCCCTCGGCGTCGACTCCGACCAGCTGCTGGGCAAGGTCAACACCTCCGGCACCGGAGTGCAGGCCGGCGGCGGCTGGTGGGCGGCCTCGCAGTCCAACGACTCGGGCTCCGAGCCGTACTCCGTCTACGCGGGCCGTGCGGACGGCAAGGGCAGTCCGAAGCTGATCAGCCCCAACGACGGCCGTTACCACGTCTACCCGGCCACCGACGGCAAGACGGTCGTCTGGGCCGCGTACGGCACCACCAGCCTCGACATCCTCTCCCGCCCGCTCGCGGGCGGACCGATCAAGAAGCTGTACACCTCGTCCAGCGACATCGGCGGTCTGCGGGTCGAGAACGGCGTGGTCGTCTTCGAGACGTTCGGCATCTTCGGCGACCGGCACGTCAGCTATCTGCGCCCGGGCGACGTCCGGCCCACCTATGTGGACGGCGGCGACTGGCGGGTGCTCACCGCCCTTCCCTCGGTCAAGAACGGGAAGCTCGCGTACGCCAAGCTGTACCCGAGCGCGGACGCGTACAAGCTGGGTGTCGAGGTCTTCGACCTCAAGACCGGCAAGGCCACGCTCACGCAGCAGCTCGGTGACCCCCAGACCCTCGGGCAGACGGGCATCAACTCCACACACGTCTTCGCGCTGGTGGACGAGAACCTGAACGACGCGGGCCAGATGGCGGTACGCCGCACGGGCCTGGACGGCGCGGGCACGGTGGACATCGGCGCCGAGGCCAAGCCGGGCGCGCTGATCGCCCTGGACCTCACCGTCTCCGAGGACGCGGTCACCGTGAACAGCACGCTGCCCGACACGGCGTTCCGGAACGAGTCGCTGCCGAAGCTGTGGCAGCTGACCACGGACGGCTCGCGACAGGAGCGGGTCTCCTGCAACCGGGGCGAGCAGATCTCCCCGGCAGCGGTCTCCGGCAAGCAGGTTGTCTGGATCGACGGTACGACGGGCTGGACCGACCTGGTCACCCGTGACCGCCCGGCCGGCCTCTGCGGCTAAACAGTGTGGACCCCCGGCGCCTGTTGCGCCGGGGGTTCCGGTTGCCCGGGGACCGGCCCCCGGGACGACACAGCACAATGGATGCCGTGAACGTACAACGCGAGGACCAGGGCCAGGACCGGGACCAGGACCGGGACCGGGGCCAGGACCTGCAGGGCGACTGCGGGAGCTGCTTCGGGCTGTGCTGTGCCGCACTGCCCTTCTCCCGTTCGGCGGACTTCGCGATCGACAAGGATGCCGGAACGCCGTGCTCGAACCTGCGGACGGACTTCCGCTGCGGCATTCACACCCGGCTGAGGGAGAGCGGCTTTTCCGGCTGCACCGTGTACGACTGTTTCGGCGCGGGCCAGAAGGTCTCGCAGGTCACCTTCGGTGGCACGGACTGGCGGCAGGCGCCGGACACGGCACAGCAGATGTTCGCGGTGTTCCCCGTCGTACGGCAGCTCCACGAGCTGCTCCGGTATCTGGCCGAGGCGCTGACGCTGAAGTCCGCCCGCTCGCTCCACGCGGAGCTGCGCCGGGCGCTCGACGAGACCGAGCGCCTCACCCTGAGCACCCCCGACGTCCTCGTGAAGCTGGATGTGTCCGCGCACCGGCAGGAGGTCAGTGCGCTGCTGCTCCGTACGAGCGAACTGGTACGGGCCGAGGCCGGGCGCAAGAAGAAGGACCGCAGGGGAGCCGACCTCATGGGCGCGCGGCTGCGGGGCGCGGACCTGCGGGGTGCCAATCTGCGGGGTGCGTATCTCATCGCCGCCGACCTCACCGGCGCCGATCTGCGGCTGGCCGACCTGATCGGGGCCGACCTCAGGGACGCCGCCCTGGCGGGCGCCGATCTGACCGGGAGCATCTTTCTCACCCAGCCCCAGGTGAACGCGGCGAAGGGCGACGCCGGCACCAGGCTGCCGCCCGGTCTGACCCGCCCCGCGCACTGGGAGTGAGGCGCAGGGCGCGGGGCAAGTGGCGTCGCGGTGATGATCAGCCGTTGGCGAGGGCCACGACGCGGTCGTACGCGCCGTTGAACCTGTCGTGGTCGCCGACGTCCGGGCCCGACGAGGTGTACTGCCACATCGTGTGGATCGCCCAGCCGGCCGGGAGCGTGCCCGGGGAGGTGTTGTAACGGGGGATCCACAGCGGGTTGGTCGAGCCGAAGCCGGCGTAGTCGTCGGTGCACTCGGTCCACCAGCTGGTGGCGGTGTAGATGACCGCGTCGCGCCCGGTGCGCTCCCTGTAGCGGTTCAGGAAGTCGTCGATCCAGCCGACCATCGCGGACGGACTCTTGCCGTAGCAGGCGTCGCCGTACGGGTTCCACTCCATGTCGAGCGCGCCGGGCAGCGTCTTGCCGTCGGGGGACCAGCCGCCGCCGTTGTCCACGAAGTAGTCGGCCTGCGCGGTGCCGGACGCCGTGTCGGGGGTGGCGAAGTGGTAGCTGCCGCGGATCATGCCGATGTCGAACGAGCCGTCGTACTGCTGGGTGAAGTACGGGTTCTTGTAGTAGGTGCCTTCGGTGGCCTTGACGTAGGCCCACTTCACGCCGCTGGTCCACAGGGCCGGCCAGTCGACGTTGCCCTGATGGCTGGAGACGTCGACGCCTTCTGTCTGGACGGCGCGGGTCTCGCGCGGCAGCGGGCCCTGGCCGTCGTGGGCGATGACGCCCATGCCCAGGTGTGCCGAGCCGCGCGGGGGAGTGTCGGCGCTGTCGGCAGCGTTCGCCGCGCCGGGGAGAGTGAGGAGGGACAGGACTGCGAGGAGGGTGCCGGCTGCCGTGAGGCGAGAGGGGCCGGTCGTTCCGGATCTGTGCACGGGCATAGCGTGCCTCCGAAGACCTCATTGGGGGGGATATGACGATATTTCGACATGTCGTGGCGGATCGCATGGCGTGGACATGTCGGTAATGAAGCGACGCACGGAGAACTGTGGTGCCAAAGAGGGGCGGGGTGCCGCCGTTGGTCTACGCCTGCGAAATACTGGCCGAGCCGCGGCAATGGATGCCGCCGAAACAGACTTTCAGGATCCGGAAAGCGCGCGAGGGGTGCTGACGTGCACAAAAGCAGTACGGGGAGTGAAGCGGACCCTGCGGGCGGGAGCGGTGTGGATCTCGAATTCCTGGCGCTGGAAAGGGAGTTGGCCGTCTTTCTGCGCCGCGCCAGAGCGTCCTCGGGAGAGATGGCGCGCGAGGTCCACCCCGAGCTGGAGCCCGCCGCGTACGGCCTGCTCGTACGGCTGGAGGAAGCCGGACAGCAGCGGGCCACCGAGCTCGCCGGCTACTTCGGTGTCGGCAAGGCGACGATGAGCCGCCAGCTGCGCGCCCTGGACGAGCTCGGCCTGGTGGCCCGCGAACCCGATCCGGCCGACGGGCGCGCTTCACTCGTCCGGCTCACCGACGAGGGTCGCGCGCGCTTCCGCCGGGTGCGGGACGCACGCCGCGACCGCTATGTGCGCAAGCTGGCCGGCTGGGACCGCGGCGAGATCGCGGAACTGGCCCGGCTGCTGCACCAGCTGAACAAGCGCGCAGAGAGCTAGCAGAGCAGAGAGCTGGCAGCGAGCTGGTCGGGGGCGGCTGAGGAGGAGCGGGAGGCGGAGGGGGACCGGAGGGGTCAGAGCTCCGCGAAGACCGCCGCGGCGTCGTCGTGCAGCTTCCAGCGGATGACAGGCGTGCGCTCCACCGCCGACTTCTCCAGCGCCCTGACCCGGTCGATCAGCCCCTGCGGCCCCTCCTTGCGGAGCAGGGCGAGGCACTCGGTCCAGCTGCCCTCCGCGAACATGTCGACCCAGCGGGACGCGCCGTCGGTGAGAGCGGCCACGGCACGCACCTGCGAACGGGGCGTGCTGCCCGTCACCGCGCGGACCGCCACCCCCGGATCGGCGGCGGCGGTGAAGAAGCCGCCCTCCGCATTGCGCAGGGCGTCCGCCGAGGCGTGCGTACGCAGTGCCTCGCGGGGCAGCCGGTCGATCCGGTCGTCCAGTACCGCCCGCACCTTCCCGTCCGGCGACTCCAGCAGCAGCGTCGAATCGGAGAGCACCAGATACTCCACCTCCTCCGAAGCCGCGCCCGGCACCTCCCCCGAAGCTGTGCCCGAAGCCGCGCCCCAGCGCACCATGACCACCGTCGCCTGAGGCGTACGCACGTGAGAAAGGTCACAGGTGATCCGGTGGGTGTCCGCGGTGCGTCGGATTGCCTCGGCAAGGATCTCGGCAAGCGCCAGATCGCGTCGCGAAACGGACAGTTCGACCAGCGCGCCGCCCAGCCGGGCGGTGAACCAGGGGACCCCGTGCACACAGCCGTCCTCCCCCTGAGGGGGCGTCACCCCGTCCAGGACAACGACTGTCCCACCCTGGCCGGATGCGGGCAGGGTCACGGACACCCAGTCCTCATTGGGGCGTTCGGGGGAGCCGGGGGTGGTGGCCAGTTCGATACGCATGAGGCCCAGTCTGCATGAGTCCTCATGACTTCTTCACGGGGCCCGCATACGTGTAATTGGACCGTACCGGCAGGTCAGAGCATTTTCCGGAGGTTGGAACGGATGGCTCCGTCAAGCTGCGGGCGCGCATCCTGCCAAAGCCCGGGCGGAAGTTCCAGCCGACCTTCCGTACGGCGGCGAATTGATCGCCGAGAGAAGTTGTTTGCCAACTCCTGAGTGATGTTCACTCGTTCGGGTGGCGGAGCGGCCGATGCGCGCCTCCCTCCCAATAGCGCTGGAATGGTCGGAAGCCATACCAGGGGTGGGGCTCTCGCGTGTGACCGGTCGTCATCTCTGCTTCATGGGTGGACGAGTCAAGCAAGATTGCGAGCACCGGTGCAGAAGAAGCGGCCTCGGAGCAATGGCGGCAGGCCCTCCGGAACCCCGGGCGACTCCCCCGCTCAGGCTCGGGACATTTCGCCCGCCCAGGAGGCGGGGGACCGGCCCACGGGCGGCGGTCGTACCGTACGCGTACGCAACCGTCTGGTCGCCGGTGTCGCCTTCGTCGGCCTTGTCGTCGTCGCGGCCGGCACCCCCGGCATCCTCGCCACCTCCGGCGAACTGAGCGACTCCCAGCAGCTGGTCACCCTCGCCGGGCTCAACCGCCAGGCCGTCACCCTGGCCCACTCCCTCGCCGACGAGCGCGACGAGGTCACCGCGTACATAGCGGCCGGCCGCGACGAGCAGAAGGGCGACAAGGACGACCGGCGCAAGATCTCCGGCAGCCTCAGCGCCCGCGTCGACCGGCAGATCGACGAGATCCGCGGAAGCGTCACCGGCGACCACGCCGAGCTGCGCCACCGCCTCGCCGCCGTCCCCTCCGTCCGCCGTACCGCCCTCACCGGCAAGGGCACGGCGATGGAGACCTACCGGGCGTACACCGACATCATCGGGGATCTGCACACCCTCGCCGACGAGCTCGCCGAGAAGACCCCGCCGCGCGCCGCCGACGCAACCCGCGCGCCCGCCGCCCTCGGTCTCGCCGTCGAGCAGGCCTCCGCCACCCGCGGGCTGCTGCTCGCCGCACTCTCCGTGCCCAGCAAGGAGAGCGTCCCGACGTTCGACCCCATCACCGGCCTGCCCGTGCAGGCCGAGGAGGACGACAACGGCACGGACGCCCGTACGCGCAACGCGCTGAGCGCCGCGGCTCAGCAGTCCCGGGTGCGCGAGATGGCCGCGCTCGCCGACTTCGACCAGGCCGCGGGCAAGGACGCCCGCGACTCGCTGGCCGCCACGGTCTCCGGGCCCGAGGTCAAGACCGCCGAGCGCTCCCTCGCCCGCCTCACCGACCAGCCCGAACTCTCCACTGCCGACCGCAAGTCCGACCCCGAGAAGCTCGAGGCCGCGCTCTCCGCCCGCATCGAGCAGATGCGGGGCGTCGAGTCCTCCCTCGCCTCCGGCCAGGTCCAGCGGTTCGAGCAGCTGCGCGACGACGACGTCACCGCGCTGGAGGTGCGGATCGCGCTGCTCGGCGGCTGTCTGATCGTCGCCATCGGCGTCTCCGCCGCCGTCGCCCGTACGCTCACCCGCCCGCTCGCCGTCCTGCGGATAGGCGCGGCCCGGCTCGCAGCGGCCCCCGAGATGGAGGAGCCGGTCCGCTTCACCGGCCGCAACGACGAGTTCGCCCAGGTCGTACGGTCCCTGAACACCCTGCACGGCAAGCTGCGGGACCTCGGCGTGCGCGCCGAGAGCCTGGAGGGCGAGCGTGACGACCTGGCCGGCGCCCGTGACGCACTGGCCGCCGAACTGTCCGCGGGACGCGCCGAGCTCCAGCAGCGCACCGACGAGCTCACCACCCAGCTGGAGCGGCTGCACCACACCGTCCACCACACCTTCGTCAATCTCTCGCTGCGCACGCTCGGCCTCGTCGAGCGGCAGCTGGGCGTCATCGAGAAGCTGGAGGAGCGCGAACAGGACCCGGAGCGCCTCGCCACCCTGTTCAAGCTCGACCACATGGCCACGGTCATGCGCCGGCACAGCGAGAACCTGCTGGTGCTGGCGGGCGCGGAGCACGGGCACGGGCATGTCGGCCCGGTCCCGCTCGTCGACGTACTGCGTGCCGCCGTCAGCGAGATCGAGCGGTACGAGCGGGTGGTCATCCAGTCCCTGCCGCCGCACACCCAGGTCGCCGGGTTCGCCGCGGACGACCTCAGCCATCTGATCGCCGAACTTCTGGAGAACGCCACCTCCTTCTCGCCGCCGGACGCTCAGGTCGAGCTGTCGGGCTGGCTGCTGGAGAGCGGTGAGGTGATGCTCTCCGTACAGGACACGGGCATCGGGATGACCTCCGGGCGCATCGCCGAGCTCAACGCACTGCTCGAGGACCCGGAGGCGTACGAGACGGAGCCGGGCCGCACGGGCGAGGGACTCGGACTGCGGGTGGCGGCGCTGCTGGCCGCGCGTCATGGCGTACGGATCCAGCTGCGCGAGCAGACGCAGGGCGGGATCACCGTGGTCGTCGTCCTGTCGAGGGCCCTGCTGCCGGAAGGTCCGCCGGCCGCCGAGCCGCCCACCGTGACGGTGGCGGGGGCGGCGCCCGCGCTGAACCTTCCCGGGTCGGTCGCCGAGGCCAACTCCAATGCGCTGCCGCGCAGCTCGCGGAACGTCGATCCGCTGGTGGTGGCCGCCGAGCAGGCGATCCGCGAGTCGGAGACGGACGCACACGAGCGGACGTTGGACGGCGAGCCGGACGCTGCCGGGGTCGACATCGACCAGGACACCTTCACGATGCGGCTGCCCGAGCAGTCGGCGCCGGAGCCCGAGCTCCAGCCGGAGCCGGAAGCCGAGCCCGAGCCGATGCCCGAGCTCGAGCCCGAGCCGGTCGAGGCCGCCGCCGAAGCCGAAGCCGAAGCCGAAGCCGAAGCCGAGGCCGCCGCCGAGGCCGGTGCCGAAGTGCCCGCGGCCAGGACGGCGAACGCCCCGCCCCAGTGGGAGCGCGTCACCGACAAGGGCCTGCCCAAGCGCACCCCCAAGTCCGCCGCGCCCGCCTCGTCCGCGCCCGCCGAGCGCACCGGCAGCGTCGATGCCGAGGCCCTGCGCCGTAAGCTCGGTGGCTTCCACAAGGGTGCGCAGGACGGCCGCCGCGATGTCGAGGCCGAGATCGAGGAACAGACCGGCGACGCAGGAGCCGATTCAGGGACCCACACACGTACAACAACAGAAGAAGCGGGGGACACAGTCGAGGAGGCACGCAGTTGACTGCGACCGGCACGTTCGGCCTGAGCAGCGAAGCCCGCAATCTGCACTGGTTGTTGAGCAATCTCGTGGAGGAGGTGCCAGGAGCCCGCTCGGTCGCTGTCGTGTCGTCGGACGGACTGCTGCTGCTCTCCTCCGACCCCGCACAGAACGCCGCACCGGCAGCGACCGGCCGCCCGGAGGGCCCCAAAGGCTCCAGCGCGGACCTCGCCACCATCGTCTCCGGCATCGGCAGCCTCACCCTCGGCGCCGCCCGGCTGATGGACGGCGGCGGCGTCAGACAGACGATGGTCGCCATGGAGGAGGGCAGCGTCTTCGTCATGTCGATCAGCGACGGCTCGCTGCTCGGAATGCACACCGCTCCCGACTGCGACATGAGCGTCGTCGCGTACCACATGGCGCTCTTCGTCGGCCGCGCCGGACATGTACTCACCCCCGAACTCCGCAGTGAACTGCGCAAATCGATGGAGAGCACCCAGTGACGCCCGCTTACAAACTGCCGGTGCGCGGAGAGGGCCGCCGCCCTGCCCGGGTCCGCCCGTACTCCCTCACCGGTGGCCGCACCCGCTTCGGCCATGTCCTGCTCGTCGAGACGTTCGTGGCCGCACTCGAAGGCCCCGCGGAGCGCCGGGAGCTGCCGAACGGCACACTCGCCTCGCGCGTCATGCCCGAGCTGCGGGCCATCGTCGAGCTGTGCCGCCGTATGCGTACCGTCGCCGAGATCTCGGCGCTGCTGAAGATGCCGCTGGGTGTCGTACGGGTGCTGCTCAGCGACCTGGCCGACCAGGGAAAGATCCGTGTGTACGGGACCGGGCACGGCGCCGGTCAGCCCGACCGCGCGCTGCTCGAAAGGGTGCTGAGTGGACTCCGCCGCCTCTGACACGCTCCTTGCCCGGCCCTCCTCGCAGCCCGAAGAGGAGTTGCAGAGCTGGCAGTTGGATCATACCCGCGCGCCGACGGCCACCAAGATAGTGGTTGCGGGCGGCTTCGGCGTCGGTAAGACGACCTTCGTCGGGGCGGTCTCCGAGATCACGCCGCTGCAGACCGAGGCGATGATGACGCAGGCGAGCGAGGAGACCGACGATCTCTCCGCGACGCCCGACAAGGTCAGCACGACCGTCGCCATGGACTTCGGCCGGATCACCCTCGACGACGACCTGGTGCTGTACGTCTTCGGGACGCCCGGGCAGCAGCGCTTCTGGTTCATGTGGGACGACCTGGTGCGCGGTGCGATAGGCGCGATAGTCCTTGCCGACACCCGTCGGCTGACGGACTGCTTCCCGGCGCTCGACTACTTCGAGGGCTGCGGGCTGCCGTATATCGTCGCCGTCAACCACTTCGAGGGCACGGAGCTGTTCGAGGCCGAAGACGTGCGGGAGGCCTTGACGGTCCCGCCCCACGTGCCCGTTGTGATCATGGACGCCCGTCACCGGATCACGGTGATCGAGTCGCTGCTTGCGCTGGTCGCCCACGCGCTCGAAGCCACCCCCGAAAATTAGTGAAAGAGACTGCTCGATGCGGAAGATACTCATAGTCGGAGCCGGTCAGTCCGGTCTCCAGCTGGCCCTCGGACTCCAGTCGCAGGGCTACGAGGTCACTCTGATGTCCAACCGCACGGCGGACGAGATCCGGTCCGGCCGGGTCATGTCCACGCAGTGCATGTTCCACACCGCGCTCCAGCACGAGCGCGATCTGGGCATCAATTTCTGGGAGTCCCAGGCTCCGCGCATCGAGGGTCTCGGTGTCTCCGTCGCCGCCCCGGACGCCAGCCGCCCCATCGACTGGGTGGGCAAGCTGGACGGCTACGCCCAGTCCGTCGACCAGCGCCTGAAGATGGCCGGCTGGATGGAGACCTTCGCGCAGCGCGGCGGCCAGCTCGTCATCCACGGCGCGGCCGTCTCCGACCTCGACTACTTCTCCCGTACGTACGACCTGGTGATGGTCTCCGCGGGCAAGGGCGAACTGGTCTCCATGTTCGGCCGGGACGCGTCCCGCTCCCCGTACGCCGAGCCGCAGCGCGCGCTGGCCGTCTCCTACGTCCACGGCCTGGGCCCCCGGCCCGAGCACCCGGAGTACGACGCGGTCCGCTGCAACCTGGTCCCGGGCGTCGGTGAGCTCTTCGTGATGCCGACCGTCACCGTCAGCGGCCGCGCGGACATCCTCTTCTGGGAGGGCATCCCCGGCGGCCCGCTCGATGTCTTCCAGGGCGTCAAGGACCCGGCCGAGCACCTCTCCCTCACGCTGGAGCTGATGGAGAAGTTCATGCCGTGGGAGTACGCGCGCGCCACCAAGGTCGAACTGACCGACGCGGGCGCCACCCTGGCCGGCCGGTACGCCCCCACCGTCCGCAACCCGATCGGCCGCCTCCCCGGCGGCGGCCTGGTCCTCGGTGTCGCCGATGTCGTCGTCGCCAACGACCCCATCACGGGCCAGGGGTCCAACTCGGCGTCCAAGTGCGCCGCGTCGTACCTGTCCTCGATCACCGAGCACGGCGACGCCCCCTTCGACGAGGCGTGGATGAACTCCACCTTCGACCGCTACTGGGACACGGCCCAGCACGTCACCAAGTGGACGAACGCCATGCTCGGCGTTCCGCCGGAGCACGTACTCAACCTGATCGGCGCGGCCGGCCAGCTGCAGCCGGTCGCCGACCGGTTCGCGAACGGCTTCAACAACCCGGCCGACTTCGAGAACTTCTTCTTCGACCCCGAGAAGACGAACGCGTACCTCGCGGAGGTCTCGGGCGCCTGACGCAGTGGGGGCGGCCCCGGGCGCGGATCAGCCGGCGCCCGGGGCCGCCTCCGCCGCATACCCCGTGTCCGCGCCCGACGTCGCGCCGGCCGGCAGCTCCGGCGGGGTGTACGAACTCAGGGCGGTACCGCCCGGATCGGGGCGGACCGCGCCGAGCAGCGGGTTCGCGGCGATCGGGGAGACCTTGACGCGGGCGCCCGGGCGAGGGGCCTGCACCACCATGCCCTCGCCCAGGTAGATCGCCACATGGGTGGCCTTCGGGAAGTAGATCACCAGGTCGCCGGGGCGCAGGGAGCGCAGGGGCACCTTGGGGAGCTGCCGCCACTGCTCCTGACTGGTCCGCGGAATGCCTCGCCCCGCCCGGGCCCAGGCCCGGGAGGTCAGTCCCGAGCAGTCGTACGACTCGGGCCCCTCAGCACCCCACACGTACGGCTTGCCGATCTGTTCGACGGCGTACGTCAGCGCCCGGCCACCCTCTTTGGACGGGGTGCGTTCGCCGCCGAGGAGACCGGTGGCCAGGAGCTTCGCCTGAGCCTTGGCGGTGCCGGACTTCTCCAGCGCCGCGAGTTCGACGATCTGCTCGGGCGAGAGCGAGGCGAGCATGTCCGCGATCATCTTCAGCCGCAAGGTGGCCGTGTCGCGGGCATTCTTCTGCTTCTCCGCGAGCACCTGCTCCTTGTCCAGGGCCTTGCGGGACGTGGCCGCCAGCTCCTCCGCCCGCTTCGTCACCACCTCGAGCCGTGCGATCGTCGCGAGCCGGTCACTGGCCGCGCGCTCGATCAGATGGTCCTGGTCCAGGGCGTGCTGCGGTTCCCGGGCAAGCAGGAGATGAAGGTAGGAGGAGAGCTCGGACCGCCCCTGGTACTGCTCCCGCGCCAGTCGCCCGGCGTCTTCGCGGCCGGCGACAAGCGCGTTGCGGGCCCTGGCGAGGTCGCGGGAGAGCCTGCCCGTCAGGGCCTGCTGCTTCTTCAGATCCTCCTCGGTCGCGTTGTAGGCCTCACTGGCCTCCTCGGCCTGCCGGTACAGCTTCTGAAGCCGGATCAGCATCGCGGGGAGGGCGGCTTTTCCGGCGGGCCCGGCAGCCGGGGCGATTGCTTCGGACACGGCTTCGGCGAGGGATCCGGCCGCGGTGCCAGTTTTGGTGCCGGCCGTGGTTCCGGCTGCCGGTTCGGCCGTGGTGTCCGGCGAGGCATCGGGCGTGGGGTCAGCCGTCGGCCGGGCGGTGGCAGGGTGGGCCGGCACCGCAGCAACCACCGTGGCCGCGACCAGCGCCGCCGTACAGACAGAACGGAGCAGCCTGCCTGACACCTCATCACCTCCGGCTGTGGGATGGGCCGTCCACCCCACAGCCGATCATGCGGGCACGCCAGCCGGACGGCCCGACGAGTGGTCGAGTCGGCGCAATCCGGTCACTCATCGAGGCGGACTGTGCCCATCCGCCCGCGCGCCTGCGGGCGTCGCGTCGGCCCGCTCACTCCACCGGAAGCGCATAGAAGGTCCGGTCCCGGCGGACGACGAGGTTCCGGCCGCCGCCCTGCAGCGCCTCGTAGCGCGAGGTGGCCTCCCCGTCCGGCGCGTCCTCTGTGCCCGCTTCCTGGAACTTCCACAGCCGCTTGCCGTCGCGCGCCGAGAACGCGGTGAGCTGTGCCCCGTCGGCCGCGAGTACCGTACGGCCGCTTGTGCTGAGCGCGGTGCCCGGAGTGTCGTCCCAGGCAGGGGCCTCGGTGGAGCGTGTCCACAGCCGGCGGCCGGTCGCCGTGTCGACGGCGGACACCTGCTGATAGCGGTTGGCCACATACAGGGCCGGGCCGCGGAGTGTGGGCGTGCCGTACGCGAAGACGCCGTCCTTGCCGGGCGTCTCGGCCCCGGGCACCCGCCACAGCCTTTTGCCGTCGCCGCTCGTGAACGCGTGCAACTCCCTGCCCGCCGCGGCGAACAGCCTGCCCGACGCGTCGCCCACCACCCCGGCGGTGGGCCCCACGCCGGTGAGCGGCCGCGACGAGAGCAGCTTGCCGCTCGCGCGGTCGAAGGTGTGCAGTACGGAACGGCCCTTGGCCCCCTTCACCTGCGCGGGGGTGAGCGAGCGCGAGTCCTGTCGCAGGACGATGTCGGCGGAGCGCACGGCGACCAGGCCGTACCGCGGGGTGTGCGGGGCCTTTCCGTCGGTGATCCCGGTGCGCCACTGCCACTTCCGCGCGACGGTGTCGTACGCGAAGAGGTACGTCCGGAGCTTCTTGCCCTTCCTGACGTGACCGGTCAGCCAGACGGTGCTGCCCTCCCAGCCGCTGACGCTCTCGAAGGTCAGGGTCTCGCCGGGGCCCGCCAGAGTGGTCTTCGCGATGCGGTGCTCGAGCTTCCCGCTCTGCGCGGAGATCCACAGGAGCTCGTCGCGGGCATCGACGAGACAGAGCTCGTCGTTGACGGGTACGGCCCGGGAGAGGGACCCGGCCTCCCTGCGCTCCCAGAGCCGGCGGCCGGTCCGCAGATCCACGCCGGAGCTTTGCTCTTCGCTGGTCAGGACCAGTACACGGTCCCGCCAGACGGTGGCCCTGAGGGGGCTGGTGTCCGTCCCGGGATGCTCGTACCGCCACAGCGGGTCGGGCGGCAGCCCGGCCATCTTCGACGGCCGGGGCGCCGGAGGCTCGGCCGGCTCGGCTTTCACGTCTGCGTCTTCGCCGGCGGCGGCGTACACCCCGCCCCCTCCGACCGCCAGCCCTGCGGCCCCGGCGACGATCCCGATGAGCAGTGCCCGCCGATCGGGCTTCGGGGTGGGTGGGGATGCGGGTGCCGTGGGTGCGGTGGGCGGCACACCGAAGGGAACGCCCAAGGGCACCGCAGCGGGAGGGGCGGTCATGCCCGGGGTGGGAGGCGGACCGGCGGGCATGGGGACCGCGCCGGCCGGCGCGGTCCCTGCTGCCCCCCGGGCCGGCGGGATCGCGAGCACCGTGGTGCCCCGGTCGGCCCGGGCGCCGTCGCCGGGACCGCTCCGGTCACCACCCGGCGGCCGGGTGCCCGCCGCCTGTGGTCCTGCGCCGCCCGCATGCCGTGCGGCCACCGCATCCACGGGCTCGGGGGTGACGCTGCCGGCGCGCTCCGCCTCCGCCGCCACCCCGGACGTGCCGCTGCCCGCAGACTGCGCTGCCGGTGACGCCACCTCCGTCGGCACCTTGATCGCCTGGGCCTCGATCGCCGCCGCCAGCGACGCCGGGAGCCATCCCTCCCGCGCCAGTGCCGCCGCGCCCTCCAGTGCCAGGTCGGCCGCCACCGTTCCCGCCGACGGGCGGTCCTCCGGACGCTTGGCCAGACAGCGGGACACCAGCGGGCGCAACTCGCCGGGTACACCGTCGAGTTCGGGCTCGCCGTGCGCAATGCGGTCCGCGTCCGCCAGGGGCGTCGTTCCGGTCGCCGCGTACGCCAGCAGCAGGCCCAGGACGAACATGTCCGACGCCGGTCCCGGCTTCGCCCCCGCCGCCTGTTCCGGGGTCAGATAGTCGAGCTTCACGCTCAGTTGCCCGTCCGGACGGGCCTCCGCGACGGCCGCCGCGCCCAGCGCCCCGAAGGCGGTGAGCCGCGGCCCGTCCGCCGCGATCAGCACGGTGTCGGGCGCAAGCCCGTGCAGCACCGCCCCCGTGGCATGCACCCGGGACAAGGTTTCGGCGAGGCCCGCGCCCAGTATCCGTACCGCCCGCTCCGGCAGCGGACCGGCGAGGGCGATCGCCTCACGCAAAGTCAGCGCCGGGACGTACGGGCTCGCCGTCCACAGCTGCTCCCCGTCCGTACGGGCCTCGATCGGCGCCACCCAGCCGCCCGCCAGCTGTTCCGCCCTCCGCGTCTCGCGCTGGAAGCGGCGCCGGAAGGCCACCAGCGCGGCCAGCTCGGGCCGGGCCAGGGAGACGACCATGGCCGTGCCGTCCGGCCCGTGCGCGAGATAGTGGACGCAGACCGCCGACTCCCGGTGGCGCGCCCGCACGGTGAACGGTCCGATCCGGCGTGGATCGTCCTGCTGCAGCGGCTCCATCGCGAGCATCCCCCCTGGCGACACGGTCCGGCGACGCGGTCCGGCGACGCGGTTGCCCGTGATCTTATGGCGCGCCGTTCGGCTTCGACCAGGGCCACTTCACCTGGCGCCGCTCGACACCCTCGGGGGCGTACTCGTATTTCCAGCCGCGCTGGATCCCGAGCCGCTTGCTGTACCCGGCCGGTACGCGCTTGTACGCGTGCACGGTCGGCGGGGTGCCGTCGTCGCTCGGCACGGGGATCTCGTACCACTTCGGGGGATGGCCCGTGTGCCCGACCAGCACCGGCAGCACACGCCCGTCCAGTGGCCCGCCCACGAAGGGGGTGTTCTCGCTTCTCACCGCACCAGTGTCGCGCAGGATCGCCGCCATCGTCCTGCCGGCCGGAGGACGAGGGGCGGGGGCCGGAGGGCGGGGGCCGGAGGACGGGCGGCCCGGGGGCCCGGGGCTATCCCGCGGGAGACGCGGGCAGGAGGTGGGCGCCCTCGCTCACGACGGGGATCACCCGGCCGGCCAGCGTGCCGACCGGACCGGCCGCGGTCTCCAGTGCGAGCAGGTCCTTCACGGCCGCCGCCGTCTCCTCGTCCGTCGCCGCGGTCGCCGCCAGCAGAGCGATGAGATGGTCGACGAGCCAGTCGCGCAGCTCACCGGCGGGCGGCTGCTTCGCCTCGTCCAGCCAGATCAGCGACGCCGCCTCGACGGCCGCGATCCAGGTGCGCACCATCATCCGCAGCCGCGGTCCCGGACGGGTCACCCCGAGATGGACGAGGATCTGCTCGGCCGCGGCCCGCCGCACCTCGTCGACGATCGTGGTCGTACGGGAGGTCTCGGCGACGCTCCCGCCGCGCAGCAGCGCGCTGAACCCGGCGTCGTGCTCGTCGACGAAGACGAGATAGCGGTCGAGCACGCGGGAGAGCCGCTCGGTGGGCGGGCCGGCCGTCGGCTCGGCGAAGCACAGCTCCAGCCGGTCCGCGGCGGACCGGAGCGCCGTCTCGTACAACTGCTGCTTGCCGCCGGGGAAGTAGCGGTACACCAGCGGCCGCGAGACCCCGGCCGCCTCCGCCACGTCGTCGAGGGAGACCTCGTCCGGCGGCCGGTGCGCGAAGAGCTTGAGCGCGGCGTCGAGGAGCTGCCTGCGGCGCTCCTCGACGCTGAGCCGTCGGTAGGCACGGGTCACTGGAGCGGAACTGGTCATGCTCGCAGCGTAACCGCACCGTTCTGGGAACTGTTGGGCGATCGCGCGCCGGGCCCGGGCCGTTGGCGGGCCCGGGCGCCGACTACGCCAGCAGGCCCGAGCTCTTCCACAGCCTGCGGCCGGGCCCCCGCAGCACCCCGATGTCGTCGAGGAAATCGGTGAGCCGCTTCGCCCCGGACTGCATCACCTCACGCCGGTGGCCGCTCGCCTTCACCTGCGCCACCGCCTCGCGCCGGTCAAGGCCGATATTCGTGTACACCTGCGGATTGACGAAGCAGACGGAGAAGACCCGGGCCGCCTCACCGCAGCTGATCCGGGTGAGCTCCTGCTCCCAGCGCGGCGCCGTCACCATCTGGCGGCGCAACTCCTCACGGGCGTAACGCACATGGCGCGCCTCCTCCACCACATGGATGCGGGTGACGCCGCGCACCAGGGTCTGGACCCGCTCGTCCGGGAAGGTCAGCCGCTGCATCCAGTCGAGGATCTCCTCGCCGAGCAGCGTCGCCGCGAACGAACCGGGCGTGGTCGAGACGGTCTTCAGCACGCGCGCCAGATTGTGGTAGAGCCGCGGTACGGGGTAGGCGGGGGCCCCGCCCTTCTCGATCATCCTGGCGAACATCATCGAGTGGCGGCACTCGTCGGCGATCTCCGTGAGCGCGTACCGGACATGGTTGCTGGTCACGGACTTGTCGTAGATATGGCGCACCAGCAGCTGCATCAGGATGATCTCGAACCAGATGCCGAGCGAGGCGAGTGACGCGGCCTCGTGCCGGGCCAGGTCCATCCGCTGTTCCTCGGACATCTTGTGCCAGAGCGGAGTGTCGTAGAGGGAGAGCAGTTCCGGCGGCCAGAACCACTTGCCGTCCTCGACGGGAGACTCCCAGTCGAGCTCCTTGTCGGGGTCGAAGGAGTGCTTGGCCGAGGACTCGAGCAGCCGCTCGGCGACCTGTTCGCGGTCCCGGAGCGGGCCGAGGGCATCGCGGAGCAGCTGTACGTCGCGTTCGGTCACTGTCGTCATGGCTGAGGGCACCTCGCGAGTGGGTGAGCGATGGTCACCCCTTATGAGACTGCTTGTCAGCAAGACCGTCAATCCCTCGTGCACGACTTGTTGACTCCGCGTCTACCAACGTGTGAGCCTGCCAACAGTCCTTACTTGTACGGGATATGAGGCGAAGGAGTCGTCAGTGTCGACGCGCGATCGCTACACGAACGCCCCCGAAAGCTCCCTCTGGCAGGTCCCCGCGACCGGCGCCGCCCGCTTCAGCTGGGAGTACGAAGACGGCCGGGACCGCCTCCTCGCCCTGTACCAGAAAGGCAAGGACAAGCAGTGGGACGGCAACAAGCGGATCGACTGGGACCTCGAGGTCGACCCCTACGATCCGCTCGGCACCCCCGACGAGGTGCTCAACCTCTACGGCACCCGCCACTGGGCGAAGATGACCGAGAAGGACAAGGGTGAGCTGCGCCGGCACTACACCTCCTGGCAGTTCAGCCAGTTCCTCCACGGTGAGCAGGGCGCGATGGTGTGCGCGGCCCGGATCGTGGAGTCCGTCCCCGACCTGGACGCGAAGTTCTACTCCGCGACCCAGACGATGGACGAGGCCCGGCATGCCGAGATCTACGGCCGGTTCCTGCACGAGAAGATCGGGATGCTCTACCCGATCAACGACAACCTCCAGGGGCTGCTCGGCGACACCCTGCGCGACTCCCGCTGGGACATGCCGTATCTGGGCATGCAGGTCCTCATCGAGGGCCTCGCGCTCGCCGCGTTCGGCATGATCCGCGACACCACGGACAAGCCGCTGCCCAAACAGATCCTCGCGTACGTCATGCAGGACGAAGCCCGCCATGTCGCCTTCGGGCGGATGGCACTGCGCGACTACTACAAGCAGCTCAGCGACGCGGAGCTGCGCGAACGCGAGGAGTTCGTCATCGAGGGCTGCTATCTGATGCGCGACCGGCTGCGCGGGGTGGAGGTCCTGGAGAACTTCGGCATCCCCCGCAAGGAGGCCGAGGAGATCTCCGAGCAGTCCGAATTCCTCGCGCTGTTCCGGAAGCTGCTTTTCAGCCGGATCGTGCCCTGTGTCAAGGACATCGGGCTGTGGGGCGAACGCCTCCAGCGGGCCTATCTCGACATGGGCGTCTTCGAGATGGGCGACTCCAGTCTCGATCTCCTCATGTCGCAGGACGAGGAGATCGCCGAGAAGCTCGACCAGGAACGCTTCGAGGCGGAGGAGCAGGCGCGGGTCACGGAGGTCGAGGAGGCGATTGCCGAGGGCGCTCAGCTCTCCGGCTGACCCGTGAACCCGGTGAGCGCCCGTGCCCCGGCAGATCTGCGGCGAGCACCCGGTGGTGCGCGGTGAGCAGCGGGGCGGCGGCGTCCCGGTCGGCGAGCGAGCGCCCGGCGCCGTGCAGGAGGAGGAGCGGCGGACCGTCGCCGCCGTGGTCGTGTACCCGTGCGGGCACGTGGTGGGAGGACATGCCCTTCACCGTAGGGCGCGTACGGAGCCTCAAGATCGTCCGGCAGAACGACGGAACGGAGCTCCCTCCCGAGCCATAATGGATGTACGCCACATGGCCGTGCCCGGCACCATGGTGCCCATGACCACCGCCGTGACGAACCCCCATCGTGCAGCCGCCCGCCGCAGCCTCGAAGGGCTCGCCCTCGGGGACGCGTTCGGCGAGCGCTGGTTCCCCCTCTTCCGCGAGCGGACACAGGCGTACGACGAGATCCGCGCCCGGCGTACCCCCGAAGAGCCCGACTGGCACTGGACCGACGACACCGCCATGGCTCTCGCGATCCAGCGGGTGCTCGACCAGCACGGCGAGATGGACCAGGACCGGCTGGCCGCGTGCTTCGCGCTCACCTTCGACGCGGATCAGGCGCGCGGCTACGGCCACGGGATGCACATGCTGCTGCCGGCGCTCCTGGAGGAACCGGAGAGCTGGCGCACCCTCGCCCCGGAACTCTTCGAGGGCGGCAGCCTCGGCAACGGCGCGTCGATGCGGGTGGCCCCGCTCGGTGCCTGGTTCAGCGGCGACCTCGAACTGGTTGCCCGTCAGGCAGAGTTGTCCGCCCGGGTGACCCACGCCCACCCGCAGGGCGTCGCGGGCGCGGTGGCGGTCGCCACGGCGTCGGCACTCTCGGTGCGCGGCGAACTGACCATCGCGTCGGTCGCGGACCGCACGCCGCCGGGGGCGGTGCGCGAAGGACTGCTACGGGCGGCGGAGCTCGCGTTCACCACCGAGCCCTGGAAGGCGGCGGACATCCTCGGCAACGGTCAGCGGATCCGCGCGGACGACACGGTGCCGTTCGCGGTGTGGACGGCGACGCGCCACCAGGGCGACCTGGAGGCGGCGCTCTGGTCCACGGCGGAGGGCTTCGGCGACGTCGACACGACCTGCGCGATCACGGGCGGCATCGTGGCCGCGGCGACGGGGGTCGGGGGAGTGCCTGCGGCGTGGCTGGAGCGCCGGGAGCCCCTTCCGGGCGGCTGAGGCGGGCAACCCGCCGCGCTGGTCAGCACCGGCAGCGCGGCAGAGTCGCCGGACCGGGCCCCGGCCGACGGGAACACCGGCCCCGCCACCAGGATCTAGCGAGGGGGTACCGGGCTTCAGCCCGGTAGGGAATCGCTTCTCAATCCTGCTCTGACCCGCAGATCACAGCGGACGGTTCTGGTTCTCGATGTACCGGCGGACGATTGCCAGGGGCGCTCCGCCGACTGACCCGGCGAAGTAGGAGCCAGACCAGAGTTTGTTGGCCCGGTAGTAGTGCTGCACGAGGTCGGGGAACTCCTGACGGAGTCGGCGGGAGGAGACGCCCTTGAGGGAGTTGACCAGCTTCGATACGGCGACCTTGGGCGGGAAGCTCACCAGCAGATGTACGTGGTTGGACTCGCCGTTGAACTCGGTCAGCTCGGTCTCGAAGTCCGCGCACACGGCCCGCATGATCTCTTCCATGCGGGTCAGGTGCCGGTCGGTGAAGACGTGGTGCCGGTACTTCGTCACAAAGACCAAGTGGGCGTGCATGAGGAAAATGCAGTGTCTGCCAGTGCGGATGTTCTGATACTCGGCCATAACCCAACTGTAGTACGGTGATTGGCATGCAACTCCGTTACCAGTACCGCGTCTCCCCGACGCCCGCTCAGGCGATCAACGCCCGCCGGGTGTTCGGGTGCAAGCGCGTGGTCTGGAACGATGCACTGTCCCGGATCAAGCCGGTCAAGGCGTCGAACAAGCTGCTCGGCAACCCGCGCCGGCGGACCGCCGAGGGCCCCTACCTGCGGGTCCCGAAGAACCCGGACCTGTCCAAGGAACTGATCACCACCGCGAAGAAGACCCAGGAGCGGGCCTGGCTGTCCGATGCCCCGGTCGGTGTGCTATAGCAGACGCTGAGGGACCTGGACAAGGCGTGGGCCGCGTATGAGGACTCCAAGACCGGCAACCGCAAGGGCCCCAAGGTTGCCCTGCCGCGCTTCAAGTCCAAGAAGGACAATCGGGAGTCCGCCCGATTCACCGCCTCCGACCGGTTCAAGATCCTCGGTGATGGCAAGCTCCGGCTGCCGAAAATCGGAGACGTGCGGGTCAAGTGGACCCGCGATCTACCCTCCGTCCCGTCGAGCGTGACGCTGATCAAGGACCGATCCGGGAGGTACTGGGCCTCCTTCGTGGTCGAGACCGACCCGGCCGCCGACATCCTTCCGCCAGCTGATTGTGACCAGGGCATCGACCTGGGCCTGACCCGGTTCGCGGTCCTCGCGGACGGTTCGCACATCGCCTCACCAAAGTACCTGCGGCGGGCGGAGAAGAAGCTGAAGAAGCGGCAGCGGGAACTGTCGCGGAAAAAGAAGGGGTCGAACAACCGGGACAAGGCCCGAATCAAGGTCGCCCGCGCTCACGCCCAGGTGGCGGATGCGCGCCGGAACTTCCACCACCAGTGGTCTCACAGGCTGACGAGCGAAAACCAAGCTGTCTTCGCGGAGACCCTGAACGTGCGTGGAATGGCGCGTGGCCGCCTGGCCAAAAGCGTGCACGACGCGGGCTGGTCCCAGTTCCTGATGTTCTGCGAGTACAAGGCGATCCGGCACGGACGGAAGTTCGTCAAGGTCGCCCGCGACTTCCCCAGCTCCCAGATATGTTCCGCCTGCGGATTCCGCGACGGCCCCAAGCCCCTGCACATCCGGGAATGGACCTGCGGCAACTGCGGAACCCGGCACGACCGGGACTGGAACGCCGGACGGAACGTCAAGTATGAAGGCCGCCGCATCCTCGCAGCGGCACAACCACCCACCCCTGGACTGGGGGCCTCACGCCGGTAACGGCGCGAGTAAACGCCTGCGGAGCGCATGTAAGACCAGGCAGCAGCCCGGCAGCGCGCACAAGCCCCACTCCGGTGGGGAGGAAGCAGGAACCCACCCGAAGCGGGTGGTCTCCCAAACGGGTGACCACCCGCAGGCGGAGAATCCACGCCCTCCAGGGCGATCGGAGGAGGTCAATCACTCCGCCCCCGGCGGCGGGAACGACGTCCGCAGGGTGAACGCCTGCGGCGTCGGCCCGTGTTCGCGTACGTGCAGCAGACGCTCCTCCGCATCCCGCACCGTCGGGCGGTAGCCCGCCTCCACCCACCACAGCGTGGCCATGACCTCCTGCACCCGCTCGAACCAGTCGTAGCGCCGCCCCAGCAGTTCGCGGTGCTGCCCCTGGTACATGAAGGCCGTCAGCGCGTTGCTGTCCCGCCACACCGGCATGTTCACGATCAGCCACTCGTCCCCGAAGACCACCATGTCCGTGGCGTTGCCGCCCTCGCTCTGCAACCGCCACACAAAACCGTCCGCCGCGTCGGCGGTCGCGTTCACCGGGTCGAGGGCCTCGACGAAATCCTTCAACTCCGGGGAATCCAGCGGGAATTTGAGGCGGGCTATGTTCACCTGGGCGAGTTCGTGGGTGGTGGGTTCGAAGGTCATGGGCGCACGATAGCCGCGTGCCGTTCCGCCGCCGCGGCCATTTCGAGGAGCGAGACGTCCGCGCCCCGCGTCGCCACCAGTTGCAGCCCGACCGGACAGCCGTCGCTGGTGAAGCCCGCAGGAATGCTCGCCGCCGGATGTCCGCTGAGGTTGAACGCCCAGGTCAGTGCGGTGGAGTAGAGCTCGCCCGGGCCGTCGTGGCCATGCGGGCGGTTCGGTGTGGCCGGGGTGAGCAGCAGCTGCGTATCCGCGAACAACGCATCGAGGCGGCGGTCGTTCTCCCCGCGCACCGCCGCCCCCGCCCACGGCTCCCCGCCGCGCACCGACTCCCATGCCTCCCACGGGTCGAGCAGCGTGAACGGCCGCTCGTCCAGGCGTACGACGCCGGCCGACACCAGCCGCTCCACCGCGGCCCGTGTGACCGCCTCCACCTCCGGGTCCGTTCCGGCGAACCCCAGGTCGGCCGACCAGCGGGCCTCTACGGGAAACGGCACCCGCACCTCTTCGTACTGGTCCAGCACACACCGCAGATACGCCCGCGCCTGTGCCGCCGTGGGCGTCAGCACCCCCGCCGACGCCAGCCCGGTCCGGTCGGGCGACGGCAGCAGCCCGTTGGTCGTCTTCAGCCCGAACACCCCGCACCACGCGGCCGGGATCCGTACCGACCCCGCCCCGTCGCTGCCCGTGGCAAGGCTCACCATTCCCGCCGCGACCGCCACCGCCGAGCCGGCCGACGAGCCCCCGGGCGTACGGTCCGCCCGCCACGGGTTGACCGTACGGCCGTGCGCGCCCAGACCCCAGGTCTGCCAGTACGTCCCCGGTCCCGGCACCGCCGTCGAGCCGACCGGTACCGCACCCGCCTCGATCAGTCTCCGGGCCGCGTACGAGCGGATGCCGGTCGGCCCCTTCACCGCGATCGGCAGCCCGGCCAGCGGCAGTCCGGGATCCACCTCGCACGCCGACGCCTGCTCGTCCCACACCTCGATGAAGGCGCTCAGTCCCGGATCGAGCCGCCCGATGACGTCCAGTGCCGCATCCACCTGTGCCATGCACTCATTCTCGCAGCGCCGCGTCCATGACCGCCCGTGCGATGGGGGCGGCGCTCCCGCCGCCGCTGATGTCGTCGCGCTTCACGGAGGTGTCCTCGACGACCACGGCGACCGCGACGTTGGGCCGGATCGAGTTGTCCGCCTGTGCCCAGGAGATGAACCAGGCGTACGGCGTACCGGTGTTGTCCAGGCCGTGCTGCGCCGTACCGGTCTTGCCGCCGACCGTCGCCCCCGCGATCGCGGCATTGTGGCCCGACCCCTTCTCGACGACAGTGACCATCAGCTGCCTCAGCTTCTGGGCCGTTGCCCGGGACATCGCCTCACGGTACGGCTTGGGGCCGTACCGCGAGACGGTGCCGCCGTCCGAGGTGGTCACCCGGTCCACCAGATAGGGGGTTTTCAGATCCCCTCCATTGGCGACCGCCGCCGAGACCATCGCCATCTGCAGCGGCGTCGCCCTGGTGTCGAACTGCCCGATCGAGGAGAGCGCCAGCTGGTCCTTGCTCATGGTGGTGTCGAAGTGCGACGGGGCCACACCGGAGGGGATCCGCAGCCTGCTGTCGTTGAAGCCGAACCTGCCGACCGCGTCCAGCATTCCGGCCTGCCCGATCTTCACGCCGAGGTTCGCCATCACGGTGTTGCACGACCACTGGATGGCGTAGGCGAGCGAGGCGTCGCGGCAGCCGGCCGCCTCGTTGGGGAGTGTGGTCGTGGTGCCGGGCAGGACGTACGGATCGGGTGTGCGGGTGGGCGCATCGACGTCGGCGACGACCCCCCGGTCCAGCGCGGCGGCGGCCGTCACGATCTTGAAGGTGGAGCCGGGCGGATAGGTCTGCCGGATGGCCCGGTTGAGCATCGGCTGGCTGGTCGAGCCGTTGAGCCTCGCCCAGGCGTCGGCGACCCGTTTTCCGGTGCCGGAGAGCAGCCCGGGGTCGTACGAAGGGCTGCTGACCAGCGCCAGGATCCTCCCCGTCGAGGGCTCGAGCGCGGCGACCGCGCCCCGCTTGCCGCCGAGACCGGCGAAGGCCGCCCGCTGCATCGAGGGCTTGATGGTGGTGACGACATTGCCGCCCGGCTGCCGGGTGCGGCTGAAGTCGCTCCGGTAGGGGACCGGGGAGAGCAGGGAATCCGTACCGGAGAGGATGCCGTCCGCGACGTTCTCGATGAGGCTGGTGCCGTACGTCAGCGAGGCGTAGCCGGTCACCGGCGCGTACAACGCGCCGTGGCGGTAGGTGCGTTCGTACCGGAGCTGCTCGGCGGTGTCCCTGGAGCCGGTGACCGGCTTGTCGCCGGCCAGGATGTTGCCGCGCGGCTGGTCGTAACGGGCAATGGCGATACGGCGGTTGGCCGGGTCCTTGTCGAGCGAGGGGGACTGGAAGATCTGCACGCGGGCCGCGTTGACCAGCAGCGCGACAAGGAGCAGCAGACAGAAGGCGGCGGCGTGCCGGATGCAGCGGGTCACCGCTCGGCCTCCAGGGCCGGGACGATGACCCCGGTCTCGGCCGTGTCGGGGTGCGGGGCGCGGGCCGAGTCGCTGACCCTGATGAGCAGCGCCACGATGACCCAGTTGGTGACGACGGACGATCCCCCCTGCGCGAGGAAGGGCATCGCCATGCCGGTGAGGGGGATCAGGCCCATCACACCGCCCGCGATGACGAAGACCTGGAGGGCGAGGATCGAGGCGAGGCCGACGGCGAGCAGCCGCCCGAAGCGGTCGCGCAGGGCGAGTCCGGCGCGGTATCCGCGGGCCACCATCAGTGCGTACAGCAGGAAGATCGCGGTCAGTCCGGCCAGGCCGAGCTCCTCGCCCGCGGTCGCGAGGATGAAGTCGGACTTGGCGGCGAAGCCGATGAGGATGGAGTGGCCGAGCCCCAGGCCCGCGCCGAGCATCCCGCCGGCGGCGAAGGCGAAGAGCGACTGGGCGACCTGGCCGGGTCCCTGGCCGGCGTCGATGGTGGCGAAGGGGTTGAGCCAGTCCTCGACACGGCTGTGGACATGCGGTTCGAGGGCGCCGACGGCGACCGCCCCCGCCGCGGCCAGCACCAGGCCGACGGCAATCCAGCCGGTCCGGCCCGTCGCCACGTACAGCATGATCACGAAGAGGCCGAAGAAGAGCAGCGAGGTGCCGAGGTCCCGCTCGAGCACCAGAACGCCGACGCTGAGCAGCCAGATCGCGACGATCGGGCCGAGGACCCGGCCGGTGGGGAGCTGGAGTTTCCAGATCCTGCGGCCGGTGTAGGCCAGCGCGTTGCGGTTGGCGGCGAGGTACGCGGCGAAGAAGACGGCGAGCAGGATCTTGGCGAACTCGCCGGGCTGGAAGGAGAGTCCGCCGACCCGGATCCAGATCTTGGCGCCGTTCACGGCGGGGAAGAAGATCGGCACGAGCATCAGGACGAGGGCCGCGGCGACCGAGAGATACGCGTACCGCTGCAGGACCCGGTGGTCGCGCAGGAGGACGACGACCACGATGAACAGGGCGACGCCGAGGGCGGACCAGACGAGCTGGGTGGGTGCGGCCGCGTCGCTCGGGGTCTCCAGGTCGAGCCGGTAGATCAGTACCAGGCCGACGCCGTTGAGGAGGATCGCGATGGGCAGGAGAAGCGGGTCGGCGTAGGGGGCGCGGAAGCGGACGGCGAGATGGGCGAGGAGGGCAAGGACGCCGAGGCTCGCTCCGTAGCCCGCGGCGTCCGGCGGCACGGCGTTGTGCCGGGCGAGGCCCACGTTGACATAGCCGTAGACGGAGATGAGGACGGCGCAGACGAGGAGCGAGAGCTCGACGCCTCGCCGCTTGGGGAGGCGTAGCTCGGGCGGGGGAGCGTCCGCCGTCGTTCCGGTCATGGCACGCAACGTAGCAAGACGCGGGGCTTATGTCCCTTTATGTCTCAGTGTTCACTGTTGCGACACTTCGTCAGTCGGGCAACCGTCACCCATAGTTGTTCGCGCAGTGCCGTTGCCGGGCCCGGCGGACCGGTCCGGCACCAACCGCCCGGCACTCGGCCCGGGGCTCGGCCTGCGCCGTGCCCCCGGTCCGCCCTGCCCCCGGTCCGCCCCTGCCGCCGTCCGCGCCCGCCGGTCGGCGTCAGTGCTGGTACGGGTGCTGTCCGGGCTGCTGCTGCGACTGCGGCTGCCCGTACGCCTGGCCGCCCTGCCCGCCCTGCGCGCCCTGCATCTGCAGCTGCTCCGCCTGCTCCTTGGTGATCGTCTGCTCCACGCCGCAGAACGTGCACTGCGTCCCGTACTTCGTCGAGAACGGGAACAGCGGCACGAAGAACAGCGTGAACTTGGTGACGCGCTTCCTGAGTGTGTGCGCGGACGGGTTCCCGCAGTGTCCGCATACCAGTGTCAGTATCGCCAGCTGGTAGAGGTAGCCCTTGGTGCCAAAGATGATCATGCTTTTGGTCCCTCCCGGGTCAGTGCCTGCCGGCACAGGGCCAGCAGCTTCTCGTCCGTAAAGATGTCATGACTGCCGTACCCGCCGTCGATCGCGTTGTGGCGGCGTACGGATGCGAGTTCGCCGCGCAGAAGCAGCTGCGCCGCGTCGGTCTTCAGCCCCGCCAGACACTCGGCGGTCTGGACCCGGGTGTACGGCATCTCTTCCCAGGCCGCATGCAGCACCGGCCATGCCCTCTCGGGGTCGCCCGTCACCCGCAACAGCGCGATCGCCGCGTCCACCCGGGTCCACGGCTCGGCCGCCCGGAGCAGCTCACGCAGCGCGGGTGCGGCGTCAGCACCCGCCGCACCCAGCGAGCCGAGCGCCGTCGCCGCCGTCCGCCGGGCCCCCGAGTCCGATGCCCCCAGGGCGGTACGCAGCACGGGCAGGACGGCCCCGGCGTCCCCCTCGATCGCCCACAGCGCTCCCGCGGTCCTCGCCGCGAGCGACGCCGACGAGCCGGAACCGGAGCCCGAGCCGAACCCTGTTCCCGGGTCGAAGTACACGCCCGCGCCGAAGCCGGCGTCCGAGCCGCAGTCGCGCAGCAGCATCCGCAGATCCGGGATCGCCTCGCGCGCCGCGGGCCCGAAGGCGGTCAGCGCCCGCAGCACCGACTCGATCACCCACTCCCTGCGGTACTCGGGCGCGCCCCGCAGCACGCGCAGCACCTCGGGCACCGCCTCGGCGGCCCGCAGCGCGGCCAGTCCGTACAGCAGCGGTCCCGCCCGGTCGTAGAGCCGGTCGTCCAGCTCCGTCTCTCCCAGGCGCCGGCGGAGCGCGGGGGCGAGCGGCGCGGCGGCCGCACCGAGATGGCCCAGCGCATACCCCAGGTCGTGCGGCGCCTCGTCCCGCTCAAGCGCCCGCGCGAGCACCGGCACCGCCCGCCGGTCACCCGCCCGTGCCAGGGCCGATATCGCGCTGCCGAGCGAGGGGGGCCCGCTCGCCCACTCCCGCACCCAGGCCCCGGGGTCGGCGGCCACCCGGTCCGCCAGTGCGTCCGCAGCGGGCGCGGCAAGGCCGAACAGCTCCTCCAGCGTGGCCGCGGCCGCATCGGCCAGCCGTGGCTCCGGATCGGCGAGCTGCTCCCCGATCAGGCCGACCAGCTCCTCGTACGCACCTCGCCAGGTGCCCAGCAGCCCGCTGCTCATCCGTACGGCATCGATCCGCTGCCCCCAGTCGGGGCTGCACAGCTGGTCGGCCAGCAGCGCGATCCGGTCGTCGACGCGGTCGCCGAGACCGGAGTGGAGCGTACGCAGCAGATCCGCCGTCCAGGGCGCGCCCCGGCCGGCTGTGTCCGCCTCGTGCAGCTCACGCAGCCGCCCGACGAGAGTCGGCGTCGACGGGCGCTCGGCGGGCGGCGGCGGTGCCACCGGCCCGGCGCGCAGCTCGCGCAGGAGGCCGGTCACCCCCGGTACGACATCGGCGGGCAGCGCGTCCGGGGCGCAGCGGGCGAGCTGGGCGAGAGCGGCCAGCCGCAGCCCGGCGCTGTACGGCACCCGGGTCAGCCCGGACAGCCACTCGACCACCTCGGGCGCGAGGCTCCGGTGCCGCAGCGCTATCCGGCCCGCGGCCTCCACCCACGTGAAGCGCACCTCCGCGTCCGGCTCGGACCGCGGCCCGGTGCCCAGCCGCTCCCGCAGCAGACCGAGCACCAACGCGGGATCGTCGTGCAGCGTCGCGAGTGCGAGCGGGACCGCGAGCCGCACCCCGCGGTCCTCGGCGCCGACCAGACCGAGGAAGACGTCCGCCCCGGCGGTCACGGCCGAGGCGGCCATCGCGTAGTTCGCGGCATACACGAACTCCTCGTCCTCCGGGTCCAGTTCGTCGTCGCCGTCCAGATCGATGCCGCCGATGCTGGTCAGCAGCTCGACGATGCCACCCCGGTCCTGGAGCGCCGGATTGGCCACGAGCTCGAGGAGGAAGGGGATGCAGGCCAGCGTGGAGTCGTACACATCGCCCTGGTGATGCACCGCCCCGTACATCCCGTCGAGTGCCGTCTCACGCTCTGCGGGGTCCGCGGAGGCGAGCCCTCGCAGCATTTCCGGCACATCGTCGGCCGGGCCGTAGGCATGCCTCAGTGACGCCCAGTCGACCTCGTCGATCCCCCCGAACACGCTTGCCCCCTCCCGAGAAGCTTGTGCTTGGGGAGAGTGTGCACCACTGCTCGGACATCGCGGGGTTATTGCAGCGAAGGCCCGGGGGCTGGTCCCATGGTCGGGGGGTGGTGGCATGACCGGACTGCGCGTCACACCAGCACGCGGGCAGGGCCGGGACCGGCTGTACGTCAGCCTCCCGGTCGGCCGTCATGTCGCCTGGTACGACAGGGACAGCGGCCGGGTCAGCCTGGTCCACGACCGTTATCGCGCCGACGTGCTCGCCGTGCTGGGGCCGTATCTCACCGGCGAGGTCACCGTGGGGCCGCCGGCCGTTCCCACCTCCGCCGACCTCGTCCGGCTCTCCCTCCACCCCGACGACGACCTGGCGCCCAACCGCCCCGGCGAGGCGCTGCACGCCGAGCTCGACCACGTCCGGGCGTCCCCGCGCCTCCTCCGCCAGGACCCACGACGCGCCGAACTCGCCGCCCAGCAGCTGCTGGGCGACGCGCTGGACCGGCTGGAGGGCGCGGGCTGGCGGATCCTGCACGCGGTGCCGCTGCCGGGCGCCGACCTCATCGACCATCTGGCGATCGGCCCGGGCGGAGTGCTGGCGGTCCACACCCTCCAGGCCCGCCGGATGCGTGTGCGGGTCGCCGACCCCGTGGTCCGGGTCGGCCGCGGCCGGCCGGAGCCGCAGCTGCGTCTGACCCGCCGCCGGGCCGAGCGCGCCACCCTCGCGCTGGCGACCGCGGTACGCCCGGTGCTCGCCGTGGTCGCACCGGCGCGCCTGGACGTCGTTCCGGCGCCGCCCGACGTACGGATCCTGCGGGACGACGAGGTGGCCGCGCTGGCCGGGCTCGGCGGCGTACTGAAGCCCGCCGACATCGACGCGCTGTACGCGACGGCCCGCGACCGGCGCACCTGGCTGCGGGCGTGACTTCTGTCTGACTCAGCGGAGGTTGTCGCCCCAGCCGCCCTGGAGCATGGTCTGGAACGCCCACTTCCCGT
This sequence comes from Streptomyces sp. NBC_01142, assembly GCF_026341125.1. Taxonomy (NCBI): domain Bacteria; kingdom Bacillati; phylum Actinomycetota; class Actinomycetes; order Kitasatosporales; family Streptomycetaceae; genus Streptomyces; species Streptomyces sp. NBC_01142. Next base: position 1,155,174 of record NZ_JAPEOR010000001.1, read on the forward strand.
CCTGCCTGATCAGGATGTCGGCGTACCGCAGCTGCTGGGTCTGTCCGTCCATGGTCATGGTCGAGTCCGTGAAGACCACGGCCATGGCGGGGGAGAGGAAGACGGGCGTACGCGTGGACTCGAAGGTGATGTCGTCGCTGCCGTCGCCCATCACATGGCCCATCGTCTCGATGAACTGCGCCCGGTCCCACTGGGCCGATGCGCCGTTGCCCGCCGGGTCGTCGCTGACCAGATTGAGCGGGAAGACGGCCATGTCCGCCATGCGCTCGACCTCGCGCTTGGCGCTGTGCGCGTCGTAGGCGGCGAACCACTCCTGGATGCTCGCCAGCTCTTCGGCGGTGGGGGTGTATCCGGTGTCGGGCAGAAACGTCATGCTGTCTCCTCGGCCTCATCAAATTTGACTACTCGGGAACTCTGGAGAAGGTAACCCCGGATCGCTATCTAGTCAAACTTGATTAATCACCTGTCCGGTCGAGATCTCCGGGGAGCCTCAGCCGCAGCACGGTGGTGACGGTGTGCCGTGTCGTGCCCTGCCCCACCTCGGCCACCAGTCCCGGCTCCACGGCCTGGTACGGGACATCGCCCACACCGACCGCCACCGCCGTACCGGTCCTGCCGGTCGTCCGTCCCGCGACCACGCCGGCAACCTGGGCCCGCAGTGCGGGCGCCAGCGGGCTCGACACCACCGGGGTGTCGTCGTCCGGCAGTACCAGGACCAGCGCGGCCGGCCGCTTCTGCGTCCCGGTGAAGCCGACGACGGCCGCATCGCGGGCATGGGTGTGCCGCAGCTTCAGCCACGCGCGCGTGCCGCCCCGGTAGGTCTGGTCGAGACGCTTGATCACCAGCCCCTCGACGCCGATCGTGGGCAGGGTCGCGTACCAGGTCTCCGCCTCCCCGGCGTCCAGGGTCATCGGCACGGGCTGCAGCGGCGGGCCGAGCGGGCCGAGCAGCGCGACCAGCCGCCCGCGCCGCTTCTCGTACGCCGACAGCCGCAGATCCTCGCCGTCCTCGGCGAGCAGATCGAAGGCGGCGTACGACGCGGGCAGCCGGCGTGCGAGGGCGGGGGCCCGCCCGGGCGTGGCGGCCGCGCGCTTCTGTACGGCGGCGAAATCCGTACGCCCCTCCGTCCAGACCACCACCTCGCCGTCGAGCACCGTGCCGTCCGGCAACTGCCGTGCCGCGTCCGCGAGATCAGGGAAGGCGGAGGTGATGATCCGCCCCGAACGGGCCTGGAGCAAGACCTCGCCGCCCACCCGGAAGATCACCATCCGGTGACCGTCGAACTTCGGCTCGTAGGCCAGCCCCGCCCCGCGCGGCAGGACGCTCACCGACTCGGCGAGCGCGACCTTGACGGGAGGCCGCGGCGGCGCGCTCGACGGTCTCATGGCAGCGGCCTGGCGCGGTTGAGATTGACGAGCGGTCCGAGCAGATCCCCGTACCGCTCAAGGCGTGGCGCGATGTCGCCGATCCGGAAGACGAGATTCTCGCCGCTGCCGCTGCCGCTGTCGGCGCCCGCCTCGACCTCGTCCCAGGTCACGGGCGTCGAGACGGTCGGTTCGGTGCGGGCGCGCAGGGTGTAGGGGGTCGCGGTCGTCTTCTTGGCGGAGTTCTGACTGTGGTCGACGAAGACCTTCCCCGGCCGCAGGGAGCGGGTCATCCGGTGCAGGATCAGCCCGGGCAGCGCCGCCTCCCCTTCGACAGCCAGGCTCTTCGCGTACGCCGACACCTTCTCGGACGGCGTGGGCTCCAGCGGCACCAGGACATGCAACCCCTTGGATCCCGAGGTCTTGGCGTACGCGTGCAGCCCGTCCGCGGCCAGCCGCTCGCGCAGCCACAACGCAACCGCACAGCACTGCGTGACCGTCGCGGGCGCGCCCGGATCGAGATCGAAGACCATGCGGTCGGCGACGGCCGGAGTGTCCGCCTGCCACTGCGGCGTATGGAACTCCACCACCAGGTTCGCCGCCCAGATCAGCGACGCCAGATCCTGTACGACCACCTGCCGCGCGTGCTTGTCGTCGGAGCGCGGCACCTCGCTGGTCCGCACCCAGGAGGGGGTCCCGGGCGGCGGGTTCTTGGTGAAGAACAGCTGCCCGTCGGGGCCGTCCGGGTATCTGAGGAAGGACACCGGACGGTTGTGGAGATGAGCGAGGATCGCCCCTGCCGTGGTGGCGTAGTAGTGCAGGATCTCGCCCTTGGTGGTCCCGGTGGCGGGGTGGAGGACCTTCTCCAGGTTGGTGAGCGCCAGGCGCCGCCCCTCCACCTCCGTGATCGGCGTCATACGATGAGAATCCCACGAATCCCGAAAAATCGGATGAAAGGGATCAAAGGTGCGATCCATTTGGAACGGCGCGATCTCCTTCGGTCTGGTCAGCATCCCGATCAAGCTGGTCAACGCCACCGAGAACCACTCCATCTCCTTCCGTCAGATCCATGCCTCCGACGGCGGCCGGATCCGCTACCGCAAGGTCTGCGAGCTGGAGGAGAAGGAAGTGCCGACGGCCGAGATCGGCAAGGGGTACGAGGACGCGGACGGATCGATCATCCCGATCACCGACGAGGATCTCGCCACGCTCCCGCTCCCCACGGCGAAGACGATCGAGATCGTCGCCTTTGTGCCGGCGTCGTCGATCGACCCCCTCCAGATGGACGCGGCGTACTACCTGTCGGCCAACGGCGTACCGGCCGCCAAGCCGTACACCCTGTTGCGCGAAGCCCTCAAGCGCAGCCAGAAGGTCGCCGTCGCCAAATTCGCCCTGCGCGGGCGGGAGCGTCTCGGCATGCTGCGCGTCGTCGACGATGTGATCGCCATGCACGGACTGCTCTGGCCCGACGAGATCCGGCCCACGCAGGAGGTCGCCCCGGAGACCGAGGTGAGTATCCGGGAGGCCGAACTGGACCTGGCCGACGCCCTGATGGACACCCTTGGCGAGGTCGACATCGAATCGCTGCACGACGACTACCGGGCGGCCGTGGAGACGATGATCGCGGCAAAGGTGGAAGGCGGCGAGGTGGCCCCCGAGGCCACCCCGGCAGAGCGCGGTGGCGGCAAGGTCATCGACCTCATGGCCGCGCTGGAGAACAGCGTGCGCGCGGCGAAGGAGGCACGCGGCGAGGAGGGCGGGGACGTCGCGGAGGTCACCTCGATCAAGGCACCGCGCAAGCGGACGGCGGCGGCCTCGCCCAAGCCGAGCGGCAGCGGCGCCGGCGCGAAGAAGTCCACGGCGAAGAAGGCCGCGGCCGCCAAGAAGCCGACCGCCACCAAGTCCACGGCGAAGACGGCCAGGACGGCGGCCACGAAGACGGCGACGAAGGCCACCGCCAAGTCCACGGCCGGGACCGCTGCCAAGTCGACGTCCAAGCAGGCGTCCAAGCAGGCGTCCAAGCAGGCGTCCAAGTCCACCGCGAAGAAGGCCGCCCCGAAGAAGCGCGCCTCGGCCTGACCGGCCCCTCGCCCACGCGCGGGCTCGTCAGGCGCGGCGCAGCAGGGTGTCCATGACGTACGCCAGATAGTCGCTGCGCTGCGCCCCGACGGGCAGGGTCTGCGGTACGGCGTGGCTCAGCTGGGTGTGCCCGAGATAGCTGGTGTACGCGAGCAGCCCGCGCTGCCGCGCCTCGTCCGGCGGGAACCCGTACTCCTCGAAGAGGTGCGCCACATAGCCGACGCGACGCTCCGTCACCCGCTTGAGTACGGCGGCGACTTGGGGATGGTCGGCGGTGGCGAGCAGGGAGACCTCGAGCGGATCCTCGGCGGCGGATGCGGTCACCTCGGCGAAGAGTGAGCGAAGCCGCTTCTCGGGGTCCGGCTCCGCCTCCATGGCGGTGATGATCTCCTCTGTGGAGATCTCCTCCCACCGGGCCAGCGCGGCCTCGATCAGCGCGTCCCGGTTGGTGAAGTGCCAGTAGAAGCTGCCCTTGGTGGCCCCGAGCCGGGCGGCGAGCGGCTCCACCGCGACGGCGGCGAGCCCGCGCTCCCCGATGGCGGCGAGCGCGGCGTCGGCCCAGTCGCGCGCCGTGAGTCTTCTGCGTCCCTGTCCCGCCCGTCCTGCCTGAACCATGTCCGTACGGTACCGTACGGTTGAACATACGCCACCGTATGGAGGTGCGGGCATGCGCATGCTGCGGAACGTCCACGAGCGCGTCGTCGAGGCCCCGGCGGAGGTGGTGGGCGACCTGCTCGGCCGCCTCTCGTCCCCGGACGACCCACTGAGCCCGAGCCCGGCCTGGCCCCCGATCCTCTTCGACGGCCCCCTCGCGGTCGGCGCGGACGGCGGGCATGGCTTCGTCCGCTACTCGGTGGGGGCGTACGACCCCGGCCGCAGTATCCGCTTCGACTTCACCCCGCCGGACAACGGCCACCACGCCCTCGAAATAGAGCCGTTGGCCGCCGACCGCTGCCGGGTCCGGCATGTTCTGGAACAGCAGCAGGGGTGGAAGGCTGCCCTGACCTGGTCCCTGGCGATCAGCCCGATGCACGACACGTATGTCGAGGAACTCCTCGACAACATCACCCGGGCCGCGACCCCGAGCGCTGCACTGCGATCCGCCCGCCCATCGAGGCGGTCGCGCCTGCTGCACCGCCTGATCTGGGAGCGCCCGACCGCGGTGGAGGTGTCTCCTGATGCCGCACTGGCCCATCAGGCCTTCCCCCACCCGGACTTCTCGGACGCCTGGCAACTCCCCCTGGCCCCGGGAATGCCCCGCGACCCCCATGCCTGGAGCGGGGTCCTCCCCTTCCCGGTCCGGGCGACCGCGCCCCATGAACTCCTGCTGGGTGAGGACGCGAGCCACCTGGACTTCCGCGCCTCGGTCCTGATCGTCGACGACAAGGTCACACTCACCACGGTGGTGAAGACCCACAACCGGCGCGGCCGGCTCTACTTCGCGGTGGTCCGCCGCTTCCACCCCTTCATGTCCCGCACGATGCTCCGCCGCACCCACCGCCGCCTGGCATTCGCGGCGCCGTCGGCGGCGGAGCGCGTGATGTCCCTCGAGCAGGAGGAGTCCACCTGACGGCGGCGATCAGCCTCTGTCCTGGCGTGACGGCCGGCCCCTGCCTGGCGTGACGGCCGGCCTGCGTCGGTCGCGGTGTCAGCCTGCGTCGGCCGTGACGGGGGCCTTACGGGGGCGGGCCATCTTCCTGGCGACCACAGCACGCGGCAGGTGCCGCGCGGCGAGGGCAAACGCCTTGTACCGCCAACCGGTGATGCTCACCGGCCGGTTGTGGTGCAGGTCCTTCAGCGCCTGGCTCACCACCGCGTCGGCCTCCAGCCACGCCGAGGAGGGCAGGGAGCTCACATCCATCCCCGCCCGGTCCTGGAACTCCGTACGTGTGAAGCCGGGGCAGACGGCGAGGACGCGGACCCCGTACGGCGCCAGGTCGACGCGCAGGGACTCACTGAACGCCGTGATCCATGCCTTGGCGGCGCCGTACGTCCCGGTGGGCAGCAGGCCGGCCACGGACGAGAGGTTCAGGATGGCCCCCCTCCCGCGCGCCCGCATCCCGGGCACGGCGGCGTGGCTGAGTCGCAGCGGTACGCGGACCAGCAGGTCCAGCATCCGCTCCTCGTCCTCCACCGGGCTGTACGGGAAGGGGGCCGCCAGTCCGAAGCCGGCGTTGTTCACCAGAACGTCGACGGGCCGGTCCCGGGCGGCCAGCCGGTCCTCCACCGTCCGGCATTCCGCCGGCTCGAGAAGGTCCGCGGCAAGGACGTCCACGGAGATCCCGAAGTCCGTCCGGAGCGTCTTGGCGGCGCTTTCGAGGCGCTCCTTGTCGCGGGCGACCAGGACGAGGTCGCAGCCTTTGGCCGCGAAGCGGCGGGCGAACGCAGCACCGATGCCCGCGCTGGCGCCAGTGATCAGAACCGTGGTCAAGAGAACATCGCTTTCAGAGTGAGGGCCTGAAGGCCCGAGTGGAGGCTGAACCGTAGGCGTGTGCCACGTCGACGAGAAACTTCTTTTCGTCCTCGAGGTCGCTGCTCTCGAGAGTGGAGGTACTGAAGGAGCTCTGCTGCTGCGGCCTGCCGCTGATCTTCGCCCTGCGGGCCTCCTTGATCACACAGGCCAGCACGGCTGCGTCGCTGTCCGACGGCGGAACGCCATCGGCGGCCACGTGACTGCGAGCGAGATCCGGGACCTTGGGCTCGATGTACTCGTTGAGGATCAGGATGGCGTCGCGGGTCTCGATGACCTTGCGGTACACGAGCAGCCTGCGGGGGACCGGCGGCCACAGCAACTCGACGATTCTCGCCCGCGGTTTGGTCAGGGCCACATGAGGCACGGCCTGCACGAGGTCGCTCCACAGCGGCCACAGGTGCCATGCGGCCGCGCTGTCCGTCACCGTACGACGCAGTATGAAGAGCGTCGGTACCAGGAGGGCCGCCGCTCGGAACAGGGCGTGGAGATTCATGAGGAGCGGCAGGTAGGGAAGAGCCCAGGTGCTGTCGAGGGTGACCCGGACCAGATATGCCAGCCAGAAGAGCCCGGCCAGCGCCGTACCGATTCCGAAGAGGCGCAGGCCGGCAGCGAGACTGCGGCTCTCCGCGTGCCTGCTGTAGCGCCAGCAGACAAAGACACAGACGGTGTTCGCCAACAGGTGGGCAGCGATCAGCGTCAGCCAGTAGCCGAGCGTGGGAGAGGGATCTCCCACGGGCGGGACGCCGTGCTCCTGATGCGGACTCGCCATGATGTCGAGCGTCACCAGGACACCCATCAGGATGCCGACGGTGACGCATGAACCGGTCTTCAGCCGTCGTCCGCCGGTGGAGGCAGCGACGAAGAAGAGCACCGCGCCGGCCGACAGGACGCCGGTCATGTTCCTCGTCAGAGCGACGAAGTGGGCTGATTCCGAGCCCCTCATGGCGAGATCGACGACGTCGGGGAGATTGAGCGTCATGGCGGCAGCCGCCGTCGCAACCGCAAGCCACAGTCCGCGCTGGCGCTGCGAACGAACGGCCGCGGGAGAACGCATCAGTACGGCGAGCCATAAGCACACCACACTCGGGTATGCGAGGGAATTTCCGAACTCCGCTATGTCAGACGACATCCGACGCCCTTACGCCGAGGGCCGATTCAAGCTTCTCCAGTACCCCTTGCGGCTTTTCCTCCTGCGGCTGATCCGCTCTCATCCGTATCAGACTGGCGAGCATTTCGGCCTCTCGCTCCTGGCGCGTGGTGTAGTTGGTGCGCCCGAAGAGACGCCGCACGCGCCCCGGATCCAGATCGGGCAGCAGCGCCTGGACGTCGTCGCCCTTCCGCTGATCCAGTGTGTTGTGGCCGAACAGCATGTGCCCGATCTCGTGCAGCACGATGTGCTCCCGGTGCACCGGGGAGGTCTGTGCCTCGTAGAAGACGTGGTCGGCGGTGGTGGTTCCGATCCACAGCCCGCAGACCCCGGATTCAGCCGCTTCTCGCGGCAGCGGGCGAAGGTGCAGGGGCCTTCCCCGTTGTTCTGACACCCGCTCACACAGAACATCCAGGGAGAACGGGCGGGGTAGTTCAATGTTGTTCAGTATGAGCTCGCAACGCCGACGCAATTTTAGATACTGGTTCGGCATGTGCTCCCCTTTTTGCCCATTCTGCGCGCAGCGATGATAGGTGTGTGTGCAAGGCGGCATGACATCCTCACCCTTCAGAGCGGCTGTGTGAAAAACGCGCGCCCTGGTGGCACTCGACGGGTGGAATCCGAGGATCGCGCGCAGGGGTTCTCGCCGGGTGGCGGGTACGGGGACGATGATCACGGCGATGGATTATTGAATGAAGCAATGAAGTACTGAGTTGAGTATGCGGCGACGTGTCTGTACTGGAGGCCCGACGGTCCGCCGAGACGGACGGGCGCCGGCCCTCATGCGTACAGAAGATCCGCACGAGTTGGCAAGGGCGGGCCCGAGAAGGCTGGGTGATCAAGCCATCACCTGCTGTCGGGGTTGAGCTGACGGCCGGTCACCCGCCGGCCCGGCGCCGTCTCACTCGCCACTCACTCGCGATCGGCGCGCAGCAACGACAAAGGGCCGGACCCGGTGGAAGTGGGTCCGGCTCGTGTCTGTGGCGCTGTCGCGGGTCGGAGAGTCGTTCATGCCGGCTGCTGCGAAGTGCCCCCGGCGCGTACGAGCAGGATTCTCGAGCGGGTCACGTGCCGGCGGTCACCGGTGAATCGCCCCTGTCGCCCACCGAGTTCTTCGCCGCGGACCTCGGGATCGGACGGTCGTCGCGCAGCGCGTCCCACACCCGGTGGGAGGCCTTGTCGAGAGGCACGACCCGTCCCGGGTCCTGAGGGTCGTAGGTGACCGGCAGGGTGACCATGTTCATATGGCCGGGGGTGATGCCCTTGAGGTCCTTGGCCAGGCGCAGCAGTTTGCTCGCGGATGCGAGGTCGGAGTCGGCGCTGACCGTACGGGTCGCCGTGTCCGCGAGGTCGTACAACTTGGTCGGGTCGCTCGCCAGGCCGATGGAGTCGAAGCGGTGGATCAGCGCCTTGATGAACGCCTGCTGGAGCTGGATGCGGCCGAGGTCGCTCCCGTCACTCACGGCGTGCCGGGTCCGTACGAGCTCCAGCGCCTGCTCGCCCTTGAGCGTGTGCCTGCCGGCGGTCAGGGACAGGTGGCTGCTGTCGTCCTTGATGGCCTTGCTGGTGGTGATGTCCACGCCGCCGAGCTCGTCGATGAGCTTCGTGAAGCCGTTGAAGTCGACTTCGAGGTAGTGGTCCATGCGGACGCCCGACATCTTCTCGACCGTCTTCACGGTGCAGGCCGGTCCGCCCACCTGGTAGGACTCGTTGAACATCGCCTGGTGCTCGGCCGGCGCGGTACCGCCCTGAGGCTTCGCGCAGTGGGGCCGTTCGACGATCGTGTCCCGCGGGACGCTGACGACACTGGCCTTCTGGTGGGACTTGTCGACGTGCAGAACCATCGCCGTGTCGGACCGGGCGCCGCTGACGCCGGTGCCGTACTGGCCGTGCGTTCCCGCCCGCGAGTCGGACCCGAGCAGGAGGATGTCCATCGAGCCGTCGTGCTGCTCGCCGGGGCGGTCGTGGCCGAGCGCCGTGTTGATGTCGGTGCCCTGGATGTTGCCGTCGAGCTGCGACCAGAGGTAGGCCAGCCCGCCTCCGCCGACTGATACGACTCCGAGGGCGACCCAGGCGGCGATCCGCAGGGACCTCAGCCGTGCCCTGCGCCGGGAGCGGTATACCTTGCCGGGCCCGTAGTCGGCCGGCGTGGGGGCGCCGGCCGGGGGTGCCAGGTGGTCGTCTCCGCTCGCGTGTGGCATGCGCTGTCAGTCCTTCGTTCGCCGTGGCTCAGTAGCCGGTGGCTCGGTAGGCGGTCGCTCAGTGGCCGGTCGCTCAGCAGGCGGTCGCTCAGTAGGCGGAGTCGACGTTGTCGATGGAGCCGTACTTGTCGGCGGCGTAGTTGGCGGCCGCGGTGATGTTGGCGACCGGGTGGGTCAGGTCGTTCGGGGTGCCCGTGACGTGGTAGGCGTCGAAGGTCGGCTGGATGACCTGGAGCAGGCCCTTGGACGGCGTGCCGTTCTGCGCGTTGATGTCCCAGCCGTTCTCGGCGTTCGGGTTGCCGCCGGACTCACGCATGATGTTGCGGTGCAGGCCCTCGTAGCTGCCGGGGATGCCCTTGGCCTTCATGATGGCCAGCGACTCCTTGATCCAGCCGTCGAGGGTGTTCGGGTAGGCCTTCTTCGCCTTCTTGGCCGCCGGGGCGTCGGCCGCCGCGACCTTGGCCGTGGAGGCGCTCACCGAAGCCGGTTCGGCGGCGTGGGCGGCCGAGGGCACCATCGTGAGGGCCGCTGCGGCGGCACCGGCGGTGGCTATGCCGGCGACGGAGAACTTGCGGAGCCGGGCGATGCGGTTGCTGATCTGGGTGTGCGCGGTCATGCGGATGTACCTCTCCATAGGGGACGTGTCGGGGAGGCCGACCGTGGTCGGTACGGCTGGAGCGGAGCGGGGGCTCCGCAACGTGGGCCGGTGCGGTCGAATCGGGCGGTATCCACCCGGTCCGGCACTCGGCTCCCCGGAACGACAGCCATGGTTAACGGCGCCCGGCGGAGGACGCAACGATGTGACGTACTACCGAACTACGCAGGTATGTCCGTAATGGGCTCGAGTGGAGGATGCCTGCGCCGGAGTACGGAAAAAGCCCCTACTACCGCGCTTAGGAAGTGACGTGGCTCCTATGGGCGGGCTCACACGCAGCGGCCGGTTTGGGGCGTTTCGGCAGGCATTGAATGACTCGCGGTCGCGACCTTGTCACCCTTGGTGCGCAAAGAAGGGGTGCAGGGGCGCTGGGCGGCCCAGGCAAGGGGATGTGACCCCCGGCGAGGGCATCCGGAGCGTGCGGTGGGGGCGTGCTTTTCGCTCGGTCCGGGGTGGCCGGGGTGGCCGGGGCGGGCCGGGACGGTCGTGCGAACGTTCGCCGGGTACCGGCTGCGGCTCGCCCCGCCGCGGACATCTCCCGTTCCCCGGAGGCGAGTTCGCCCTGGCGCGACTTCCCGTACGGGATCAGCCTCGGCCGTCAGGTCTGGTTCCTGCGCGCGTGGAGGGGCTGGAGAGCCTTCCTCGTGAAGACCGTGATGCTCTTGAGCGGGGGCACCAGCGTCAGGGTTGTGAGTGCGTCGTCCTGCCTGGTGACGGTGAATGCGTGAGCCGTGTGCTCGTCCGCCGGCCAGATGATCCTCATGTCGCCGTCCTCCGTCTCACGGCAGTCGCCGTAGGTGAGCTCAAGACGGTTCGGCTCGGGAGCCGACCAGGTGAACTCGGTGTTGGACGCGTAGGCGCCCTCGCGGCCGTACTCGACCCATCCTCTGCCGCCCCCGACGAACAGCAGTTTCCAGAAGAGGCCGTCGCGTGCCGCGTGCCAGAAGCCTTCCAGTTCATCCATCCGCCGATGGTGACAGGCCGGTGCGGGTCGCCGCCCCGGGGGCCGCGGGGGCGAGGCCGTGCCGGTGGGCGGAGGCCAGGTACGACACGTCGCCGCACACACGCGAGAACCCCGTTCTCGGCGAAGCCGTGGAGGGCGGGTCCTTGGCACCCCGTACCTCCCGTCGGCTGTGGGGTCTGTATGCAGGAGCGGCCGGTCCTGCCCCCGAGGCAGGTCCGGCCGCTTCTGTGTGTGGGGGTGTCTGGGTTACTTGGCTGGTTCGGGTTCTGGTGTGTCGTGGGGTTCTTGGGTGGGGGTGGGGTCGGTGGGGGGTGTGCGTACGGAGTCGAGGAGCAGTTGTGCGACGTCGACGACTTGGAGGGTTTCTTTGGCCTGGCCGTCGTTCTTCTTGCCGTTGACGGAGTCGGTGAGCATGACGAGGCAGAAGGGGCAGGCGGTGGAGACGATGTCGGGGTTGAGGGAGAGGGCTTCGTCGACGCGTTCGGTGTTGATGCGTTTGCCGATGCGCTCTTCCATCCACATGCGGGCGCCGCCGGCGCCGCAGCAGAAGCCGCGTTCTTTGTGGCGGTGCATTTCCTGCTGGCGCAGGCCGGGGACGGCGGACATGATCTCGCGCGGGGGTGTGTAGATCTTGTTGTGGCGGCCCAGGTAGCAGGGGTCGTGGTAGGTGATCAGGCCGTCGACGGGTGTGACGGGGATGAGCCGGCCCTCGTCGATGAGGTGCTGGAGCAGCTGGGTGTGGTGGATGACTTCGAACTCGCCGCCCAGCTGGGGGTATTCGTTGGCGATGGTGTTGAAGCAGTGGGGGCAGGTCGCGACGATCTTCTTCGACGACTTGGGCTTCTTGGTCGTCTCGTCGTCGTCTTCGCCGTAGGCCATGTTGAGCATGGCCACGTTTTCCTGGCCGAGCTGCTGGAAGAGGGGTTCGTTGCCCAGGCGGCGGGCGGAGTCACCGGTGCACTTCTCGTCGCCGCCCATGATGGCGAACTTGACGCCCGCGATGTGGAGCAGTTCGGCGAAGGCCTTGGTGGTCTTCTTGGCCCGGTCTTCCAGGGCGCCGGCGCAGCCGACCCAGTACAGGTAGTCGATCTCGGTGAGGTCTTCGATGTCCTTGCCGACGATGGGGACCTCGAAGTCGACTTCCTTGGTCCATTCCACGCGCTGCTTCTTGGCCAGGCCCCAGGGGTTGCCCTTTTTCTCCAGGTTTTTGAGCATCGTGCCGGCCTCGGAGGGGAACGCGGACTCGATCATCACCTGGTAGCGGCGCATGTCGACGATGTGGTCGATGTGTTCGATGTCGACGGGGCACTGTTCCACGCAGGCGCCGCAGGTGGTGCAGGACCACAGCACGTCGGGGTCGATGACGCCGTTTTCCTCGGCGGTGCCGATCAGCGGGCGCTCGGCCTCTGCCAGGGCGGCGGCGGGGACGCCGGCCAGCTGTTCGGGGGAGGCTTTTTCGTCGCCTTCGATGGTTTTGCCGCCGCCGGCGAGGAGGTAGGGGGCTTTGGCGTGGGCGTGGTCGCGGAGCGACATGATGAGGAGTTTGGGGGAGAGGGGCTTGCCGGTGTTCCAGGCGGGGCACTGGGACTGGCAGCGGCCGCACTCGGTGCAGGTGGAGAAGTCGAGGATGCCCTTCCAGGAGAACTGCTCGACCTGGGAGACGCCGAAGACGTCGTCCTCGCCCGGGTCCTCGAAGTCGATCTCCTTGCCGCCGGACGTCATCGGCAGCAGCGCGCCGAGGGCCGTGGAACCGTCCGCGTTCCGCTTGAACCAGATGTTCGGGAAGCCGAGGAAACGGTGCCAGGCCACACCCATGTTGGTGTTGAGGCCGATGGTGATCGCCCAGGTCATGGTCACGCCGAGCTTGACCATGGCGAAGAAGTAGACGAGGTTCTCCAGCACCGGGAGGCTCAGGTCCTTGAAGGTCAGGACCAGCGGATACGAGGCGAAGTACCCCGGCTCGTAGCCCTCGACGTGGTGGATCGCGCCCTCGAGCCCGCGCAGCGCCATGATGCAGACGCCGATAGTGAGGATGACGTACTCGACGAAGTACGCCTGCCAGGCCTTGGAGCCGGCGAAGCGTGACTTGCGGCCGGCCCGCGAAGGCAGGTTCAGCAGCCGGATCGCCATCAGGATGACGATGCCGACGGTCGTCCCGAGCGCGATGAACTCGGTGTACATCTCGTACGGCAGCCAGCCGCCGACCACCGGGAGTACCCAGTCGGCCTTGAACAGCTGGCCGTACGCGGTGACGATCGTCAGTCCGAGCGTCAGGAAGCCGACGGCGACGAACCAGTGCGCGACGCCGACGATGCCCCAGCGGTTCATCCTCGTATGGCCGACGAACTCCTTGGCCAGGGTGAGGCTGCGTGCCACGCGGTCATTGGCGCGGCTCCCCGCGGGCACGGGCTGGCCGAGTCTGACGAAGTGGTAGATCTGCGCGACGGCTCGGGCGATGAGAGCAACGCCGACCACGGTCAGGGTCAGCGACACGATGATCGCGGCGAGTTGCATGAGGGCTCCTCGGGCCTGCGAGAGCGGGTGTTCTTCCAGAAATACTAAGCGGTAGCTTTGCTATTTTCGCTGACATTACCCAGGATCACAGGCTCCATGGCGCCGCACGGCGGTGATCTGCGTCGCTGACGCTTCGGTACTTTCCGGGAGCAGTACGGCCCGATCGACGGCGATCCGGTCGATGGCCGGCAGGGTTTCGTCCAGGATCGTGAACACCTCCCGCGCTGCTGCCCGGGCGGCGGCGCCGATGTCCGGGGCAAGCGCTGCAAGCACCTCGATCGCTCCGGCCGCGTACCGGTACGCCGTGGCGACCTCGCTACATGGACTGGCCGACGGGGAGCCGGAGCCGCTGGATGGGGCGGCAACTGCGTCGGCCTGACCGACTCATTCGTCGAGCCGTTCAACGAGGAGCATCGCCACATCGTCCGCCAGGAAGCCCTGGGTGTGTCGGATCAACCCCTGGTGCAGTTGTTCCAGGAACTCCTGCGGGGTGTGGGCGAGCGCTTCCATGGCCTCGGGCAGGGCGAAGAAGTCGTCGTCACGATTACGGGCTTCGACCACGCCGTCGGTGTACAGCAGCAGACGGTCGCCGGGTGCGAACGGATAGCTCTCCGCCTTGCCGGCAGGACCGGTGATGAAGTCTTCCAAGCCGATGGGCGGCAAGGGGAACGCGGGCATCAGGGTCTGGACCTTGCCCTGGCGCAGTACCAGCGGAGGGTGATGGCCACGGTTGACCACCTCGACCACGGGTCCGTCCGGCACCTGGGCCACGACCGCGGTGACGAAGCCCTCCAACAGAGCTTCCTGATCGACCGCACCCGACACCGGGTACTCCCGTTTCAGCGCGGCCGCGCAGTGGTTTATTACCTCCGCCAGTTCATCCTCATAGTGAGCGGCCTCCCGGAACGCGCCCAGCACAGCGGCGGCCGCGCGCACAGCGGGCAGCCCCTTGCCCCGAACGTCCCCCACGATCAGCCGGACCCCGTAGCGGGTCTCCACAGCCTCGTACAGATCGCCGCCGATCTGTGCCCCCGACTCGGCCGCGAGGTACATGCTGGCCGCCCGCACCGGACCCAGCCGGGCGGGTACAGGCCGCAGGATGACTTCCTGTGCTGCCACGGCGATCCGGCGGACCTGGTTGAGCTCGTTCCGACTGCGGGTACGCGCGGCGCTACTCGTGGTGATGCTGGCCACCGACACCACGAGAAGAGCCAGAAGGTTGCTGTAGACCTGCTGGCTGCCCCACGCCTGGTTGTAGGTGGCGGTGGTGATGCTGACGGCCAGAGCCAAAGCCGCTGCCGAGATGGTGCCCTTGGGGCCCATGGTGACCGCGGCCAGCGCCGGAGTCGCGATGAGGAGGGGGCCGGTATACAGAAAGTGTGCAGGTGAGAGCTCGATGCCCACCACGAGCAGGGCGATCGCGAAGGGCACACACTGCGCGAGCGTGAAGAGAACGGCCCGGCTGTGACCGCCCGCTCCCGGTCGAGGAGACGAGCGGAAGATCGTCCGCATGGGTACAAGCCTGCCTTGTCGAAGCCCGCTGTTCCACTTGTCGCTCTTTCCGGCCTCCCGGGCCTGGTGAGCCTTGAAGACGGACCCAAGCGGCTCATCCGCTGATGATCAGCGCGTCAGGCGATGGAGGGCCCTCTCGTGAAGTCACTCAAATGCTGCACGGACCGCCATTCAGGCGGGCGTCTGTTGCCGCTCGCTGCGGTCGCGCGGGACCTTCGCGATCGGTCACCAGTTCCGATCGGCGCTTAGCGCTACGCCTCCCGTCGTTGTCACTTCGGGGAGTGTCGGGCTGCATCGCCGATCGGGTTCAGCAAGGACGTCAATACGTCAATGTGCGTATGGTGCTTTGTTAGGTTGTCTATTCGTGAGCAGATGTTCACCTATCCGGGCTAATTGTGAGACTTCAGTGATGATCGGCTGGATCTTCTGAAAGACTCCCGACCTCGCGAATTTGGGGAGGAGCCGTGCCGGCTTGGGGGATCACGCTCGTGCTGATGGGCATCGTTTCCGGCATGCAGTTGATCATGAAGGTTATTTCGCGCGAGCCGCCACCTGGGAAGAAGGTCAATCTAACTCTGGAAGACGCGGTCCTGTGGATTGACTGGGTCGTTACAGCGGGCGTGGCGTTGGCGCTAACCCTCCTTTCGGCCACAGCCCGAGGTGAAGCGAGCGTAGATGTACTGGTCGGGCTGCTTTTTGTCTGCGTTGTGGGCATGCTTGTGGTGCCGGTACTCGTTCGGGTCCTCTGCTACGACGGGACGGGAGGGATCAAAGGATGGTCATACGTCGTTCTAGCCGACCTGGCGGGGATGATGGTGCTGCTGGTCTCTGTGACGACAGGGGTGAATATCTATGGAGCGTAAGGTCCGACCGACTGGGGCAGCGGTGCCTCCTGAACAGCGCCGCACAGAGCTGAAGTTCAATGTCTCCCTGGCCTCTGTCGTGGTGCTCGCGTTCGCGGGTGTGGCAGCCGTCGGCATCCTCAGCGGTGGCGCCACTGGAGAGCTGATTGCTGCGTTGGTGGCTGCTGCGGGAACTCTCACGGTCGCCATCGTCGCCAAGAGGAATGGTTAGGTGCCCAGTTGATGCCGCAGGCGCGATTCGATACCCATCTGGCGCAATCCCTGAGAGGTTCGCTCAGTAGCCGAAGAAGTAATGCGGCGGGTCTCCGACCTGCGGTCACGTAAGCCCTCAACGCTGCGATCTGCGGAGCTGTCGGTGGTTGTCAACGTTGTTGCTCGCTGAGCGCCTTTCACGGCCCCGAGGCGGTACCAGGAGGCCGCGCCGCGGTGTGATACATCCGCTTCAGGAGTTCGATCAGCTGTGGCTGACAAGCACTTGGCCGCGCGCGACCCGGCCGCTTGCGATCGCCCAACGCCGTTCCGGTCTGCTGTCGTTGATGTCAGAGGGTGATGTCAGGTTGGATGGCCTCATGGAACGTGTTGAGGCTGGGCTGCTCACGGACGGTGGGAACAACGCTGTGGTGCGCCTGCCCGGTCGGCGGTTCCCCGGTGTGCTGATCCAGGGTGACTCTCTCTCCATCCTTCGCAGCGACGTTGCTGAGGTGGTGGAAGCCTGTGACCGGGGCCCGCGAAACGGCCGGACTTCTCCTCGTCGACCTCGACGCTCTGCTGACGCGCTACTCCGCTGCGCTGGACGCACGCGAGATCCCTCGACCGTACTGACGTTGCCGGGATGCTGAGCTTGGGAATCATCGCGCTTCTGGGCCTCTGTTTCGGCCTGACCAGCGGCGACAGGGGCCCAAGGCGAGCCTAGGGGCTCTCCCGGGCATCCGCTGTTGACCGCGAGCTCGTGCATGGTTGACGCCGGCGCGTCAAAGACCGTGGCTTGCCCTCAGGGTTCATATTCGGGAATCGCCGGACAGGGTCGCGGCGTGCTGGTCTGGGGGGAGTCCGGCGACTGCTTGGATCACGTCGGTCAGGTGCTCGCGGCGGCCGTCGTGGCGGGCAAGGGCCCGCTAGTTCTTGAGCTGGGCGATGCCGTGCTCGACGCGGATGTGACGGGAGGAGTGGGCTTTGCGCTGGCGTTCATGCATCTCCTCGTACCAGCCCAGGGCATTCACTTGAACTTGCGGTGCGGTGGTGTCACCACGCGCCCGCCTGTCTGGTCGCCAGGGCCCTGGTATCCGGCGTCGGCGAGGATCCCGACCGCAGGGCCTGGTCAGTAGCCTGACCAGGCCCAACTGGCGGGCGTGGGCGATATCCGCGCAGCTTGCCGACACTGCCGGGCTGCAGAACAGCAGCTGCCCGGCAGCGTCCGTGACGACCATGGACTTGACGGTGTTCTGCTTGTTCTTCCCGGAGATGAACTCTGCCGGTCCTTGCGCCCGGAGGGCGCAAGGACCGGAGCTCGGTCCCGTCCATGATTCCGGTCTGCCCGCTCGCACCGAGGTGGTCAATGACCTCGCCGAGGGTACGCAGCCGGACGTCGGATGACGGTGGCCAGCAGCTGGTCGACGAATACCAGCTTGTGTTTCGCCCCGGCGCCCACGGACCGGTGATGGGGGCGTGACACGAGACCAGATTGGTGCTGCTCGTGCCACAACGGGCTGGTCTCCCCGATGGGTTCAGCAACCATGCCGGGCGACAATCCCGATATCCGCTGGCTGCGGGTGGTCGCTGCACGTAGTCGGTTCCCCACCACACCGACCATGATCAACAGTCACGGTCCCGACGGGCCAGTGCCAACAATGCACGCGCTCGCTAGAGGCGTCTGGGAAAGCAGAGGCTAGAGGCGCGGGAGTGGCGACGATGAACTCTTCGTTTATGGCTGCTGGAGTTGTCTGATTAGCTACTGCTCGGAGCGTTCCAGTGGAGCCGGTTGTTGTCCGGCATGGCGGGGCGCCCAAAGGCCTGGCCTAGCCACATCCCGTAGGTCTTCTCTGGCTCAGGGGCACTGCGCGGCACCTCGGAGATTTACTGAGCTGCGTACGGCCCGGCAGAGAGCACAACGGCTGAAAATGTCTCGCAGCAGGCGTTGACACCTGACTCGTTGTCAGCGGCACCTGCTCCAATTCTTGTTGCGCGGCCGGGGGGCCGAAGGCAGAAGACTGAGGGGGATGCGGTGCCCTGGATCAATTCGTACGTGAAGAAGGACGGCACGCAAGTCCGTGGACATAGCCGCTGGGCTCCGGGAGCGCGGCATCAGATGGCAGGCCTGGCTATCGCGAGCATTGTGGTCTGGGGCTCAGGAAGTGGGCAGATCAAAATCGACACGAGCGACGGGCGCACCGGTCCGACTCCACGTGTCGCGACGCCGGTCGTTCCTGGAGGTCAGCCGTGAGCCGCCGCCGGCCGGCGCGGCGGTCCCGGAGGCGTTCATCCAGAAGAGCCAAAGGGCCCGACCCGCTGGTGCTCGGCATCGCAGCAGTCGCAGGTCTCGGACTCGTCATCGCCCTGGTGCGGTGGCTGCTGGAGAACTGGTGGCTGCTCGTCGCGCTCGCGGTTCTCGCGGCCTGTACCGGTGGCTTCTGGCTCAAACAGCAGGCGGACCGTTCCCGCTGGGAACGGATTCGCTCGCAGGGCCTGCGATACCAGCTGCCCCAACTCGACAGGCTCCACCACAGGGAGTTCGAGTACGCGATACGGGACCTCATGCGCCGAGACGGCTGCACTGATGCGGTGCAGGTCGGCGGCGCTGGTGACAACGGCGCTGACGTGACAGCCAGCGATCCGTTCGGACGGCGGTGGGTGATCCAGTGCAAGCACCGTAAGAACGGCGCCTCAGGCTCGCCTGTCGGTACCCCGGACCTGCACGTTCTCAACGGCACCGGACGCCAGCTGCACGGCGGAGACGTGGTGGTCCTGGTGACGAACGGACGCTTCACCTCGGGATGCCCGCCGCTGGCCACGTCTCAGCGGCTGCATCTGGTGGACCGCCGGACACTGGGGGAGTGGGCAGCAGGCTCGCGGCCGCTATGGGAACTCCTGCAGAAGCTCCCACCACCCCGGAAGCAGTCTCCGCTGTCATGAGGACGTCGGGGCCATGCCTTCCATCTCCATCGCACAGTGCAGCCTGAACAGCTGACGACTCACACGCCACTCACACGCAACCAGCGATAGAGAACGACAAAGAGCCGGACCCAGTGGGACTGGGTCCGGCTCTTGACGTCTGGCACTTCCGCAGGTCAGCGGGTGGATCACGCTGGTCCGGCTTCTGTGCCCCCGGCAGGATTCGAACCTGCGCACACGGCTCCGGAGGCCGTTGCTCTATCCCCTGAGCTACGGGGGCGTTCCGCCGCACTGCTGCGGCGACGGATAGAACCCTACCAGCTCCCAAAGGGTCGTCGTGAACAGGTATTTCCGGGTCCCGCAGCAGCTCACGTCGCCCGCCCGGGGTGGAAGTGGGCAAAACCCGGACGCGGCGCCGCCCCCCGACCTACTCTCGAGTTGTGTCTGGCGCGTCCGGCCGGGTGCTCGTTGTCGACGACAACAGGGTCATTCGGCAGTTGATCAGGGTCAATCTCGAGCTGGAGGGCTTCGAGGTCGTGACCGCGGCCGATGGTGCCGAGTGTCTGGATGTCGTGCATCGCGTCTGTCCCGATGTGGTCACTCTCGATGTGGTCATGCCCCGCCTCGACGGGCTGCGCACCGCCGCCCGGCTGCGGGACGATCCGCGGACCAGCCATCTGCCGATCGCCATCATCAGTGCGTGTACGCAGTACGAGGTGGAGAGCGGCCTCGTCGCCGGGGTCGATGCCTTTCTCGCCAAGCCCTTCGAGCCGGCCGAGCTGGTCCGTCTCGTGCGGCAATTGACGCATCGGGAGGGTCCGCCGTCCGTCGACGGCAGGCATGGCGCCGGGCGGGCGGAAAGCGCACGGGGCTGACCGCATCGCGAAACCGGTTCGCGAAGGGCCCCCCTCCCTCCCATACGCTTGTCCCGTGACTCCTGCTGAGCTCTCCCGCACCGTCCGGCACGCCGTGTGCCGTGCGGTGGAGGAAGGTGCGCTGCGGGTGTCCGTGCCCGAGAGTGTCAGCGTCGAGCGGCCGCGGCCCGGGGGGCGCGGGGACTACGCCACCAATGTTGCTCTGCGCCTGGCGGGGCCGGCCGGGCAGCAGCCCCGTGCGGTCGCCGAAGTGCTGCGGAGCCGGATCGCCGAGGTGCCCGGGATTGCCGGGATCGAGATCACCGGGCCGGGCTTTCTCAACATCACCCTGGGCGAGGGTGCGCAGCAGGCTCTCGTACGGGATGTGCTGGAGCGCGGCAGTGCGTACGGGCACGGGGACGCCCTCCGCGGGGCCTCGATCGCCTTCGGCGCCGTCGACGAGCTGCGCGCAGGGGTCTGGACGCACACCGTCGCCCTGCTGCTCCGCAGCCAGGGGGCGCAGGCCGACGTCGTACCGGGCGCGGTGGACACCCTGCATGTCGTGCCCGCGCCGGCCGGAGACCTCTTCGAGCGGCTCGGGGCCGATGCCGCCCGCTGGGGGCTGCTGGCCGCCGCCTCCCACGACCGGCCACGGACCGGGGACGAGCTCCTGGCTCAGCACGAGAGCAACCCGCTGTTCAGGGTCCGGTACGCCTGTTCCCGCAGCCGCGCTCTCACCCGCGGCGCCGCGCAGCTCGGCTTCGGCAGCGATCCGCTGCAGGACGTCGATGCGCCGGCGCTTGTCACCGCCGTCGGTGACTACCCCGTCGCGCTGGGCGCGGCCGCCCGCCACCGTGCCCCCGACCGTCTGGCCCGGCATCTCGAAACCACCGCCGACGCCCTCCTCGCCTTCCAGTCCTCCGTGCTGCCCATCGGTGACGAGAAACCCCTGGCCGCCCACCGTTCCCGGCTCGCGCTCGCCGAAGCCGCCGGGACGGTGCTCGCAGGCGGCCTGTCCCTGCTCGGCATCAGCTCGCCCGAATACTTGTGACAGAGAGACAAGAGACATGAGCCGTTCCGCACACCCCGCCGGGCCCCGCCACGCCGATGTTTTTCACGAGGGGCACTACAGCGCCCCGCCGACCGACCTCAACGTCCTCGACGAGAAGGTCTGGGCCCGGACGGTCGCCCGCAACGAGGACGGTGTCGCGACCGTCGGCGGGATGGAAGTGACCCGGCTGGCCGAGGAGTTCGGCACCCCCGCCTATTTCCTCGACGAGGCCGACTTCCGCGCCCGCTGCCGCGCCTGGGCCGACGCCTTCGGCAAGGATGCCGACGTGTTCTATGCCGGTAAGGCGTTTCTCTCCCGCGCGATCGTTCGCTGGCTCACGGAGGAGGGGCTCAACCTCGACGTCTGCTCCGGGGGCGAGCTCACCACCGCCCTCGACGCCGGAATGCCCGCCGAGCGCATCGCTTTCCACGGGAACAACAAGTCCGTCGCGGAGATCGAGCGAGCCGTCGAAGCAGGCGTCGGGCGCATCGTCCTCGACTCCTTCCAGGAGATCGTCCGCGTGGCCCACATCGCCCAGAGCCGGGGGAAGCGGCAGCGCGTTCAGATCCGCGTGACGGTAGGGGTGGAGGCGCATACGCACGAATTCATCGCCACGGCTCATGAAGACCAAAAGTTCGGGATCGCTCTCGCCGGGGGGCAGGCCGCCGAAGCCGTACGCCGTGCCCTCAAGCTCGACGGCCTCGAGCTCATCGGGATCCACTCCCACATCGGCTCGCAGATCTTCGACATGGCCGGCTTCGAGGTGTCCGCGCGCCGCGTCGTCCAGCTGCTCGCCGAAGTCCGGGACGAGCACGGGGTCGAGCTGCCCGAGATCGACCTCGGCGGCGGCCTCGGTATCGCCTACACCTCCGAGGACGACCCCCGCGAGCCGCACCACATCGCCAAGGCCCTCAGTGAGATCGTCACCCGTGAGTGTGAGGCCGCGAAGCTGCGGACGCCGCGGATCTCCGTCGAGCCCGGCCGCGCCATCGTCGGGCCCACCGCCTTCACCCTCTACGAGGTCGGCACCGTCAAGCCCCTCGAAGGGCTGCGTACCTACGTCAGCGTCGACGGTGGCATGTCGGACAACATCCGTACCGCCCTGTACGACGCCGAGTACAGCGTCGCGCTCGTCTCCAGGACGTCCGACGCCGAGCCGATGCTCGCCCGCGTCGTCGGAAAGCACTGTGAGAGTGGCGACATTGTGGTCAAGGACGCATTTCTTCCGGCGGACCTCGCGCCGGGCGATCTGATCGCCGTACCCGCCACCGGCGCGTACTGCCGTTCCATGGCGAGCAACTACAACCACGCACTCCGCCCGCCAGTTGTGGCGGTCAAGGACGGCGAGGCGCGGGTAATCGTCCGGCGCGAGACGGAGGAAGATCTCCTGCGTCTCGACGTCGGCTGATGAAATAGATGTCTCGAAATCTGGACGGAGGATAGAAACTTCCGTCCAGTGAGTGAGACTGGTTGGCACCCTGGCTTGTAATGGGCCGTATCCAATGAAAGGCGTAGGTCGGATGATGCGTACGCGTCCGCTGAAGGTGGCGCTGCTGGGCTGTGGTGTGGTCGGCTCAGAGGTGGCGCGCATCATGACGACGCACGCCGACGACCTCGCCGCGCGCATCGGCGCCCCGGTGGAGCTCGTCGGGGTTGCCGTCCGACGGCCCTCCAAGGTGCGTGAGGGCATCGACCCCGCGCTGATCACCACCGACGCCACGGCGCTGGTCGAACGCGGCGACATCGACGTCGTCGTCGAGGTCATCGGCGGCATCGAGCCCGCCCGCGGCCTCATCACCGCCGCGTTCGAGCACGGCGCGTCCGTCGTCTCCGCCAACAAGGCGCTGCTCGCCGAGGACGGTGCGACCCTCTACGCCGCCGCCGAGAAGCACGGCAGGGACCTGTACTTCGAGGCGGCAGTCGCGGGCGCCATCCCGCTGATCAGGCCGTTGCGCGAGTCCCTGGCGGGCGACAAGGTCAACCGTGTGCTCGGCATCGTCAACGGCACGACCAACTTCATCCTCGACAAGATGGACAGCTCGGGCGCCGGCTACTCCGAGGCGCTCGACGAAGCCACCGCCCTCGGATACGCCGAGGCCGACCCGACCGCCGACGTGGAGGGCTTCGACGCCGCCGCCAAGGCCGCCATCCTCGCCGGGATCGCCTTCCACACCCGCGTACGCCTCGACGACGTCCACCGCGAGGGCCTGACCGAGGTCACCGCCGCCGACATCGCCTCCGCCAAACGGATGGGCTGCACCGTCAAGCTCCTCGCCATCTGTGAGCGCGCCGCCGACGGCAAGTCCGTCACCGCGCGCGTGCATCCCGCGATGATTCCGCTCAGCCACCCGCTCGCCTCCGTGCGCGAGGCGTACAACGCCGTCTTCGTCGAGGCCGAGGCGGCCGGGCAGCTGATGTTCTACGGTCCGGGTGCGGGCGGTTCGCCGACCGCGTCCGCGGTTCTCGGCGACCTCGTCGCCGTGTGCCGCAACAAGCTCGCCGAGGCCACCGGACCCGGCGAGTCCGCGTACACGCAGCTGCCCGTGAGCCCCATGGGCGACGTGGTGACGCGGTACCACATCAGCCTCGACGTGGCCGACAAGCCGGGCGTGCTCGCCCAGGTGGCGACGGTCTTCGCCGAGCACGGCGTATCGATCGATACGGTCCGTCAGCAGGGCAAGGACGGTGAGGCTTCCCTCGTCGTCGTCACCCACCGCGCGCCCGACGCCGCCCTTTCGGGGACCGTCGAGGCGCTGCGCAAGCTCGACACCGTGCGCGGTGTCGCCAGCATCATGCGTGTTGAAGGGGAGTAAAGGACCCATGACCAGCAAGGGCACCCACCAGTGGCGCGGCATCATCGAGGAGTACCGGGACCGGCTTCCGGTCACGGACACCACGCCGGTCGTCACGCTCCGTGAGGGTGGTACGCCACTCGTTCCGGCGCAGGTCCTCTCCGAGCGCACGGGCTGCGAGGTGCACCTCAAGGTCGAGGGCGCCAACCCCACCGGGTCCTTCAAGGACCGCGGAATGACCATGGCCATCACCCGGGCCAAGGAGGAGGGCGCGCAGGCCGTCATCTGCGCCTCCACCGGCAACACCTCCGCCTCGGCGGCCGCCTATGCGGTACGCGCCGGAATGCTCTGCGCCGTCCTGGTGCCCCAGGGCAAGATCGCGCTCGGCAAGATGGGCCAGGCGCTGGTGTACGGCTCGCAGATCCTGCAGGTCGACGGGAACTTCGACGACTGCCTGAACCTGGCTCGCGCGCTGTCCGAGAACTACCCGGTGGCGCTGGTCAATTCGGTCAATCCGTACCGCATCGAGGGCCAGAAGACCGCCGCGTTCGAAATCGTCGACGCGCTCGGCGACGCCCCCGACATCCATGTGCTGCCCGTCGGCAACGCCGGCAACATCACGGCGTACTGGAAGGGCTACAAGGAGTACGCCGCGGACAGCATGTCCACGCGCACTCCCCGGATGTGGGGTTTCCAGGCCTCCGGCTCCGCGCCCATCGTCCGTGGCGAGGTCGTCAAGGACCCGTCGACCATCGCCACCGCGATCCGGATCGGCAACCCGGCCTCCTGGAGCCTCGCGCTGGCGGCCCGTGATGAGTCGGGTGGCTTCATCGACGAGGTGACGGACCGTGAGATCCTGCGCGCCTACCGGCTGTTGGCCGCGCAGGAGGGTGTCTTCGTCGAGCCCGCATCGGCCGCGTCCGTCGCCGGTCTGCTCAAGGCCGCCGAGCAGGGCAAGGTCGACCCGGGCCAGCGGATTGTCTGCACCGTCACGGGTAACGGTCTGAAGGACCCGGACTGGGCGGTCGCCGGAGCGCCCCAGCCCGTCACCGTCCCGGTCGACGCGGCCGCGGCCGCCGAGCGCCTCGGACTCGCGTAGCCGGAAATCGCCGTCCGGGTTCCCCCTGGGAAAGCTTCGCAACCCGGACAACGCTGTACGTAGGGGCACAGGAGGCTCGCGACACGCATCGTGCGCCTCCTGTGCGCCCTATGTCGCGACAGAACCTTCCTTCGATAAGCTGTACTGAACCCGCCCCGCCGCATATGCCGCGGTGTAGTTGCCGATACGGCCCACGGGTGTTCGTACCCCTCGAACAAATTTCGCACATCTCGTAAATCTCGCAGTTCAGAACCAAGGAGAGTCATCGAGCGATGGCCGGTCCAGCGTTCCGCGCCGCCGCTGTCCGGGTGCGCGTCCCAGCCACCAGCGCCAACCTCGGCCCGGGCTTCGACGCCTTCGGGCTGTCCCTGGGGCTGTACGACGACGTGGTCGTCCGGGTCGCGGATTCCGGTCTGCATGTCGACATCGCGGGTGAGGGCGCCACGACGCTTCCCCGCGATGAGAGCCATCTGCTCGTACGTTCCCTGCGTACGGCCTTCGACCTGCTCGGCGGGCAGCCGCGCGGCCTCGAGGTCATCTGCGCCAACCGGATCCCGCACGGGCGAGGACTGGGCTCCTCGTCGGCGGCCATCTGCGCGGGCATCGTCGCCGCCCGAGCGGTGACCATAGGCGGCGACGCCAAGCTCGACGACGAGGCCCTGCTGGAGCTCGCGACCGAGATCGAGGGGCACCCCGACAATGTCGCCGCCTGTCTGCTCGGCGGCTTCACACTTGCGTGGACCGACGGGGGAGCGGCACGCGCCATCAGGATGGATCCCGCAGATTCCATCGTTCCGGTGGTTTTCGTGCCCAGTAAGCCGGTACTCACCGAGACGGCCCGCGGACTTCTTCCGCGCACCGTCCCCCATGTGGACGCCGCTGCCAACGCGGGTCGTGCGGGCCTGCTCGTCGAGGCTCTGACCAGGCGTCCCGAGCTTCTGCTGCCCGCCACGGAGGACCGTCTGCACCAGGAATACCGCGCCCCGGCGATGCCGGCGAGCGTGGAACTTGTGAACCGACTGCGGGCGGACGGCGTCCCTGCAGTCATCTCCGGTGCGGGCCCCACGGTGCTCGCGCTGGCCGAGGACAGTGCGGCCGACAAGGTCGCACGGCTGGCGGGCGAGGGATGGGCGGCCAACCGGCTCACCTTCGACGCCGCGGGCGCGAGTGTTCTGCCGCTCGCCCCGCAGTGACACGAGATTGCCGGTGATGGAGAGGGGGAATGTTTGTTGGAGCCGGTAGTGTTAACCTCAAGTCTGCAACCGACGTCTTTGTGGCGCGGTGCTTCGTGTCCCCATTCGGGACCACCATTCTTCCGGGAGCCTCCCCAACTGCCTGAGCAGCCTGCCTGAGCAGTTTCGAGCACGCTCCGGAACCGGCACGACACCCCTCGCTTTTCCAGGAGTGGGCCGAGCAGGGGGACCTCGGGCCGGACTTTGCACATAAATCTCTTCCGCCGTTAATTGCCGGCGGGACCACCGCCCCGGCACGGTCCGCAAGCCAGGACCGCAGCCGGACAGCACAACCGGTCGCCGAGCCAGAAGGCCGACGTCCGCTCCAGGGAAGGACCCTTCGTGAGCGACACCACCGATCTGATGGGCGTGACTGCCGACAACAGCGTCGACACCTCCGCGCCCGCCGCAGGTGCTGCCTCTGGCACCACCTCACGGCGCCGCCGCTCCGGCACCGGCCTCGAGGGCATGGTCCTGGCCGAGCTGCAGCAGGTCGCGTCCGGCCTCGGCATCAGGGGCACTGCGCGGATGCGCAAGAGCCAGCTGATCGAGGTCATCAAGGAGGCGCAGGCCGGCGGCGGGTCGTCCGCGCCGAAGAGCGCCGAGGCCGGATCCGGCGATGCCGAGACCAAGCCGAAGCGGCGTGCCACCTCCAAGGCGCGCACGGGCGACGAGGCCGCAGAGAAGCCCGCCAAGGTCGCCAAGGCCGAGAAGGCCGTGGCCCAGCAGCAGATCGACATCCCCGGTCAGCCGGCCAGCGAGGACCAGCCGGCCGGAGAGCGCCGCCGTCGTCGGGCCACCGCGCAGGCGGGCAGCCCGGACACCAAGACCGAGGTCAAGACCGAGTCGGCCGTCGACGTCAAGACGGAGGCGCAGCCGGAGGCCTCGGCCGAGGCTGCCACCGCCGTGTCCGCCCAGGAGGGCGCCGACGGCCGTCGCGACCGCCAGGAGCGCGGCCAGCGCGGTGAGCGGGGCGAGCGTGGTGAGCGCGGCGGCGATCGCGGCGACCGCCGTGACCGTCAGCGCGACCGCCGTGGCAAGGGTGACGATCAGCAGCAGGGCGGCCAGCGCCAGCAGCGTCAGGGCGGCCAGCAGCAGGGCCCCCAGAGCAGCGGCCCGCAGGACGACGACGACTTCGAGGGCGGCCGCCGTGGGCGCCGTGGCCGTTACCGCGACCGTCGTGGCCGTCGTGGCCGCGAGGACTTCGCGACCAACGAGCCGCAGGTCGCCGACGACGACGTCCTGATCCCCGTCGCGGGCATCCTGGACATCCTCGACAACTACGCGTTCATCCGGACCTCCGGCTACCTGCCGGGACCGAACGACGTGTACGTGTCACTGGCCCAGGTCCGCAAGAACGGCCTGCGCAAGGGTGACCACGTCACCGGCGCCGTACGTCAGCCGAAGGAGGGCGAGCGCCGCGAGAAGTTCAACGCGCTGGTCCGCCTCGACTCGGCGAACGGCATGGCGGCCGAATCCGGCCGCGGGCGCCCGGAGTTCCAGAAGCTGACCCCGTTGTACCCGCAGGACCGGCTGCGCCTCGAGACCGACCCGGGTGTGCTGACGACCCGGATCATCGACCTCGTCGCGCCGATCGGCAAGGGCCAGCGAGGCCTGATCGTGGCCCCGCCGAAGACCGGCAAGACCATGATCCTGCAGGCGATCGCCAACGCGATCACCGTCAACAGCCCCGAGTGCCACCTGATGGTCGTCCTCGTCGACGAGCGGCCCGAAGAGGTCACCGACATGCAGCGGTCGGTGAAGGGCGAGGTCATCTCCTCGACCTTCGACCGTCCGGCCGAGGACCACACCACCGTCGCCGAGCTGGCCATCGAGCGCGCCAAGCGTCTCGTCGAGCTGGGTCACGACGTGGTCGTCCTGCTGGACTCCATCACCCGCCTGGGCCGTGCGTACAACCTGGCGGCCCCGGCCTCCGGTCGCATCCTGTCCGGTGGTGTCGACTCGACCGCGCTCTACCCGCCGAAGCGCTTCTTCGGTGCGGCGCGCAACATCGAGGACGGCGGCTCGCTGACCATCCTGGCCACCGCGCTGGTCGAGACCGGCTCGCGCATGGACGAGGTGATCTTCGAGGAGTTCAAGGGCACCGGAAACATGGAGCTCAAGCTCGACCGCAAGCTCTCCGACAAGCGCATCTTCCCGGCGGTGGACGTGGACGCGTCCAGCACCCGTAAGGAAGAGATCCTGCTCGGCAGCGACGAGCTCGCCGTCGTCTGGAAGCTGCGCCGGGTGCTGCACGCGCTCGACCAGCAGCAGGCGATCGAGCTGCTGCTGGACAAGATGAAGCAGACGAAGTCGAACGCCGAGTTCCTGCTGCAGATCCAGAAGACGACCCCGTCCGCCGGAAACGGCAACGACTGAGAAGTCCTCAAGGCCCGCCGGGAGACCTTCACCACAGCCGTCAGGCGTGGGAGGTGTTCCGCGCTCTTTGCCCCCGCCCGCCGAACTGGCTGATGGGGACGGAGAGTCGGGCCGGCCGAGCAGTCCACTGTGCCCACCGCGCATCGCGCGGTGGGCACAGTGCTTTCTTAAGGAGTTCTCAGGACCCTGTGCAACCCTTCTTGCTTCTTCAACGTCTGACTCAACGTCGGACAACTGACGACAAACCGCCCTGATCACCACGGCGGGGGGTAGCGGGAAGCAGCGAGAGCCGAGGGGACCATGGCAGACCAGAGCGGTAGCGACAGTCGAATACGCAGCCGGGGCCGCGGCACGCGCCGTAAGAAGCCCACCAAGGGCCGCCGGGCGATGACCATGGCCGGTTGGTCAGTGGCAGGTCTCGTGCTCGTCGGCGGATCGGGCCTCGGCTACGTCTACTTCAAGCTCAACGGCAATATCGAGGGCGTCGACATCAACTCCGCGCTCGGCACCGAACGCCCCGAGAACATCGACAACGGCTCCATGGACATTCTGGTCCTGGGCTCGGACTCCCGCTCCGGCGCGAACGGCGAGTACGGCGAGGACGAGGGCGGCGCCCGCTCCGACACCGCGATGATCGTGCACGTCTACGAGGGCCACAAGAAGGCCAGCGTCGTCTCCGTCCCGCGCGACACCCTCATCGACCGCCCCCGGTGCACGAACAGCAAGGGCACGGACGGAGCGGGCTCGGACTCCAAGGGCACGTCCGTCACCGGCACGCAGCGCGCGATGTTCAACACGGCGTACGAGACCGGCGGGCCGGCCTGCGCGGTGAAGACGGTCGAGAAGATGTCCGGCATCCGCATGGACCACTACATCGAGGTCGACTTCACCGGTTTCAAGAAGCTCATCGACGAGCTGGGCGGTGTGGAGATCACCACCACCACCCCGATCAACGACGACAAGAGCCATCTGGACCTCAAGCCGGGCACGCACACTCTCGGCGGGGAGCAGTCGCTCGGTCTCGTACGGACCCGCAAGAGCGTCGGCGACGGCAGTGACCTGGGCCGAATACAGCTGCAGCAGGCCTTCATCAAGGCCTTCATCAACCAGGTGAAGGACGTCGGCGTCTTCACCGGTCCGAAGCTCCTCGACCTCGCAGACACCGCCACCAAGGCCATCACGCCCGACTCCGAGCTCGACTCGGTCAATGAGCTGATGGGCTTCGCCAAGGGCCTGAGCGGTCTCGGTGCCGAGGACGTGCACATGATCACGCTGCCGGTCCGGTACGACCCCGCCGACCCGAACCGCGTGGTCCCCCTCGAATCGGCCTCCCAGCAGGTGTGGACGGCGCTCAAGCAGGACAAGCCCATCCCCGCCTCCGCGGTCAAGGACTCCGCGGGCGACAAGGGCACTGCCGGTGGAGTGGTGAAGAGCCATTAGTACCCGGAAAAGGCCGCGGGAATACTTCCGGACCCACCCCGGTTTTGGGAGATACGGCCAGTCCTGGCAGACTGGTACGTCGGCCCCGGTTCACGTACGAGCAATCCGCGTGTACGACCCGGAGCCCTCCCGAAACTAGGAGACACCCTTGAAGCGCGACATCCACCCCCAGTACGTCGAGACCCAGGTCAGCTGCACCTGCGGCGCGTCGTTCACCACCCGTAGCACCATCGACTCCGGCTCCGTCCGCGCCGAGGTCTGCTCCGAGTGCCACCCGTTCTACACGGGCAAGCAGAAGATCCTCGACACCGGTGGCCGCGTGGCCCGCTTCGAGGCCCGCTTCGGCAAGGCTGCCAAGAAGTAGCGAGCCATTGCGCCGGCCCTCGGCCGCCCCTGCCCGGGGTGGCCGTGGCCGGCGCTTTGTCCGTTCTGAGCAGCCCCTTTCGCGTACCAGACCCAGGAGCCCCCGATGTTCGAGGCGGTCGAGGAACTGATCGGCGAACACGCCGATCTCGAGAAGAAGCTCGCCGACCCGTCGGTCCACGCGGACCAGGCGAACGCGCGCACGCTCAACAAGCGCTACGCCGAGCTCACCCCGATCATCGGCACGTACCGCTCCTGGAAGCAGACCGGGGACGACATCCAGACCGCGCGTGAATTCGCCGCCGAGGACCCGGACTTCGCCGCCGAGGTCAAGGTGCTGGAGAAGCAGCGCGAGGAGCTCACCGAGAAGCTGCGGCTGCTGCTGGTGCCGCGCGACCCCAGCGACGACAAGGACGTCATCCTCGAGGTCAAGGCGGGCGCGGGCGGCGACGAGTCCGCCCTGTTCGCCGGCGATCTGCTGCGGATGTATCTGCGCTACGCCGAGCGCGTCGGCTGGAAGACCGAGATCATCGACGCCACCGAGTCCGAGCTGGGCGGCTACAAGGATGTCCAGGTCGCGGTGAAGACCAAGGGCGGCAACGGCGCGACCGAGCCCGGCCAGGGCGTCTGGGCGCGGCTGAAGTACGAGGGCGGGGTGCACCGCGTCCAGCGCGTGCCCGCCACCGAGTCCCAGGGCCGTATCCACACCTCCGCGGCCGGTGTGCTGGTCACACCCGAGGCGGAGGAGATCGACGTCGAGATCCACGCCAACGACCTGCGGATCGACGTCTACCGCTCGTCGGGCCCCGGCGGCCAGTCCGTCAACACCACCGACTCCGCGGTGCGCATCACGCACCTGCCGACCGGAATCGTCGCCTCCTGCCAGAACGAGAAGAGCCAGCTCCAGAACAAGGAGCAGGCGATGCGTATCCTGCGCTCCAGGCTGCTGGCCGCCGCGCAGGAGGAGGCCGAGAGCAAGGCCGCGGACGCGCGCCGCAGCCAGGTCCGCACCGTGGACCGCTCCGAGAAGATCCGTACGTACAACTACCCGGAAAACCGGATCTCGGACCACCGCGTCGGCTTCAAGGCGTACAACTTGGACCAGGTGCTCGACGGCGATCTGGACGCGATGATCCAGGCCTGCGTCGACGCCGACTCCGCCGCCAAGCTCGCCGCCGCCCAGTAGCCGCCCTGTAAGCCCCGCACACCGTCCCAGCCCCGGAGGACCAGCGTGAACCTGCTGCTTGCCGAGGTGGCCCAGGCCACCCAGCGGCTGGCCGACGCCGGCGTGCCCTCACCGCGCTTCGACGCGGAGGAGCTCGCCGCGTTCGTGCACGGCGTGAAGCGGGGAGAGCTGCACAACGTCAAGGACGCGGACTTCGACGCCCGCTACTGGGAGGCGGTTGCGCGCCGCGAGGCCCGCGAGCCGCTCCAGCACATCACCGGCCGGGCCTTCTTCCGCTTTCTGGAGCTTCAGGTCGGCCCCGGCGTCTTCGTACCGCGTCCGGAGACCGAGTCGGTCGTCGGCTGGGCCATAGACGCCGTACGGGCCATGGATGTCGTCGAGCCGCTCATCGTCGATCTGTGTACGGGCTCCGGGGCGATCGCGCTTGCCATGGCGCAGGAGGTGCCGCGCTCGCGTGTGCACGGCGTGGAGCTCTCCGAGGACGCGCTGAAGTGGACCCGCAAGAACGCCGAGGGCTCGCGCGTCTCCATCCACCAGGGCGATGCGCTGAGCGCCCTGCCGGAGCTCGACGGCCAGGTCGATCTGGTCATCTCCAATCCGCCGTACATCCCGCTCACCGAGTGGGAGTACGTCGCCCCCGAGGCCCGTGACCACGACCCGAACATGGCGCTCTTCTCCGGTGAGGACGGGCTCGAGACCATCCGTGGCATCGAGCGCACCGCCCACCGGCTGCTGCGGCCGGGCGGTCTCGTCGTCGTCGAGCACGCCGACACCCAGGGCGGCCAGGTGCCGTGGATCTTCAACGAGGAGGCCGGCTGGGCGGACGCGGCCGACCACCCGGACCTCAACAAGCGGCCGCGTTTCGCGACCGCACGCAAGGCCATGCCGTGACCGGCACCCCTGACCCGTACACGCTTGAGGAGGGCCGTTAGATGGCACGGCGATACGACTGCAACGACGCGACCGACCGTACGACCGGTCTGCGCGAAGCCGCATCGGCCGTCCGCCGCGGCGAGCTGGTCGTGCTGCCCACCGACACCGTCTACGGGATCGGTGCGGACGCCTTCGGCTCCGAGGCCGTCGCCGATCTGCTGGAGGCCAAGGGCCGCGGCCGCAATATGCCCACCCCTGTCCTGATCGGGTCCCCGAACACCCTGCACGGCCTGGTCACCGACTTCTCCGAGCAGGCCTGGGAGCTGGTCGACGCGTTCTGGCCCGGCGCGCTGACGCTGGTCGCCAAGCACCAGCCCTCGCTCCAGTGGGACCTGGGCGACACCCGTGGCACCGTCGCGATCCGGATGCCGCTGCACCCGGTCGCGATCGAACTGCTCACCGAGGTCGGCCCGATGGCGGTCTCCAGCGCCAACCTCACCGGACACCCGGCTCCCGAGGACTGCGATGCCGCGCAGGAGATGCTCGGCGACTCGGTCTCGGTCTATCTGGACGGCGGCCCGACCCCGGGCATCGTCCCGTCCTCGATCGTCGACGTCACGGGCAAGTTCCCGGTGCTGCTGCGCGAGGGAGCGCTCTCGCCGGACGAGCTGCGCAAAGTCGTACCCGACCTCGAGGTGGCCAATTGACCGCCCCTGAGGGGCGTGGCATAGCGGAATCCTGGGGGTCCTCCCGGACGGAGCCCGGGGGAACCACCGCGACCTTCCGCATCCTCCACGTCAGCACCGGCAATGTCTGCCGCTCGCCCATCACCGAGCGGCTGACCCGTCATGCCCTGAGCGACCGCCTCGGCGACCGGCTCGTGGGCGGCCTGATCGTGGAGAGCGCGGGCACCTGGGGCCACGAGGGCGCCCCGATGGAGGCCAACGCCGAGACCGTTCTTGCCGACTTCGGCGCGGACGCGACCGGCTTCGTGGGCCGTGAGCTGCTCGACGAGCATGTGATCCGCGCCGACCTCGTCCTCACCGCAACCCGCGACCACCGGGCCCAGGTCATCTCAATGGGCCACTCGGCGGGTCTGCGCACCTTCACGCTCAAGGAGTTCACCCGGCTGGTGCGCGCCATAGACCCGGCGACCCTGCCGGACCCGCGTGACGAGGGCGTCGTGGAGCGCGCCCGCGCGCTGGTACGCGCGGCGGCGGCGCTGCGCGGCTGGCTGCTGGCGCCGAGCCCGGACGCGGACGAGGTGTATGACCCGTATGGCGCGCCGATCACGTTCTTCCGCTCGATCGGGGACGAGATCAACCAGGCGCTGGATCCTGTGGTGACGGCGCTGACCGGCGTCCCTGCGAAGCGCTGAGCCCGCGGCGGGCCCGTTCCCCTCCCCGGCCCTTCCCCTGACTGGGGGTAAGCCCCCAGAGCCCCGTACTGCCTTCGGCCGTGTCCTCGATCGCCGGACGGGCTGAGTTTCCCGCCCGACAGGCGGCAGACTCGGCCCCGCCGACGAGGGGGGCGCGGGATCCGGCGCAGAGCCCCCGCCGTGCGTCGGGCCGCGCAGCGAAACAGCGGGAAGGGACGGGGAGGGGACGGAAACCTTCCGGACACCGGGCACGCAAAGGGACCCCGGCCTACATTGGAATGGCCGCAACCCTGCGAGGCCTGGAGCCACAGATGTCGGTCACTGCTGCACCGGACGCCGCCCGCATCACCCACCAGGGCGCCGACTTCGACGCCCTGCGCCGGCAGGACCCCGAGATCGCCGAGGTGCTCCTGGGGGAGCTGGGGCGCCAGTGCGACGGTCTGCAGCTCATCGCCGCGGAGAACTTCGCCTCGCCTGCCGTCCTCGCCGCCCTGGGCTCCCCGCTCGCCAACAAGTACGCCGAGGGCTATCCCGGCGCCCGTCACCACGGTGGCTGCGAGTTCGCCGACGCCGCCGAGCGGATCGCTGTCGAGCGTGCCACCGCCCTCTTCAGCGCCGAGCACGCCAACGTGCAGCCCCACTCCGGCTCCTCCGCCGTGCTCGCTGCGTACGCGGCGCTGCTGAAGCCCGGCGACACCGTGCTCGCCATGGGGCTGCCGTACGGCGGGCACCTCACCCACGGCTCGCCCGCGAACTTCTCCGGCCGCTGGTTCGACTTCGTCGGATACGGCGTCGACGCCGAGAGCGGTCTGATCGACTACGACCAGGTGCGGACCCTGGCACGTCGGCGCCGGCCCAAGGCCATGGTCTGTGGCTCGATCTCGTATCCCCGCCATCCCGACTACGAAGCCTTCCGCGAGATCGCGGACGAGGTGGGTGCGTATCTGATCGTCGATGCCGCGCACCCCATGGGCCTGATCGCGGGGGGCGCTGCCCCCAGCCCCGTCCCGTACGCCGATGTGGTGTGCGCCACCACCCACAAGGTGCTGCGCGGTCCGCGCGGCGGGATGATCCTGTGCAGGTCCGAGCTGGCCGAGCGTATCGACCGGGCGGTCTTTCCCTTCACCCAGGGCGGCGCCCAGATGAACTCGATCGCCGCCAAGGCGGTCGCCTTCGGCGAGGCGGCGACCCCCGCGTTCACGGTCTATGCCCATCAGGTGGTCGCCAATGCCCGGGTGCTTGCCGACGCGCTCGCCGAGGACGGCCTGGCGGTGCTGACGGGCGGCACGGACACCCATCTGATCAGCGCGGATCCGGCTCCGCTGGGCGTCGACGGCAAGGTGGCCCGCGGCCGGCTCGCAGCGGCGGGCATGGTCCTGGACACCTGCCCGCTGCCGTACGGGGACGGACGCGGCATCCGGCTGGGTACCGCTGCCGTCACCACCCAGGGCATGGGTGCGTCCGAGATGGCACGGATCGCCAGGTTGTTCACGACCGGGATGCGTGAGGAGGGTGAGGAAGCGAGGAAGGTCCGTACGGAAGTACGTGAACTGGCCGGTAGATTTCCGCTTTATCAGGGGTAGCCGCGCGTCGTGCAACCATCGCCGGTGCCCGTATGTCCTCAAGCATGTGGCTACCAGAGCTAGGGTGTGGGGCTGAGATGGCCAGCGATTCCTGTGGGGCAGCCCGTGCGTGATTACTTGCTGACGCTCTGTGTCACGGCCGCGGTGACCTACCTGCTCACCGGACCGGTGCGCAAGTTCGCCATTGCGACCGGCGCGATGCCCGAGATCCGCGCCCGCGACGTGCACAGAGAGCCGACACCGCGACTCGGCGGCATCGCCATGTTCTTCGGGCTGTGTGCCGGTCTGCTGGTCGCCGATCATCTGCAGAACCTCAACAGCGTCTTCGAACTGTCCAACGAACCGCGCGCGCTGCTCTCCGGCGCGGCCCTGATCTGGATCATCGGTGTCCTGGACGACAAGTTCGAGATCGATGCGCTGATCAAACTGGGCGGCCAGATGATCGCCGCGGGTGTGATGGTGATGCAGGGTCTGACGATTCTGTGGATCCCGGTTCCCGGTGTCGGCACCGTCTCGCTGACTTCCTGGCAGGGCACCCTGCTGACCGTTGCCCTCGTCGTGATCACCATCAACGCGGTCAACTTCGTGGACGGTCTGGACGGCCTCGCCGCCGGCATGGTCTGCATCGCCGCCGCGGCCTTCTTCCTGTACGCCTACCGGATCTGGTTCAGCTACGGCATCGAGGCCGCCGCCCCCGCGACCCTGTTCACCGCGATCCTGATGGGCATGTGTGTGGGCTTCCTGCCGCACAACATGCATCCCGCCCGGATCTTCATGGGCGACTCGGGCTCGATGCTGATCGGCCTGGTGCTCGCGGCGGCCGCGATCTCGGTCACCGGCCAGGTGGACCCGGATGCCCTGAAGATCTTCGAGGGCGGTACGCGTGAGGCCACGCACGCGGCCCTGCCGGTCTTCATCCCGCTGCTGCTGCCGCTGACGATCATCGCCATCCCGGTCGCCGACCTGGTGCTGGCGATCGTGCGCCGTACCTGGAACGGACAGTCGCCGTTCGCCGCGGACCGTGGCCATCTTCACCACCGGCTGCTGGAGATCGGACATTCGCACAGCCGCGCGGTCCTGATCATGTACTTCTGGTCGGCGCTGATCGCCTTCGGCGTCGTCGCGTACTCGGTGCACTCGGCGTCGATGTGGATCGTGCTGCTGATCGTGGCGCTGAGTGCGGTCGGCCTGGTGCTCCTGCTGCTGCCGCGCTTCACCCCACGCACCCCGCGCTGGGCGGAGGCCTTCGTTCCGCCGCGCTACCGGCGCCGCGAGACACAGCCGCAGACGGGCCCCTCGCTCTCGCACGAGCCGGGCGAGAGGGAAGAGACCGGCGAGGCCGGTGAGACGGACGAGGCGGAGCTGCCCCAGGAAGAGCGTCCCGAGCGCACGCCGGTTCCCGCGGGCGTCAACGGCGCGACCGCGATCGGCCCCCGTTCGCGCCTCCCTGACCGGCGGAAGGCCGGAACGCGCGGCTGACGTGTCACGGCATACATGCCCAATACCAGACAAAGCGCCGCTGTGCCCTGCACACACGCGCACACTCACTCTCATGTGTGACAGTTGGCACACCGTCTGGGTAAAGACCTCATCAAATAGTTTGTGATACCGTTCACGAGACCCGGAGACAGAGCCGAAGGACCGTAGTGCGACGGTCCGTTGGCCCCGAGGACCCAACTCGGACCGGGCCTACGCTCGTCCATGACGACACCACTGCCCCCACCAGGAAATGCGGAGCTGCCGCCATGCCCTCCAACGACGTCCGGACTCTCCTTCAAGCCGCCGTACCCACCGCTGCCGTCGGCGTTGTCGCCGCGGTGATCGGAGGGGTCGTCGCCGGTGGCAAGGGGGCACTCGGGGCGGTCGTGGGCACTCTGGTGGTCATCCTCTTCATGGGGATCGGCATGGTCGTGCTCCAGCGGACGGCCAAATCACTTCCGCACTTGTTCCAGGCCATGGGGCTGCTGCTCTATACGTCGCAGCTGCTGCTGCTCTTCGTCTTCATGGCGGTGTTCAAGAACACCACCCTGTTCAACCCCAAGGCGTTCGCATTCACGCTGCTCGCGACGACTCTCGTCTGGGTCGCCGCACAGGCCCGCGCCTATATGAAGGCCAAAATCCTCTACGTCGATCCCGACTCCGCCACCGGCGAAAAGCCCGAGAAGGCAGGGTCGCCGACGTGAGGGGTAGGGCCGGGATAAATGCGCGATCGGGACCCTGCTATCGTCCGTTGCCAACTGCGGCACTGCGGGCGCGGGCATCCGAGCTGACGCCTGTCCCAGCGCGAGGCTCGACGCCGAACCGCCGCCCCCTTATCCGTAAGACCAGTCCAGTGCCGACCCGCGGCTGCGTGCCGCGCCGACACAACGAGGTTGCCGTACCTATGCGCCACGCTGAAGGAGCCCGCGGTGAGTGCTGACCAGACGCTTGCCTTCGACCCCGATTGCCACATCTTCTCCGGATGCGGCTTTCCGGCGCCGGGCCTCCACACCTTCCTTTACGAGCCCATCGCCACCTGGGGCGGCTTCGAGTTCACCAAGCCGATGCTGCTGGCGCTGCTGAGCTCGCTCGTGGTCGTCGTGTTCTTCTGGGCGGCATTCAACAAACCCAAGTTGGTCCCGGGCAAGGTCCAGATGATCGGCGAGGCCGGGTACGACTTCGTGCGCCGCGGCATTGTCTACGAGATCATCGGCAAGAAGGACGGCGAGAAGTACGTCCCGCTGATGGTGTCGCTGTTCTTCTTCGTATGGATCATGAACATCTGGTCCATCATCCCGGTCGCCCAGTTCCCGGTCACGTCGCTGATCGCCTTCCCGGCCGGTCTGGCAGCGATCGTGTACGTCCTGTGGGTCTCCCTGACCTTCAAGAAGCACGGATTCGTCGGCGGCTGGAAGAACATCACCGGCTACGACAAGTCGCTCGGGTGGGTCCTGCCGCTCATCGTGGTGATCGAGTTCTTCTCGAACATGCTGATCCGGCCCTTCACGCACGCGGTCCGACTGTTCGCGAACATGTTCGCCGGCCACCTGCTGATCGTGATGTTCACGTTGGCCTCCTGGTACCTGATGAACGGCATCGGCATCGCCTACGGCAGTGTCTCGTTCGTCATGGTCCTCGTGATGACCGGATTCGAGCTGTTCATCCAGGCCGTCCAGGCGTACGTCTTCGTGCTCCTGGCCTCCAGCTACATCCAGGGCGCGCTCGCCGAGCACCACTGAGCCAGCCCACTCCCCAGAACCAACAGACGTCGGTGGCCAACCCCCACCGGTCCGTGAAAGAGAAGGAAGTATCGGCATGTCCGCTGCTCTCGAAATGGTCAACTTCGCCGCCGGCGCCAAGGAGAACGTGGTCGGCAACGTCGCCTCGATCGGCTACGGCCTCGCGGCCATCGGCCCCGGCGTCGGCGTCGGCATCATCTTCGGTAACGGCACCCAGGCCCTTGCCCGCCAGCCCGAAGCTGCCGGCCTGATCCGCACCAACCAGATCATGGGTTTCGCGTTCTGTGAGGCGCTTGCCCTCATCGGCATCGTCATGGGCTTCGTCTACCAGTAAGCCGGAACGACAGCCCAAAACCATTCACGGAAGGCACTGATGTGAACGCTCTGCTTCTTGCGCAGGCGGAGGAGCCTCAGAATCCTCTGATTCCGCATCTCGACGAGCTCTTCATCGGCCTGATCGCCTTCGTCATCGTCTTCGGCTTCCTCGCCAAGAAGCTCCTCCCGAACATCAACAAGGTTCTGGAAGAGCGCCGCGAGGCCATCGAAGGCGGCATCGAGAAGGCCGATGCGGCCAAGACCGAGGCCGAGAGCGTGCTCGAGCAGTACAAGGCTCAGCTCGCCGAGGCCCGCCACGAGGCCGCCCGGATGCGCCAGGAGGCGACCGAGCAGGGCACCGCGATCATCCAGGAGATGAAGGCGGAAGGCCAGCGGCAGCGTGAGGAGATCATCGCTGCCGGTCACACCCAGATCGAGGCCGACCGCAAGGCCGCGGCTGCGGCGCTGCGTCAGGACGTGGGCAAGCTCGCCACCGACCTGGCCGGCAAGCTCGTTGGCGAGTCCCTCGAGGACCACGCCCGGCAGAGCCGCACCATCGACCGCTTCCTCGACGAGCTCGAGGAGAAGGCCGAGGCCGCGCGATGAACGGAGCGAGCCGCGAGGCACTGGCCGCCGCACGCGAGTCGCTCGACGCGCTGACCGACAACACCTCGGTCGACGCGGCGAAGCTCGCCGAGGAGCTGGCCGCCGTCACGGCGCTGCTCCACCGCGAGGTGTCGCTGCGTCGGGTCCTGACCGACCCGGCGCAGGCCGGCGAGGCCAAGGCCGAGCTGGCGGCGCGTCTGCTGGGCGGACAGGTGGGCGGCGAGACCGTCGACCTGGTCTCCGGCATGGTGCGTTCTCGCTGGTCCCAGTCGCGCGACCTGGTCGATGGGATCGAGGAGCTGGCGGCTGCCG
The DNA here is from genome assembly GCF_026341125.1 of Streptomyces sp. NBC_01142. NCBI lineage: Bacteria > Bacillati > Actinomycetota > Actinomycetes > Kitasatosporales > Streptomycetaceae > Streptomyces > Streptomyces sp. NBC_01142. The sequence continues at coordinate 1,194,735 of NZ_JAPEOR010000001.1, forward strand.
CCGACCTCACCGCGTCCCAGCGGGCGGGTGCGCTCGACGACGTCGAGGACGAGCTGTTCCGGTTCGGCCGGATCGTGGCGTCCAACACCGAGCTGCGGGCGGCGCTGACCGACAAGTCGGCCACTGCCTCCGCCAAGGGCGAGCTGCTGCGCAGCCTGCTGGGTGGACGGGCCAATCCGGTCACCGAGCGGCTGGTCGTGCGTCTTGTTACCGCGCCTCGTGGACGTAGCCTGGAGCAGGGACTCGAATCCCTGTCCAAGCTCGCTGCGGCGCGCAGGGACCGGATGGTGGCGGTCGTCGTCTCGGCGGTGCCGCTCACCGATCAGCAGAAGCAGCGCCTCGGCGCTGGGCTGGCACGGATCTACGGCCGTCAGATGCATCTGAACCTGGACGTGGACCCCGAGGTCCTCGGCGGGATCTCGGTGCGCGTCGGCGACGAGGTCATCAACGGCACCATCGCGGACCGTCTCGAAGAGGCGAGCCGCCGCATGGCCGGCTGACCAGCCACCAACTGAACAAGCAGTACGCAGTACGAGCGGCCCGGTTGGGCCGTGCAGAGATTGCAGAAGATTCCTGGGGGTCGGCCCCCAGACCCCTTAAGAAACTTCGGGCCCAACAAGGAGAGCAGGGAACCCAGATGGCGGAGCTCACGATCCGGCCGGAGGAGATCCGGGACGCGCTGGAGAACTTTGTCCAGTCGTACCAGCCGGACGCGGCCTCGCGCGAGGAGGTCGGTACGGTCAGCGTTGCCGGCGACGGCATCGCAAAGGTCGAGGGCCTTCCCTCGGCCATGGCGAACGAGCTGCTGAAGTTCGAGGACGGCACCCTCGGTCTCGCCCTCAACCTCGAGGAGCGCGAGATCGGTGCGATCGTCCTCGGTGAGTTCAGCGGTATCGAAGAGGGACAGCCGGTGCAGCGCACCGGTGAGGTTCTCTCCGTCGGCGTCGGCGAGGGTTACCTCGGCCGCGTTGTCGACCCGCTCGGCAACCCGATCGACGGCCTCGGCGAGATCGCGACCGACAGTCGCCGCGCCCTCGAGCTGCAGGCCCCGGGCGTCATGGTCCGTAAGTCGGTGCACGAGCCGATGCAGACCGGCTACAAGGCTGTCGACGCCATGGTGCCGATCGGCCGCGGCCAGCGTCAGCTGATCATTGGTGACCGTCAGACCGGCAAGACCGCTCTGGCCGTCGACACGATCATCAACCAGCGCGACAACTGGCGCTCGGGCGACGTGAACAAGCAGGTGCGCTGCATCTACGTCGCCATTGGCCAGAAGGGCTCCACCATCGCCGGCGTGCGCGGCGCGCTGGAGGAGGCGGGCGCCCTCGAGTACACGACGATCGTCGCCGCCCCGGCGTCCGACCCGGCCGGCTTCAAGTACCTCGCCCCGTACACCGGCTCGGCCATCGGTCAGCACTGGATGTACCAGGGCAAGCACGTCCTGATCGTCTTCGACGACCTGTCGAAGCAGGCCGACGCCTACCGCGCCGTGTCGCTGCTGCTGCGCCGTCCGCCGGGCCGTGAGGCCTACCCGGGTGACGTCTTCTACCTGCACTCGCGTCTGCTGGAGCGCTGCGCCAAGCTCTCCGACGACATGGGCGCCGGTTCGATGACGGGCCTCCCGATCGTCGAGACCAAGGCGAACGACGTGTCGGCGTTCATTCCGACCAACGTCATCTCCATCACCGACGGCCAGTGCTTCCTGGAGTCCGACCTGTTCAACGCCGGTCAGCGTCCGGCCCTGAACGTCGGTATCTCGGTCTCCCGTGTCGGTGGCTCCGCCCAGCACAAGGCCATGAAGCAGGTCTCCGGCCGGCTTCGCGTGGACCTCGCCCAGTTCCGTGAGCTCGAGGCGTTCGCCGCCTTCGGTTCCGACCTGGACGCGGCCTCCAAGGCCTCGCTCCAGCGAGGTCAGCGCATGGTCGAGCTGCTGAAGCAGCCGCAGTACAGCCCGTACCCGGTCGAGGAGCAGGTTGTCTCCGTCTGGGCCGGCACCACCGGCAAGATGGACGACGTACCGGTCGAGGACATCCGCCGCTTCGAGAGCGAGCTGCTCGAGCACCTGCGCCGCGAGCGCAAGGAGCTGCTGACCAGCATCGCCGAGGGCGGCAAGATGTCCGACGACACGCTGCAGTCCGTCGCGGACGCGATCACCGCCTTCAAGCAGCAGTTCGAGACCTCGGACGGCAAGCTTCTGGGCGAGGACGCTCCGGCCGCCGTCAACGTCTCCAAGTGACGACGGAAGGGACCTGACTCATGGGAGCTCAGCTCCGGGTCTACAAGCGTCGCATCAAATCCGTCACCGCGACCAAGAAGATCACCAAGGCGATGGAGATGATCGCCGCCTCGCGCATCGTCAAGGCGCAGCGCAAGGTGACGGCCTCCACGCCGTACGCGACCGAGCTGACCCGCGCGGTCACGGCGGTGGCGACCGGTTCGAACACCAAGCACCCCCTGACCACCGAGGTCGAGACGCCGACCCGTGCCGCGATCCTGCTCATCACGAGCGACCGCGGTCTGGCCGGCGGCTACTCCTCCAACGCCATCAAGGCGGCGGAGCGGCTCACCGAGCGGCTCCGTGGTGAGGGCAAGGAGGTCGACGCCTACATCGTCGGCCGCAAGGGTGTCGCCTACTACGGCTTCCGCGAGCGCAAGGTCGCGGAGTCGTGGACCGGCTTCACCGACAACCCGACGTACGCGGACGCGAAGAACATCGCGGGTCCGCTGATCGCGGCCGTCCAGAAGGACACGGCGGAAGGCGGCGTGGACGAGCTCCACATCGTCTTCACCGAGTTCATCTCGATGCTGACGCAGACACCGGTGGACAACCGGCTGCTGCCCCTCAGCCTCGACCTGGCGGCCGAGGAGTCAGGGACCAAGGGCGAGATCCTTCCGCTGTTCGACTTCGAGCCGTCGGCGGAGGACGTCCTTGACGCTCTGCTGCCGCGCTACGTCGAGAGCCGTATCTACAACGCGCTGCTCCAGGCCGCTGCTTCCAAGCACGCTGCCACCCGCCGCGCGATGAAGTCGGCGACCGACAACGCCGGGGAGCTCATCAAGAGCCTCTCCCGGCTTGCCAACGCGGCCCGCCAGGCCGAAATCACCCAGGAAATCAGCGAGATCGTCGGTGGCGCCAGCGCCCTGGCCGACGCGACCGCGGGGAGTGACAAGTAATGACGACCACTGTTGAGACGGCCGCCGCCACGGGCCGCGTCGCCCGGGTGATCGGCCCGGTCGTCGACGTGGAGTTCCCCGTCGACGCGATGCCGGAGATCTACAACGCCCTGCACGTCGAGGTTGCCGACCCGGCCGAGGACGGCAAGAAGAAGACGCTGACCCTCGAAGTCGCCCAGCACCTGGGCGAGGGCGTGGTTCGCGCGGTCTCGATGCAGCCCACCGACGGTCTGGTCCGTCAGGCTCCGGTGACCAACACCGGCGCCGGTATCACCGTGCCGGTCGGTGACATCACCAAGGGCAAGGTGTTCAACACCCTCGGTCAGATCCTCAACGAGCCGGAGGCCGAGGCTCAGATCACCGAGCGCTGGCCGATCCACCGCAAGGCCCCGGCCTTCGACCAGCTCGAGTCCAAGACCGAGATGTTCGAGACCGGCCTGAAGGTCGTCGACCTGCTGACCCCGTACGTCAAGGGCGGCAAGATCGGTCTGTTCGGTGGTGCGGGCGTCGGCAAGACCGTCCTCATCCAGGAAATGATCATGCGTGTGGCCAAGCTGCACGATGGTGTTTCCGTGTTCGCCGGTGTCGGTGAGCGCACCCGTGAGGGCAACGACCTCATCGACGAGATGACCGAGTCGGGCGTTCTGGACAAGACCGCGCTGGTCTTCGGCCAGATGGACGAGCCGCCGGGCACCCGTCTTCGGGTCGCGCTCTCCGCGCTGACCATGGCGGAGTACTTCCGCGATGTGCAGAAGCAGGACGTGCTGCTCTTCATCGACAACATCTTCCGCTTCACCCAGGCCGGTTCCGAGGTCTCCACGCTGCTCGGCCGTATGCCGTCCGCGGTGGGTTACCAGCCGACCCTGGCGGACGAGATGGGTGTGCTCCAGGAGCGCATCACCTCGACCCGTGGCCACTCGATCACCTCGATGCAGGCGATCTACGTGCCGGCGGACGACCTGACCGACCCGGCCCCGGCCACGACCTTCGCGCACCTCGACGCGACGACCGTGCTGTCGCGTCCGATCTCGGAGAAGGGCATCTACCCGGCGGTCGACCCGCTGGACTCGACGTCCCGCATCCTGGACCCCCGTTACATCGCGCAGGACCACTACGACGCGGCCAGCCGCGTCAAGGGAATCCTGCAGAAGTACAAGGACCTCCAGGACATCATCGCGATCCTCGGTATCGACGAGCTGGGCGAAGAGGACAAGCTTGTTGTCCACCGCGCCCGTCGCGTCGAGCGTTTCCTGTCGCAGAACACCCACGCCGCCAAGCAGTTCACCGGCCTGGACGGTTCGGACGTGCCGCTCGACGAGTCGATCGCCGCGTTCAACGCGATCTGTGACGGTGAGTACGACCACTTCCCCGAGCAGGCGTTCTTCATGTGCGGTGGCATTGACGACCTGAAGGCGAAGGCCAAGGAGCTCGGCGTCTCCTGAGCCCCGTGCTCCTGCTGAGAGGGGCGGGTGCGTCCCGCCCCTCTCCGTACGCCCCCTAGAATTGACCCAACACCCGGCACAACCGCCGGGTGGTGACCCGAGGAGCCCACCTTGGCTGCTGAGCTGCATGTCGAGCTGGTAGCGGCGGACCGCAGTGTCTGGTCCGGCGAGGCCACCCTGGTCGTCGCGCGAACCACGTCCGGCGACATCGGCGTCATGCCCGGTCACCAGCCGCTGCTCGGTGTGCTGGAATCGGGCCCGGTGACCATCCGTACGAGCGAGGGCGGAACCGTCGTCGCTGCTGTCCACGGCGGATTCATCTCGTTCGCGGACAACAAGCTCTCGCTGCTGGCGGAGATCGCCGAGCTGGCGGACGAGATCGACGCCCAGCGCGCCGAGCGTGCGCTGGAGCGCGCAAGGTCGGCAGACGACGACGCCGCCGAGCGGCGCGCCGATGTCCGGCTGCGTGCGGTGGCGGTGCGCTAGGCACCCCGCCGACTGGTTGACGACTCAGCCGCGGCCCGGTCTGGACTCTCCAGCCCGTGCCGCGGCTGAGGCAATGCAGGTGACGTTGTATTCCGCTAACGGGACGATGCGAGGAGGTCGGTGGAGATGTTCCTCGCTCTTCTTGTGGGCGGCCTGATCGTCGCACTGGTAGTGATCGGGTTGTTCGTCTTCGGGCTGCGCCGGCGGCTGATCCAGCGCTCCGGCGGCACGTTCGACTGCAGTCTGCGCTGGAACCTGCCGGAGGAGCCCGATGTCTCCGGCAAGGGATGGGTCTACGGCGTCGCCCGCTACAGCGGTGACCGGATCGAGTGGTTCCGGGTCTTCTCGTACGCCCCCCGTCCGCGCCGTGTCCTGGAGCGCTCGGCGATCGAGGTCGTCGCGCGCCGAACGCCCGAGGGCGAGGAGGAGCTGGCGCTGCTCTCCGACGCGGTCGTGCTGGGCTGTGTCCACCGCGGCACCCGGCTGGAACTGGCGATGAGCGAGGACGCGCTCACCGGATTCCTCGCCTGGCTCGAGGCGGCGCCACCCGGCCAACGGGTCAATGTCGCTTAAGTAGGCAGAGCCCCCTCGAAGCGCACTCCGTCGATCCCGGCGAGATGCTGGTACCGCTCCCCGCCCGTAGCCGGTGAGAGAGGGGGACGGCAGATGTGCGCCGTCCCCCTCGATCAGCTTGCTGCCGGGTCTACCCGAGGCCGCTGTCGATGGCGTTCGCCAGCTCGCCGTTGGTGGTGTCGCCGCTGAACTCCCAGAAGAACGCGCCCTTGAGGCCCTGGTTCTTCACGTAGTTCATCTTGCCGCTGATGGTGGCCGGGGTGTCATAGCTCCACCACTGCGTGCCGCAGTGCGCGTAGGCGGTGCCGGCGACGGTGCCGGTGGCCGGGCACTTGCTCTTGAGTTCCTTGTAGTCGTCGATGCCCTGTTCGTACTTTCCGGGGGCCGGTCCGGTGGCCGAGCCGCCGGGAGCGGCCTGGGTGACGCCGGTCCAGCCGCGGCCGTAGAAGCCGATGCCGAGATTCAGCTTGCTGCCCGGGATTCCCTTGCCCTTGAGCTTCTGGATCGCCGCGTCGGAGTTGAAGCCCTGCTGCGGGATGCCGGAGTAGGAGGTGAGCGGGGAGTGCGGCGCGGTCGGGCCCTGCGCGGCCCAGGCACCGAAGAAGTCGTACGTCATCACGTTGTAGAAGTCGACGTACTGGGCGGCGCCGCCGTAGTCGGCCGCGTCGATCTTGCCGCCGCTGGATGCGTCGGCGGTGATGGCCGCGGTGACGAGCTTGCTGCCGAACTTGGCGCGCATCGCCTGCATCATGTTCTTGAAGGAGGCGGCGCCGCTGGTGTCGCAGGACAGGCCGCAGGCGTTCGGGTACTCCCAGTCCAGGTCGATGCCGTCGAAGAGCCCGGCCCAGCGCGGGTCGTTGACGAGGTCGTAGCAGGACTGGGCGAAGGCCGTCGGGTTCTGTACGGCCTGGCCGAAGCCGCCGGACCAGGTCCAGCCGCCGAACGACCACAGAATCTTGATGTGCGGGTACTTCGCCTTGAGCTTCTTCAGCTGGTTGAAGTTGCCGCGCAGCGGCTGGTCCCAGGTGTCGGCGACGCCGTCGACGCTCTGGTCGGCCGTGTACGACTTCTCGTACGCCGGGAAGGCCTCGCCGACCGTGCACCTGCCGCCCTGGACGTTGCCGAAGGCGTAGTTGATGTGCGTGATCTTCGAGGCGGAGCCGCTGGTGACCAGATTCTTGACGTGGTAATTGCGGTCATAGACGCCCCACTCGGTGAAGTAGCCGAGTTTGACCTTGCTGCCCGGGTCGGGGTTGCCGCCACCGCCGGTGGTACGGACCGCACGGGCGCCGCTGACCGGTCCGGTCTGGTCGGCGGTGTCACGCGCCTGGACGGTGAACTCGTAGTCGGTGCCGGCGGTGAGGCCGGTGTTCGTGTACGTCGTGCCGGTCACCGTCGCGACCTTGGTGCCGTCGCGCAGTACGTCGTAGTTCTTGACGCCCTTGTCGTCGGTCGCGGCGGTCCAGCCCAGCTTCACCGAGGTGTTGGTGACTTCGGACGCGCTCGGGGTGCCGGGGGCGGAGGGCGGGTTGTCGCCGGGGACGCCGCCGCCGTCGCAGGAGGCGCCGTTGAGCTTGCAGCCCGAGGGGGCGCCGGAGCCGGTGCCGTTGAAACCGAAGGAGACGGAGGCGCCGGGGGCGAGGGTGCCGTTCCAGCTCTTGTTCCTGGCGGTCCAGTGGGTGCCGGAGCCGGTGACGTCCGCGTCCCAGGCGGAGGTGACGGAGGTTCCCGAGGGGAAGTCCCACTCGACGGTCCAGGAGCCGATCGAGGTGGTGCCGGTGTTCTTCACCGTCCACTTGCCCTCGAAGCCGGAGCCCCAGTCGGAGGCCTTGGCGTAGGTGGCGGTTGCCGAGGGGGCCGCCTCGGCGGGAGAGGCGAGGCCGACCATGGCGGCCAGGGGGAGCAGCAGCGCGGTCAGACCCGCGACAGCTCTGGAGCTGATCCTTCTTCGGTGCAGGGGGGTGTGGGTTCTCAAGGGTGCTCCTCGAGTTGCGGACGGACAATCGGGGTGGTCCGTGCAGTGCGCACCCTGCGACAGCTCACCGCAGCGTGTCCGGTGAGCGTAGGAAGGTCTGGACCAATCGTCAATAGGTCCAGACCAAAGTCGCCCGACTCTCTCTCAGATCCCCAACTCCTGTGCCAGGACAGCCGCTTGGACTCTGCTGCGCAGCTCCAGCTTTCCCAGCAGACGGCTCACATGGGTCTTCACCGTTGCCTCCGCCATGGCGAGTCTGGTCGCGATCTCGGCGTTCGACATCCCTTCCCCCAGACACGACAGCACCTCGCGCTCGCGACGGGTGAGCACATCGAGGACCGCGGGGTCCGGCGCGTTCGCGGCACGTACCGGCTTCGGCGTCGCGAACTCGGCGATCAGCCGGCGGGTCACGGCCGGCGCGATGAGTCCCTCACCACGCGCCACCGTACGCACCGCCTCGATCAGATCCCCCGCCTCGGTGTTCTTCAGCAGGAAGCCGACGGCCCCCGCCCGCAGCGCCCCGAAGACGTACTCGTCCAGATCGAACGTGGTCAGCACCAGGACGTCGGCAAGCTGCTCGGCGACGACCTGCCGGGTCGCCGACACGCCGTCAAGACGCGGCATCTGGATGTCCATCAGCACCAGATCCGGGCGCAGTTCGCGGGCCAGGCGGACCGCTTCCTCGCCGTCCGCCGCCTCGCCGACGACCTCGATGTCCGGCGCGCTGCGCAGGATCAGGACCAGACCGGCGCGTACGGCGCTCTGGTCCTCCGCGACCAGTATCCGGATCGTCATACCTTGCCGTTCCCTTCCTCGACGGGCAGTTCTGCCCGTACCTGCCAGATCTTCGTGCCGTCGCCTGCGGTGACCGGTCCGGCCTCGAACGTCCCGTCCAGCAGCGCCACCCGCTCGCGCATACCGACCAGACCGGCCCCGGAGCCGGGGGCGCGCGGTCCCGGCCGGTCGCCGTACGGGCTGGTGATCCCGACGATCAGCACCTGCCCGTCCTGGCCCAGAGTGACGGAGACCGTGCCGGGAGAGGCGTGCTTGAGGGCATTGGTCAGTGACTCCTGGACGATGCGGTACGCCGAGAGCTCGACCGGCGCGGGCAGCGGCAGACTCTCCCCGCGCGCGTCGGCCAGCGTGAACTCCAGGCCGCTGGAGGCGCCGTTGGTCCGCGTCTGCTCCAGCAGCGCGTCGATACCGTCGAGGGTCGGTGCGGCCGCGGGCCCCCCGTCGTCGCCGCTGTCCCGCAGCAGCCCGATCAGCCGGCGCATTTCGGCCAGGCCGTCCACGCTGTTCTCGCGGATGACCCCGAGCGCCTCGCGCGAGGTCTTCTGATCGTCGAGCGAGAGCGCGGCGGTGGAGTGGATCGCGATCGCCGAGAGATGGTTGGCGACCATGTCGTGCAGCTCGCGGGCCATCCGGGCACGCTCGGCGGTCACCGCCTGGGTGCGGTCCATCTCCGCGAGAAGCCGGGTCTGCTCGGCGCGCAACCTGGCCGCCTCGGCCGCGTCGCGATGGGTGCGCACACTGAAGCCGGTCGCGGCGGGGGCCACCGTGACCAGTGCCACCACCAGGCCGAGCAGCACGGCCTCCGCCCCGTCGAAGAGCACCAGGCCGGTGAGTGTGGTGGCCACCGCGATCATCACGCTCACGTCCGGAATGCGCCGGGCCGCTGCCGGGCTGCCGTACAGGACCGCCGCGTAGACCAGATCGGTGAAGAGCACGGCGGTGGCGATGTTGCCGTTCACGAACTGGTCGGCGGCCATCATCAGGGTGCCGATGCCCAGCGCCGTAAGAGGCATGGTCCGGCGCAGCAGCGCCGCCGCGCTGATCACGGCCAGCGGCAGCAGAGCGAGCCAGCGGGGACCGAGGCCCTGCTTGGGGTGATTGTCCAGGCCCAGCTGCCACAGCAGCAGGCCGCCGAGGAATCCGGCCACGGCGATGAGCACATCGTCGCGGTGCGGGCGGGGGAGAGCGGTCACGGAGCCATCAAACACGGCGGGCGGAGCGGGGACGTCCACGTGTCGGGTGAGGGCCGGCTACATCGAAGGATGCAGTGCCGTTTCGTCACTGGCGACGACGAAGCGGGGCGGTGGCGACGGGAGCCTGGAGGAGGACCGAAGGGAGAGTGCTGTGATCGTCATGCTGATCGTGATCTGCGAGGTCGGCTTCTGGGTGCTGCTGGCCGGGGGACTGGCGCTGCGCTATCTGGCGAAGATGCCCCGTCTCGGGGCGGCCGTGCTGCTCTGTGAGCCGCTGCTGGAGGTCGTCATGCTCGTCGTGACGGCGATCGACCTCAAGAACGGCGCGGAGCCGGACTGGAAACACGGACTCGCCGCCGTCTACATCGGCTTCACGGTGGGACTGGGCCACCACACGATCAAGCAGGTCGACGCGTGGGTCGCACACCGGTTCGCAGGTGGCCCGGCGCCCGTCAAACCGCCGAAGTACGGCACCGGCCGCATGATCCACGAGTGGCGGACGGCCGCGCGCTGGATCGTCGCGGCGGTGGTCGCGATGGGTCTGCTGCAGGCCGCGATCTGGTACGTCGGAGGCGACGGCGACATCGGTTCGCTGCGCATGTGGCAGCGGAAGATGCCCTACGTCATCGGTATCAACGTGATCATCGCCGGGTGCTACACACTCTTCCCGAAGAAGGCCCCGCAACCGGCGGAGACCGAGCCCGTCCGAGTGGAGCGGCCCCGGTCCCTCACCGAGCGCTGACGCCGCGGGGCGTGACTACCGCTCGCCGCCCGGGACCCAGAGCACGTCACCGGCCTCCTTGTTCGCCGTACGGGCCAGGATGAACAGGAGGTCGGACAGGCGGTTGAGATACGTCGCCGTCAGGCTGTTCATGCTCCCGCCGTGCACCTCCAGCGCCGCCCACGTCGAGCGCTCCGCGCGCCGGACGACCGTGCAGGCCTGGTGCAGCAGCGCCGCCCCCGGCGTACCGCCCGGCAGGATGAAGCTGCGGAGCTTCTCCAGCTCCTCCAGGAAGCGGTCGCAGTCCGCCTCCAGCTTGTCGATGTAGAACTGCTCGACCCGCAGCGGCGGGTACTCCGGCGCCTCGACCACGGGGGTGCACAGGTCCGCGCCCACGTCGAAGAGGTCGTTCTGGACGCGGACGAGGACCTTGACGACCTCCTCCGGCAGCTGCCCGAGCGCGATCGCCGTGCCGAGCGCGGCGTTGGCCTCGTTGGCGTCGGCGTAGGCCGCGATCCGCGGATCGGTCTTGGCGGTCCGGCTCATGTCGCCCAGCGCCGTGGTGCCCTGGTCGCCGGTACGGGTGTAGATGCGCGTCAGATTGACCATGCGACCAGCCTAGTTACGCACCGGCCCGGCGGAAGACACGTGTGCCGACCGTCACGGAGCCGAGAACGAGGGCGAGCGCCATGAGTCCGCCGTACAGCATGGCCGTCCCCGTGTAGTCGCCGACATAGGCGGCCCGCATCGCGTCCACCAGATAGCGGAACGGCATGAAGTGCGACAGCACGTCCAGCCAGCCCGGGGCGAGCGTCATCGGCAGCATCAGCCCGGAGAGCAGCATCGACGGCATGCTGACGGCGTTGATGACCGGACCGAACTCGTACGGCTCGGAGACCTTGAGCGCCAGCGCGTACGAGAGCGCCGCGAGCGAGAGTGTCACCGCGAAGACGAACACGAAGCCGATGAGGATGCCGCCCAGCGGCGCACGCAGCCCCATGACCTCCGCGGCCAGCACCAGCAGCACCGCCTGGAACACGAAGAGCACGGCGTCGCGCAGCACCCGTCCGAGGAGCAGGGCCAGCCGGCTGACCGGCGTCACCCGCATCCGCTCCACGACGCCGAACTGCTTCTCGATGATGATCGCGAATCCGGAGAACAGTGCGCCGAACAAGCCGAGTTGGAGAAGCAGGCCGGGCACCAGGACCTGCCAGGAGTCACCCTGGGAGGCGAGCGGCAGATCGGACAGCAGCGGCCCGAAGAAGAGGAGATACAGCAGCGGCATCAGTACGCCGAAGAGGATCTGGAACCTGGAGTGCAGGGTCTGCCGGGCGTACCGCGAAAAGATCAGCGCGGTGTCGGAGAGAACTGAAGGCATGGGGAGTCCTAAACGGCGACGGGGGCGGTGTCCTCGGGCGCGATACTGCGCCCGGTGATGGCGAGGAAGGTGTCCTGGAGGGATGCGTCGGCCGAGCCGCCGTACCGGAGCTTGAGCGCACTCGGCGTGCCCTCGGCCACCACTACGCCCTTGTCGGCCACGACGAGCCGGTCGGAGAGCGCGTCCGCCTCGTCGAGATAGTGCGTGGTGAGGAAGACGGTGGTGCCCTGCTCCTCGCGGATGCGGCGCACCAGCTGCCACAGATCGGCCCGGCTGCCCGGGTCGAGTCCGGTGGTCGGCTCGTCCAGGAAGAGCACTTCGGGCCGGTGCGTCAGCCCCATCGCGATATCGAGCCGCCGTCGCTGACCGCGGGAGAGGGCGGCGCACTTGCGGTCCATCAGCTCGGTGAGGCCGAGGTCGCGCGCCAGTTCGTCGGCGCGGGCGACGGCGTGGGTACGGGAGAGGCGGTAGAGCCGCCCCTGGGTGACCAGCTCCTCGCGTACGGAGACGGAGAGGTCGACGCCACCCGACTGGGCGACGTAACCGATCCTGCGGCGTACCCCGGCGGGGTCGCGGGTCAGATCGAATCCAGCGACCGTGGCGGCACCGCCGGTGGGCCTCAGCAGCGTGGTGAGCATCCGCAGGGTGGTCGTCTTGCCCGCTCCGTTCGGGCCGAGGAAGCCGAGGATCTCGCCCGGCTGCACGGTCAGGTCGATGCCGCGCACGGCCTCGACGGGTCCGTTCCTGGTCTGGAAGGTCAGTGCGAGTCCGGCCGTACTGATGATTGCCATGGCCCCAGAAAAACAGAGTCACTTAAATTTTGCAACGCCTCCAAGTTTTCAGGGAACCCATGAAAGCTAGGATGAGGGCATGGCCGAGGGACTCAGAGAGCGGAAGAAGCGCCGGACCAGGCAGCACATCTCGGATGTCGCCACCGGTCTGTTCGTGGAGCGCGGCTTCGACGTGGTGACGATCGCCGAGATCGCCGAGGCGGCGGACGTCTCCGTCAACACCGTCTACAACTACTTTCCGGCCAAGGAGGACCTCTTCCTGGACCGGAGCGCGGGCATCGTCGACCGGCTCTCCCGCTATGTGCGCGGCCGCGGGGCGGGGGAGTCGGCTGCCGACGCAGTCCTGCGTGAACTGCGCGAACAGGTCGAGGCCGTCTCACCCACCGTCGGACTGCACGCGGGCTACGACAGCTTCCTGAAGGTCATCCACGGCGCGCACACCCTCCGCTCCCGCCTCTGGCACATCCAGCACGAGGCCCGGGAGAACATCGAGGAGACGCTCCGGGAGGAGACCGGCGCCGCACCCGGCGACACCCTCCCGACCCTCGTGGCCGGCCAGCTCTCCTGGGTGCAGGACACGCTCATGGCCTGCATCGGCCGCGCGATGGTGGTCGGCCGCTCGCCGGAAGAGGTCTCCCGCGAGGCACTCGTCCTTCTGGACGACATGGAGGAACTGCTGGGCGAGAGGGTGCTCAAGTACGCGGTGCGCGAAGCCTGATGGGCCGTACCAGTGTGATGTCCGTCATCTGAGACGTGACGCGCATCTCTTCACCGCCCCACGGCACCTCACGGACGCTAACCTCCCGCAGAGAGCGAAGATGTAAACAGTTGTTAAGGGGTGCCGCAGTGGCCAGGAAGCTCGCCGTCATCGGCGCCGGACTCATGGGGTCCGGTATCGCGCAGGTCTCGGCCCAGGCGGGCTGGGAGGTCGTGCTGCGTGATGTCACCGACGCGGCTCTGACCCGCGGCAGGGACGGCATCAAGGCCTCGTACGACAAGTTCGTCTCCAAGGGCAAGCTCGAAGCGGCCGACGCCGACGCGGCGTTGGCGCGCATCACCACCACCACCGACCTGGACGCCGTCGCCGATGCGGACATCGTCGTCGAAGCCGTCTTCGAGAAGCTCGAGGTCAAGCACGAGATCTTCCGTGCGCTCGACAAGCTCGTACGGGACGATGCGGTGCTCGCCTCCAACACCTCCGCCATCCCGATCACCAAGATCGCGGCCGTGACGGAGCGTCCGGAGCGCGTCGTCGGTGCGCACTTCTTCTCGCCCGTCCCGATGATGCAGCTGTGCGAGCTGGTGCGCGGCTACAAGACCAGTGACGAAACCCTCGCCATCACGCGGGAGTTCGCCGAGTCCGTCGGCAAGACCTGCATCGTCGTCAACCGCGACGTTGCCGGCTTTGTCACCACCCGTCTCATTTCGGCGCTGATCGTCGAGGCCGCCAAGCTGTACGAATCGGGCGTGGCGTCCGCCGAGGACATCGACATCGCCTGCAAGCTGGGCTTCGGCCACGCCATGGGGCCGCTCGCCACCGCCGACCTCACGGGCGTGGACATCCTGCTCCACGCCACCGGCAACATCTACACCGAGTCCCAGGACGAGAAGTTCGCGCCGCCGGAGCTGATGCGCCGGATGGTTGACGCGGGTGACATCGGACGCAAGAGCGGGCAGGGCTTCTACAAGCACTGACCCGCATCGACCGGTTTGGTGTCACCCTCCGGGGTGAATTCGGTATCGGTTCGCTCACAAGCAGCAACCGTCCTGCCCATGGGGCAGTCAGTTGTTGCAAGACAGAGAAGTCGGACAGACAGACACAGGCACACACCGCATCGAAGCACTCCCGGGGAGCGTATATGCACATCAGGGGCGACCACGCCGAGCTGGTCGTCGGGGGCCGCCTCGACGTCCGCAGCGCGGCGGACGCCCGTACGGTCCTGCACGCGGCCGTCGACGACGGAGTCGGCGACCTGGTGCTCGACCTGACTCATCTCGACTCCTGGGACGCCACCGGGCTCGGGGTCATCATGGGCGCCCACCGCAGGGCCGGCCGCTGCGGCCGGCGGCTGGTGCTGCGCGGCGTCCCGCCGCAGATGCAGAGACTGCTGGTCGCGACCCGGCTGCATCGCATTCTTGCGATCGAAGGCGGCATCGCGGCCGAATCGCTCCCCCGGGTGTGAACCGTACGACGCTCACAATCCTCACGAGACTGTGACGTCTTGGGCGGGGTGGCACCCCGCCGGTTCCGCGATACTGAGCGAAGGTCTAGGGTTCGGTCGCCTGCCGAATCGACAATCCCACACGGCGGGCACCGGACCGAAGCGACAGCTGGGCGTGCAGAAAGCCGGGAGGGGCATCCGCACGTGGCTCCGCCACCAGGAATAGAGATCTTGGCGGGGACGAAGCCAAGCGAAGCGCATCTGGGGGGCTTTGACCATGGACAACGACAGCTTCGGCGAGGACGCGGGACAGGCGCGCCCGCCGCGCGACGCCATGACTCCCGACTTCGGGCAGTCCGCTCCGGCGCTCGCCCGTACCGTCCAGCTCGTCTCGGGCGACTTCCTGCTCACCGTCAATCCGATCGACGGCAGTGAGATCGAACCCTGCCCGCCGGGCGAACAGCCCGCGCGGCCGGCCCGGCGCAGCGCCGCCGAGCGCGTCGAGCTGCTGCGCGCGGCGCAGCCGCCCGTACCGGCGGGTCCCGCCTCGCCCCGGCTCCCGCTGCTGGAGCGCGACGAGGAGCGGGAGCGGCTGGTACGGCTCCTGGGGCGCGGGCGCTCGGTGCGGCTCACCGGACCCGCGGGCTCCGGGCGCAGTGCCCTGCTCGACGCGGTCGCCGAGGAGTGCGCGGACCTCGCGCCCGACGGTGTCGTACGCCTCAGCGGCTACCACCGCACCCCCACCGAGCTGCTCTACGAGCTCTTCGCCATCGTCCACAGCGCCCCGCTGCACCGTCCCGACCGGGCCGGGCTGCTCGAAATCGTCCGCGACATCGGAGCGATCGTCGTCCTCGACGACCTCGAGTTCGGCGGAGCGTCCCTGGGCGAGCTGCTGGACGCCGCGCCCGAATGCGCCTTCCTCGTCGCTGCCACACCCGACGTCGCCGCGCCCTCCGCGGACTCGCACCTCGAAGAGGTCTTCCTCGCCGGGCTCGGCCGCAGCACCTCGCTGGACCTGCTCAAGCGCACCGTGGACCGGCCGCTCACCGAGGACGAGGCGAACTGGGCGGGCGACCTCTGGTTCGAGTCCGAGGGCCTGCCGCTGCGCTTCGTACAGGCCGGTGCACTGCTGCGGCAGTGCGACACCCTGCGTGCCGACCCGGAGACCTCCGAGGCGTACGCACCCTTCGACGCGGTCGAGGGCATCGACGTACCGCTGCCGACGCTGGGGGAGGGGGCCGCGCCCGCGGCACTGCTCGCCTCCCGGCTGGGCAAGTCCGCTCGTCAGACTCTGCGCATCGCCGTCGCGCTCGGCGGCGAGATCCCGCACCAGGCACACCTGCCGGCGCTCGTCGGGGACACCCACGCGGACGCCGCGCTCGGTGAGCTGATGAGCTGCGGACTGGTCTCCCCGGTCGGTACGCGCTACCGGCTGGCGGCCGGCGTCATGGCGCAGCTGACGGAGAAGGGCTACGCCCAGGACGCGCTCGCCCACGCCCACACCGCCGCCCAGCACTACGCCTGGTGGGCGGGACACCCCTCGGTCACCCCCGAGCGGGCGGTGGCCGAGTCGGACGCGGTCCTCGCGGCGCTCACCGCGCTCGTGCCGGGCCAGGAGGCCGGGCACCCCAGCGCGGCCGTGCTGCTGGCCCGCAGCGCCGCCCCTGCCCTCGCGGCGGGGCTGCACTGGGGCGCCTGGGAGCGTGCCCTGCGGGCGGGCTCCGAGGCGGCCCGGATAGCGGGCGAGGTCGCCGAAGAGGCGTACTTCCACCACGAGCTGGGCGTCCTGGCTCTCTGCCACGGCAACCTGGACCGGGCACGTGCCGAGCTGGAGGCCTCCATCGCCATGCGCGGGGCGCTCGCCGACAAGCGGGGCACCGTCGCGGGACGCAGGGCGCTGGCGCTCGTCGCGGACCGTGCGGGCGGCCCGCTGCTCGGCGGACGCAGTCCGGCGGGCGAGGAGGTGCCGGCCGCACGGTACGAGGAGTCGGCGTCGCCGCCCCGGGGCATTCCGGCAGCCGTGCCTCTGGTGGGGCTGGGATCCGGCCGGGCGGGAGGTCCGGTCCGTCCGGAGGAGGTCACGACGCTGGTGGCCGGGCAGAGCGCCGGTGGCGGCACCAAGTGGGGCCGCCGTCTCTCGGTGCTCGGCGGCGCCCGCCGCAACCTCGTCGCCGCGGGAGCGGGCGCGCTGCTCGCCGCGGTGCTCGGCACGGTGGTGACGCTCGGCGCGACCTCGGACCAGGAGGACCCGCCGGGCAGCAAGGTCAGGAACGGCCAGTCCGCGAACGAGGACGACGCCCAGGACGGCATGGACGCGGAGGAGCCGGCTGCCAACTCGTCCAACCACCCCGGCGGCCCCGGCGACGGAACCGAGGACCCGAAGGACCCGGGCTCGGTGACGCCGGGCGCCACCTCCTCGTCGGGCAACGCGTCCACGCCGGGCGGCGAACCGTCCTCCAGCGCGTCGACGCCGGACGGCAAGCCTTCGACGTCGGGCAAGCCCCCGACCAGGCCGACGACGAAGCCGCCCACGCCGACGAAGCCGCCCGCCACGACGTTCACGCCGCCGACGCCGTCCACCACGCCGCCCACCGCGACGCCTACGCCGACGCCGACGGGTACTCCCGCGGACTCCACCTCCGCGAGCGGCCCCGCGACGACCACCAGCGCCCCGATGACCAGCAGCAGCGCCCCCGGGTCCACCGGCTCCTCGGGCTCCACCACGGAGTCCTCACCGGTCATGTGACACAGGAGTGACGCAGTACGGCCCCGGGCAGCATCGCCGCCCGGGGCCGTACGCACACCTCGGCAGACTCAGAAGAGCCTGAGCTTGTCGTCCTCGATACCGCGCAGCGCGTTGTAGTCCAGCACCACGCAGCCGATCCCGCGGTCCGTCGCCAGCACCCGTGCCTGGGGCTTGATCTCCTGTGCGGCGAAGAGGCCCTTCACCGGAGCCAGGTGCGGATCGCGGTTCAGCAGCTCCAGATAGCGCGTGAGCTGCTCCACACCGTCGATCTCGCCGCGCCGCTTGATCTCCACGGCCACGGTCGCGCCGTCGGAGTCCCGGCACAGGATGTCCACCGGGCCGATGGCCGTGGGGTATTCGCGCCGGATCAGGCTGTAGCCCTCGCCCAGTGTCTCGATCCGGTCGGCGAGCAGCTCCTGGAGGTGCGCTTCCACGCCGTCCTTGATGAGACCGGGGTCCACGCCGAGCTCGTGCGACGAGTCATGGAGGATTTCCTCCATCGTAATGATCAGTTTCTCGCCCGCTTTGTTCACGACGGTCCACACGCTGCCGTCGCCCTCTTTGAGAGCGCAGGGAGGGGACATCCAGTTGAGCGGTTTGTACGCCCTGTCGTCGGCATGGATGGAGACGCTGCCGTCTGCCTTGACCAGGATCAGACGGGGGGCGGAGGGCAGGTGGGCGGTGAGCCGGCCCGCGTAGTCCACGGAGCAGCGGGCGATGACAAGACGCATGGTCGGCAACGCTACTCGACACAAGCAGTTGCGCGCGATTCGCCCCGGAAGCCCCCTTCGTTATTTGGCCGGTTGTGTTCCCAATCTCCTGGTGCCCTCCAGTCGGCGCACTTACCGTGGAAGCAGGAGGTCGTCGGTCGTGCACTCTGCGTCGTCGTACGTCGTTGGTATGCCGTCGTTCGTCGTCGCCTCCTTCCCTGCCCGTAAGGCTCCGGGTCCCGGGGCCGCGAGAGGAGAACCCATGTCGCTCGACGTCTCACCGGCGCTGTTGGAACAGGCCGAGCGAGGCGAGGTCGACGAAGCTGTCTTCGTCGACTGCGTCCGGACCTCCCTGCCCTTCGCATGGGAGATGATCAGCTCTCTGGTGGCTCAGCTGAAGGTGGACGGCGGCGACTTCGCCGACAACCAGACGCCCCCGCCGGACGAGCAGGCACGTGGTCAGCTGCTGCGCGCGCTCGCGAGTGACGCGATTCGCGGCGCGCTGCAACGGCACTTCGGGGTGCGACTGGCATTCCAGAACTGCCACCGCGTCGCGGTGTTCCCGCTGGACTCCTCGGTCGACGAGCGGCTCGCCCGCTTCACCTCCGTACGTGGCCAGCTGCTCAATCAGTCGCCCGAACTGCGCGACTGCTGAAGTCTTTTGCTGCCGCTCCGCATTGCGGGAGGTGCAACTGATGTCGGAGCGGCAGCGCCTCCGGTACGACCACGTACGACGAGTACGCCCCCGTACGACTCCGTACGCCGAGCGGGAGTCAGCCGAGCAGAGGCAGTACCTCTGTGCCCAGCCGCCGCACGTTCTCCTCGGTGGCCGCCAGATCGCCCGAGCCCTCTGCGAGCAGCGCGAAGCGTGTGACACCGGTACGTTCGGCCGTGGCCGCGATCCGGTCCGCGGCGAGCCGTGGCGGGCCCACCGGGTGCAGCCCGCACAGCAGTTCCGTGTAGGCCACGGGGTCCCGCATGGCGCGCTGCCGGCCGTCGACCGTCACATGGGCGTCCAGGCCCTGCTTGAGCCAGCCGGGCATCGCCTTCACCAGGGTCTCGGCGGCCTCGGCCCGGCGGTCGGCGATCTGGGCCACTCCGGCCGACACATGGCCGGGGTCCTCGACCTCCTCGGGCGGGCGGCCCGCGGCGAGCGCGTGCGTGCGCCACAGGGCGACCATCTCCGCCTTCTCCGCGTCCCCGCAGTGCATTCCGAGCAGCATCGGGAGCCCGCGTTCGGCGGCGAGCTTCACACTCTTCGAGGACGTACACGCGACGATGACCTCGGGGCCCTTGGGCGGGCCGTCGATCAGCTCGTCCGGCCGTGGCACGACCGGGACTTCACGGAAGGTGAATCGCTCCCCCCGGGCTGCGACACGGGGCTCGCGCAGCCAGCGCAGCAGCAGGTCAAGGGATTCGGTGAACCCCTTCTCGTACGCGTCGAGCCCCGCGCCGAACACCTCCAGGTCGACCCAGGGGCCGCCCCGGCCCAGGCCGAGCGAGAACCTCCCTCCGGAGGTGAGATGCAGCAGCGCCGCCTGCTCGCCGAGGGCCACGGGATGGGCGTTCGGCAGGACGCTCACCGCCGTGCCGACACGGATCCGGCGGGTGCGGCCGAGCAGCAGTGCGGCCAGTGTGATGGCCGACGGGCACACGCCGTACGGCACGAAATGATGCTCGGCCAGCCAGACCGAATCCAGACCGGATTCCTCCGCCACCTCGGCGGACCGCACCGCTCGGTGCAGCGCCTCCCCCTGCCCCTGGCCCGGGAATTGGGCGGCCAGTACAAAAGTTCCCACGCGCATCGCCTTCTGCCTCCTTGCGGCCGACGCGTCACTCCCCCTACCGGCAACAACGTCTGACACGTGCCATAGGCACGGCCAATCGTGAAGTTGTTGCGATTTTCCGGTAACTGCCCCCAGTGGGTGCCGCGGTCTCACGCAGTCCTGTACGTGTACCCCGGACTGCGGCCCGTAGGCTGGAGGGAGGAACTGTCCGGACTTGCCCCGTGAGGTGTCACGTGTCCCCGCGCCGCAACCGCCCCCGAGGCGGCGAGAACCCGACCGAGCGCACAGCAGAGCCGGGTGAGAGGTACGGCGGCTTCGGGAGGAGCGAGTCCTGGCAGGGCGAGGAATGGTCGGTGCGCCATGTCGCGGGTGCACGTGCCGCGGGCAAGAGGTATCGCTGCCCCGGCTGCGACCAGGAGATCCCGTCCGGGGTGCCGCATGTGGTGGTGTGGCCCGAGCACGGCGGGGTGGACGACCGCCGGCACTGGCACAAGGCGTGCTGGAACGCGAAGGACCGCCGCACCACGCGGGTGCAGCGGTCCCGTAACGCGCCCAGGTACTGAGGCGCGTCAGACGTCGCGCTTGCCGAGGGAGACGAACGCGCCCGCCATCGCGACCGCCGTCACCCCCAGCGCGAGCCACAGCGGATCCCAGCCCTCCGGGCCGGAATCGGTCACGGCGGTGTCGTAGAGCACGCCGATCTGGTTGGGGATCGAGTACTCGAAGAGGGCCTGCTGCAGATCCCGCAGCGACTCCGAGAACATGAACATGGCCAGCACCAGCGGGAGCAGCACGACACCGATCATGATGGTGATCGCGCCCGCCGAGTGGCGGATCAGCGTGCCGACGGCGAGCGAGAGCAGGCCGAGGGTCGCGACGTAGAGAGCGATGCCGATCGTCGCGCGGAACCACTCCTCGCCGGTGGACGGGCCCTGGTCCACGATCACGGTCTGCAGTCCGCCCACGAACGCGGTGATCACCGTGGTGAGGGTGAAGACGAGCAGGAAGAAGACGATCGCCTTGGCGATCAGCACGCGGGCGCGGCTGGGGCAGGCGGTCAGCGTGGTCCTGATCATCCCCGTGCCGTACTCGGACGCGATGGTCAGGACGCCCAGCGTGATCACGCAGATGGAGCCGAGCAGTACGCCGAAGAAGCCGAGGGAGAGGACCGACTGACCGGCCAGATCGGCGTCCGCGGCGGAGACGGCGACCGCCGAGAGCACGCCGATGCCGACCATCAGCACGATCATGACGCCGAGCGTCCACATCGTGGAGCGTACGGAACGGATCTTGGTCCACTCGGAGGCGAGGGCATCACCGAGATTGGCCCCGCGCACGGGAATCGGCGAGGAGTACGTGGCGGCGGGTGCGCCCTGCTGCTGGTAGGGGGTGGTCATCGGGCGTCCTCGGGCTTGGTCAGGTCGGCGGGGGCGGCGGCCGGGGGCACGACGGGCGGAGCAGCCGGAGCAGCCGCAGGCGCGGCGGGAGCTGCGGGAGCGCCCGCGTACGGATTCTGGCCGGGCTGGGGCGGCGTCTGGCCGGGCTGGGGCGGCGTCTGGCCGGGCTGGGGCGGCGGCGGGGCGTACCAGCCCTGCTGCGGCGCGACCTCGGGGATCTGCTGTTGCGGCGGGGCGTAGCCCATCGGCGGCTGCTGCATCAGACCCGACTTCTGGTCGACGGTCGAGCGGTAGTCGACCGCGCCCTGCGTCATCCGCATGTACGCCTCTTCCAGCGAGGCCTGGTGCGGCGAGAGCTCCCAGAGCCGTACGTCCGCGGCATGCGCCAGATCGCTGATCTGCGGCAGCTGCATCCCGGTGATCCGCAGTGCGCCGTCCGGCTCGGACATGACCTGCCCGCCGGCCTCGGTGATCGCGGCCGACAGCTTTTCGCGCTGCTGAGGATCGGTCTGCGGGGTACGCACCCGGGCGAAGTCCGCGGAGTTGTGCGAGATGAAGTCCTTGACGCTCATGTCCGCGAGCAGCTGCCCGCGCCCGATCACGATCAAGTGGTCGGCGGTGAGCGCCATTTCGCTCATCAGGTGGGAGGAGACGAAGACCGTACGGCCCTCGGAGGCCAGCTGCTTCATCAGATTGCGGACCCAGAGGATGCCCTCGGGGTCCAGGCCGTTGACCGGCTCGTCGAAGAGCAGCACCTGCGGGTCGCCGAGCAGTGCCGCCGCGATGCCGAGCCGCTGACCCATGCCGAGGGAGAAGCCCTTGGAGCGCTTCTTGGCGACCTCCTGCAGACCGACGACGCCCAGCACCTCGTCGACCCGGCGGGCCGGGATGCCGGACAGCTGCGCCAGCGAGAGCAGATGGTTGCGCGCGCTTCGGCCGCCGTGCACCGCCTTGGCGTCGAGCAGCGCACCGACCTGGCGGGGAGCGTTCGGGAGCTGACGGAAGCCACGGCCGCCGATGGTCACCTGGCCCTCGGTCGGCTGGTCGAGCCCGAGGATCATGCGCATCGTCGTCGACTTGCCGGCACCGTTGGGGCCCAGGAATCCGGTCACGGCCCCGGGCCGCACCTGGAAGGAAAGGTTGTACACGGCCGTCTTGGCGCCGTAGCGCTTTGTCAGGCCGACTGCCTCGATCATTCTCCAGCCCCATCGACTTTCGGGTCGTCGGGGCCCAGGCCATGTGGCCGTACGCCCCCGTAAGAGTTAGGAGGATAACTGGGACTTGACGGTTCCGGCCAAGCCGTAACGCTATGGCGTCGGTGGAAGGGAGTCGCCGAGCGGCGGCAGATCGTCGTAGGGCCGCAGCTCGGCGTCGTCGTCGAGGTACGGAAGGAAGTCGGTCTTCGGCAGCACCCAGCTCTCCTCACCGAAGATCTGGGTGCCCCGTTCGCGCAGTGCCCGGTCGGCGCCCGCCTTCCTCACCCAGGCCGCCGGATCGGGGCCCAGCAGCCGGTGCAGCCGGGGGGAGGCGTCCAGCAGGGCCGCGAGCAGGGCGGACTGGTCGCCGCCGCCGGGGCGGGGAGTGCCGTCGGGGCCCGCGAGGACGCCGTACGCGCTGAGGTAGATGTACGCGCCGCCCAGCCGTTCCCCCGACGGCATCGTCATCGGGAACTCGTCGCCCGGGAGTATCGCCCGCCGGTTGTTGGGGAACTCCGTGTCGTCGACGGCCGTGAGCTGGGTGGCATCCAGCCAGGAGACGACGAGGACCGTCTGCGCGTCCCGGTCGGCGTACGGCGTGGCCGCGACATAGCCGGCCGGGCTGATGTGGCCCGAGCAGCCGATCCCGATACCGCCCACGCGTACCGGCACCATCGGGACGGTCACCGGGATGCCGCGGCGGGCGATTTTGTGGCTGACCTGGCCCGGCGAGGCGTTGGAGCCGACCGCGATCACCGGATGGCGGTGGCCCGTCCCGACCTGGCCGCGGTCAAAGAGCACTTCGTCGAGCCGCTGCTGCTGCGCCTGCTCCTCGACGTACCAGTCGCCGAGCCGCAGCGGGCGGACGTGGAGCGGCAGCAGTTCGTCGCCGACGAGCAGCGAGGGCTCGGTGGTGGGCAGGCCCGGATAGATCAGCGGCTGCCGGGCCGGGACGCCGTCCAGGCCCAGCGCTTCAAGGCTTCGGTCCTTCATGGCGCACGCCCCTCCGGGCCGGTCGCGCGTACAGGGAAGCCCGGTCCGGTCCTTGAACGGCTGGACCGGGGACGGAGTCCGGCAGAGCTGCTGCCCGACGAGGGGAAGCCGTGGAACCCGTCTCCTACGCGTCCCGCTTCTTGAGTACCAGATAGCCGCCGAGCAGCGCCAGGACCACCCAGATGACCATGATCCCGAGTCCGCCCCACGGGCCGTACGGAGCCTCGTCACTGCCCAGTGCGGTCGGGACCACCTGCATGATCTTGGAGCCGGCCTGGTCGGGGAAGTACTGCGCGACCGTCTTCGCCTTCGGTACGGACGCCAGGATCTGCGAGACCAGGAAGAAGAACGGCATCAGGATGCCCAGCGACAGCATCGAGCTGCGCAGCATCGTCGCCACGCCCATCGAGAACAGCGCGATCAGGCCCATGTAGAGCCCGCCGCCGATGACGGCGCGCAGCACG
The DNA here is from genome assembly GCF_026341125.1 of Streptomyces sp. NBC_01142. Taxonomy (NCBI): domain Bacteria; kingdom Bacillati; phylum Actinomycetota; class Actinomycetes; order Kitasatosporales; family Streptomycetaceae; genus Streptomyces; species Streptomyces sp. NBC_01142. The sequence goes on from NZ_JAPEOR010000001.1 coordinate 1,218,718, forward strand.
TTGTCCGCGCCGATCGTCGTGCGGTGCTCGCCCAGCAGCGCCTGGCCGAGGAAGAAGGAGAGGAAACTGGTCGCAAAACCGACCACCAGCGCCAGCACCGTGGCCACCGTGATCTTGCTGAACATGAAGGTGGCACGCTGCGGTACGGCGGCGAGCGAGGTGCGGATCATGCCGGAGCTGTACTCCGTGCCGACCACCAGCACCCCGAAGACCACCATCGCGAGCTGCCCCAGGATCATCCCGGAGAAGCTGACGAAGGTCGGGTCGAAGGTGAGCCGCTCCACCTCCGACAGATCGTCGAACGTCGCCTTCAGCAGCGCGCTCAACGCGGCGCCCAGTGCGACGGTGACGACGAACGCGCTCACCAGCGTCCAGGTGGTCGAGGACACCGTACGGATCTTGGTCCACTCGGACTGGAGGACGGCGGGTACCGAGGCCATGGGTCAGGCTCCCTTGTTGCTCTGGTAGCTCTGGCCCCACTGGGGACCCGGTGGCTGGACCGGCGGCGACGCCTCGCCCGCCGAGTGCGCGTGGTACTCCACCGAGCCTGCCGTCATCTGCATGAACGCCTCCTCCAGCGAGGCGCGCTGGGAGCTCAGTTCATGCAGGACGAGCTGATGCTCGGCGGCCAGCTCACCGAGTTGCTCGGAGGTGGCACCGTCGACCTCCAGCGTGCCGTTGCCCGCCTCGACGGGGAGGAAGCCCGACCGGTGCAGCACATCGCGCAGCCGCTCCTGCTGAGGTGAGCGAAGCCGTACGAAACTGCGGGAGTTCTCCTGGATGAAATCGGCCATCGAGGTGTCGGCCAGAAGTCGCCCCTGCCCGATCACGATCAAGTGATCGGCGGTCAGCGCCATTTCGCTCATCAGATGCGAAGAGACGAAGATCGTGCGCCCTTGTGATGCGAGAGTCTTCATAAGATTGCGGATCCAGTGAATTCCCTCGGGGTCCAGACCATTGACGGGCTCGTCGAACATCAAGATTTCCGGATCGCCGAGCAGTGCGGAGGCGATTCCGAGCCGTTGGCCCATACCGAGCGAAAAACCTTTCACCTTCTTCCTCGCCACCGGGGTCAGCCCCACCGTGTCCAGGACCTCCGAGACCCGGGAGGCGGGGATGCGGTTGGCCTGGGCGAGACAGAGGAGGTTGTTGTACGCGCTCCGCCCGCCGTGCATCGCCTTGGCGTCCAGCAGCGCACCCATGTACTTCAGCGGTTCCTCGAGGTCGCGGTAGTGCTTGCCGTCGATCCTGACCGTGCCGCTTGTCGGGTTGTCGAGATCGAGCAGCATGCGCATCGTCGTCGACTTGCCGGCGCCGTTCGGTCCGAGGAAGCCGGTCACCACACCGGGCCGCACCTGAAAGGAGAGATGGTCGACCGCGGTCTTGGTGCCGAAGCGCTTGGTAAGGCCCTCGAGCTCGATCATGCGGCCACGCTAAGGGGGACCTCCAGCCTCCGCCACCCGTACGGCAGGCACTTTCCTCCGAGCGTGCGCGTACGCACGAGTGCCCGGCGCCGCAAGGGCACCGGGCACTCGAAGACGTACAGGTGCTACCGCACCGCAGGTCCCACTAGCGGGACTGCTGGGCCGGGACACCGCGGGAGATCGGCTCGTCGTCGGCGGGGGTGCCGGCCGCGGCCACGGCCGCACCGGTCAGCGTGGCCAGCATCTCGCGGACGTTGGTCAGCTGGGCGTTGATCGAGTCGCGGCGGTTGGTGAGCGCCGCCAGCTCGCGCTCCGATTCGCTGCGGATCCGGTCGGCCTTGGCGTTCGCGTCGGCCACGATGTCCTCGGCCTGGCGCTGCGCCGTCTCCACCGTCTGACGGGCCCGGCGCTCCGCGTCCGTACGCAGCTTCTCGGCCTCCAGACGAAGCTGCTCGGCGCGGTGCTCGATCTCCGCCAGGCGCTTCTCCGCCTTCGCCTGACGCGAAGCCAGGTCGCGCTCCGACTGCTCACGGCGCTTGGCGAGGTTCGTCTCGAAGTCCGCGGCGGCCTGGGCGGCCTTGGCACGGGTCTCCTCGAAGAGTGCGTCCGCCTCCTCGCGCTTGGACTGCGCGTCCTTCTGCGCCTCGCTGCGCAGTGTAGAGGCCTCGCCCTTCGCCTTCTCGACGATACGGACGCCCTCGTCCTCCGCCTTCGACTTGCGCTCGGCGGCGAACGACTCGGCGTCGTTGCGCACCTGCTGGGCGGCGGACTCGGCGAGCTCACGGTGCTGCTCGGCCGCGCGACGGGCCTCCTCGCGAAGGTCCTTCGCCTCCTCCTCGGCGAGGCGGAGGATCTTCTCGACGCGCGCACCGAGACCGGCGTACGACGGCTCCGCGTCGTTGACCTGGGCCTGGGCGTTCTGCGTCTCGAGGTGGAGTTCCTCGATGCGCTTTTCCAGAGAGGTGATTCGGGCCAGGGCACTGTCACGGTCGGCGACGAGTTTGGTAATGCGGTCGTCCACCTGACCGCGGTCGTAACCACGCCGCACGAGCTCGAAGCCGAAGGGGGAGGATGTGTCGCTCATGGGGTTCCTGTCGAATGAGACCGGTGAGGTGATAGGGAGAATCCTAGGGGCCGAAGCGGCGTGTCACCGTGTGGATGCCCGTTTGATCTGGAGAATGTCCAGCCTTTTGAGTGGCTAGCTCTCGGATGACTTGCCACTCGAACGTGTAACCCCCGCACTTGCGCCTGCTCTGACGCCTCCGTCCTTCCCACCCGACGGCGCTTCAAAAGACTCCAACGCCTCAAGTACGTCCTGGACACGAGAGATCTCCGCCTGGATGTCCTCGCGGCGGCGCACCAGCACATCGAGCTCGCGCTTGCCCTCCGTGACCATACGCTCGGCCTCTTCCTCCGCCTCCGCCTTGATCCGCTCGGCCTCCCGGACCAGCTCGGCCTTCTTCTGCTCGGCCTCCTTCAGGAGCCCCTCGGCCTTGCGCACCGCCGCGATCCGGACCTTGCCGGCCTCCGAATTGGCGTCGGACAGGAGCTCCTTGGCCTTCGCCTCGGCCTCGGCCTGCTGCTCGGTGGCGGTCTTCAGGAGATGGTCGACCCGCTCGCCGGCCGACTTCATCTGCTCGGAGGTCTCCCGGCGGGCCCGCTCGTGCAGCTCCTCGACCTCGGACTCGACACGGGTCCGCAGCTCCTCGCTGCGTTCCCTGACGGCGGTGGCGTCCCGGCGCGCGCCGACCAGCAGCTCATCGGCGTCCGTACGGGACTTCTCCACCAGGGAGTTGCCCTCGACCGTAGCCTCGCCGACCAGCCGGTCGGCCTCCTTGCGGGCAGCGCCCACCATCAGGTCGGCCTGCTCCTCGGCCTCGGTGGCTGCGCGCAGCGCCTCCTCCTGTGCCTTGTTGATGAGCTGGTCGGCCTGCTCGGCGGCGTCCGCACGGCGCTTGGCCGCGGCCTCGCGCGCCTCGTCGACCGCCCGGTCCGCCTCTTGCCTGGCCTCCGTACGCATCAGCTCGACCGCGGCCTCCGCGTCCGCCTTGGCCCTCTGGGCCTCGGACTTGATGCGCTCGGCGGCCTGCTGGGCGGAACCCACCGTGTCGGCGGCCTCGGCGCGCAGCCGCTCGGCCTCGCTGCTCGCCTCGGAGATGAGCTCGTCGGCCTGACCGGCGGCATCCGCCCGGCGCTTGTCGGCGGCCTCGCGGGCCTCGTCGAGAATGTGCTCGCCCTCGGCACGGATCCCGGCGTGCAACCGCTCGGCCTCGGCCTCGGCGTCCGCCTTGATCTGCTCGGCCTCCTGCAGCAGACGGGCCGCGCCCGTCTCCGCGGCGGACAGGGCCTCGGCCGCGTCGCTGCGCAGCCGCTCGCTCTCGCTCGTCGCCTCGCCGATGAGCAGATCGGCCTGGGCGGCGGCGTCGGAACGCATGCGGTTGGCGTCCTCGCGTGCCTCCGCACGGGCGCGCGAGGCGTCCTGCTCGGCGGCGGCGAGGGAGTCCGACACCTCGGTACGGACCCGCTGCGTGTACTCCGCGGTGTCGGCGCGCAGCCGGTCCGACTCGGTGATCGCGTCCGAGACGGTCCGCTCGGCGAGCGCGTTCGCGGCCTCGGTCTCCTCGTGGGCCCTGGCCCGCAGTCGCCCGGCGTCCTCGGTGGCCCGCTCCCGCTCGGCGTACGCATCGGCGCGGACCCGGTCCGCCTCCTCCTGCGCCTCGGTCCTGGTGCGGTCCGCGGAGTGCTCGGCGGCGGAGCGCAGCCCGGCGATCTCCTGCTCGGCCTGTTCCTGGAGACCGGAGACGGAGTCCCGTACCTGCTGGGCGGTCTGCTCGGCGGCGGAGACCATCTCGGTGGCGCGCCGGTCGGCCTCCTCGACCAGCCGTTGCGCCTCGGTCTGCGCCTCCTCGACGCGCTTGCGGGCGGAGGCGAGGAGCTCCTCGCTCTGCTCGCGGGCCCGCTCGCGCTCCTGATTCGCCTCGCTGCGCGCGGAGTCGAGGATCTCCTCGGCCTCGCGACGACGGCGGTTCGCCTCCTCCTGGGCGGCGGCGAGTGCCTCGGCTGCCTCGGCGGCCACCCGCTCGGCGGCGGCCGCGGCCTCCGCCCGCACCCGGTCGGCGGTCTCCTGTGCCTCGGACTTCAGGCGTTCCGCCTCGGCGGCGGCATCGCTGCGCAGCCGTACCGCGACGTTCTCGGCCTCGGCGCGGGTGGTCGAGGCGTCGGCGGCGGCATCGTCGCGCAGCCGCTCGGCCTCCTGCTCGGCCTGTGCCTGGAGTGTACGGATCCGCTCGGCGGCCTCACTGCGCAGCCGCTCGGTCTCCTCGGCTGCCTCGCGGCGGATCCGCTCGCCCTCGCCGCGGGAGTCGGACAGGCCCTGCTCGGCGGCGGCGAGGCGCGACTCGGCCTCGGTGTGCAGCCGGGTCAGTTCCTCGGCGGCCTCGCCCTGGCGGGCCGCGATGCCGCGCTCGGTCTCCTCGCGCAGCTCCTCGGCGGCCTGCTCGGCGGCGGACTTCACGCCCTCCGCCTGCTCCTCGGCCTCGCCGCGCAGCCGCTCCGCCTCGGCGCGGGTGCGCTCCAGCGTCTCCTCGGCCTGCTTGCGCAGGGTGGTGGCCCGCTCGATCGCTTCCGTACGGACGCGCTGGCTCTCGGTGGTGGCGCCGGCCCGCAGCTCGTCCGCGTCGGTCCGCGCCTTGGTCAGCAGCTCCTCGGCGGTGCGGGCCGCCTCCTCGATCTGCTGGACGGCCTCACGACGCGCCTCGCCGCGGATGCGCTCGCCCTCGGCGACCGCCTCGGCGCGCAGCTGCTCGGCCTCGCCGCGCAGCCGGCGCGCCTCCTCCTGCAGCTCGACGGTCTTGGCGCGGTACTCCTTGGTGTCGTCCTTGGCCGCGCCCTTGAGCTGGTCGGCCTGCTCGGCGGCCTCGCCGCGCAGCCGGTCCGCCTCGGCCTCCGCCTCGCGGCGGATCCGGTCGGCCTCCTCGCTCGCCGCGCGGGTGGTGGCCCTGGCGTCGTCGGACGCCTTGGTCAGTACTTCCTCGGCGGTACGGGCCGCCTTGGCGAGATGTGCCGCGGAGTCCTCGGCCGCGACCGTCTTGGCCTTCTCCCCGGCCTCCGCGACCAGCTTCTCCGCTTCGGCAATCGCCTCGCGGAGCTTCTCGTCGGCCTCCGCCTTGACGGCCTCGGACTCCTTGGTGGCCTCGCCGACCAGCCGGGCGATCTCCGCCTTGGCCGTACGGGTGCGCTGCTCGTTGACGGACTCGGCGGACGCCAGCTGCTTGGCCGCCGAGTCCTTGGCCTCGGTGAGGACCTTCTCGGACTCCGCGCGGGCCTCGCGCAGCTTCTCTTCCGCCTCCTGGATCCGCTGCTCGGCGGCGCGGCTCAGCTCGGCGGCCTGCTGGCGGGCCTGGTCGGACTCGGCGCTGGTCGACGAGCGCAGCTGCTCGGCGTGGCTGGTGGCCTCCTGCGCCTGGTTGGAGGCGGCGTTCAGGAGGCGCTCGGCGTCCCTGCGGGCGCGCAGCAGGATCGCCTCGGCCTCGGTGCGGGCGGCCTCCGACTCGGAACCCAGCCGCTGGCGGGCCTCCTCGGCAACCCGGGTCGCCTCGGCGCGGGCCGCGGCCAGCGACTGCTCGGCCTCGGCGCGGGACTCCTCGAGCAGCCGGCGGGCCTGCGCCTCGGTGCGGGCGCGCAGCTGCTCTGCCCAGGCGACGTTCTCGTTGACGTGCGACTCGACGGTCTGCCGGCGCTCGGCCAGCTCCTGGTCCAGACGCTGGCGCCGCTGATTGGCCTCGGTGTGCAGCTCGGCCTGCAGGCGCGCCTGGTGCTCGGCGTGCTCCTGGAGGATGCGCTGCGTCTGCGCGCGGGCGTCGCGCAGCTCGCGCTCGGCGTCCGAGCGCAGCTGGTCGGCCTGGACCTGGGCGTTACGGAGCAGCTGTTCGGCCTGGTAGCCGATGTCGGCGCTGTCGTAAGCAGGACGGGTGGCGAGGTTGCGGCGCGCCTCATGGAGCTTGGCGCGCAATACCTCGACCTGATAGCCGAGGTCCTCGGCATGCTGGACGGCCTTCTCCCGCGCGGTCTTCAGCCGGTCCATCTCGGCTTCGAACCGCGAGAGGTGGTCGTCGTCAGCTCGGTGGCTCTCCTGGCGTTCGTAGCCCCGCACTGCGCGGTCCCATCCGTCCCCTGGTCGCAACTGTCTCCAAACGAGCACCGTCCAACGGCGAACGGCCCCCCGGGGAATGGTGACAGATCAACGGCGGGGACGCGGCGCGGCCCCGACCCGGCCCCGGCCCGGAATCGCCCACTCTACCGGGCCGGGAATCCGGAGGTCAGTGCTCGGTTGCAGAGGTGACGAGTTCGGTGAGAACGCCGTGGCAGTCCTTGGGGTGCAGGAAGGTGATACGGGAGCCCATGGAACCGATACGCGGCTCGTCGTACAGGACACGTACGCCCTTGTCCCGGATGGACTGCGCATCCCCGTCCACGTCCGCCGTGCCGAAGGCGATGTGGTGGACGCCCTCGCCGTTCTTGGCCAGCCACTTCCCCACGGCCGAGTCCTCGCGGGTGGGCTCCAGGAGCTGGAGGTAGGAGGCGCCGCCGTCGGACGTCTCATTGATCTTGAGCATGGCTTCGCGTACGCCCTGCTCCTCGTTGACCTCGGTGTGGAAGACCTCGAAGCCGTAGGTGGCCCGGTAGAACTCCACTGTCTTGTCGAGGTCGAAACAGGCAATCCCGATGTGGTCGATTCGCGTCAGCATGGTTCCAGTGCAGCGCCCCGGGCAGTGGTTACGCAACGTGCGCGCGATCACACCAGCTGCCCGGTGACCCAGGACAGTACTGCTCAGTACATTGAGGTAAACCCTCGTTCACTCCTCAGCTGCGGCTGAAAGGGGATCGCGTCACATGTCTGGAACGACCGGTACCACGTCAGTGATTGTTGCGGGCGCCCGTACGCCCATGGGCCGCCTGCTCGGCTCGCTCAAGTCCTTCTCCGGTGCCGATCTCGGCGGCTTCGCCATCAAGGCGGCGCTGGACCGGGCCGGCATCGGCGGTGATCAGGTGCAGTACGTGATCATGGGCCAGGTGCTGCAGGCCGGGGCGGGGCAGATCCCGGCGCGCCAGGCCGCGGTCAAGGGCGGCATCCCGATGAGTGTCCCCGCGCTCACCATCAACAAAGTCTGTCTCTCCGGTCTCGACGCCATCGCGCTGGCCGACCAGCTGATCCGCGCCGGCGAGTTCGACGTGATCGTCGCCGGCGGCCAGGAGTCCATGACCAACGCTCCGCACCTGCTGCCGAAGTCGCGCGAGGGCTACAAGTACGGCGCGATCGAGATGCTCGACTCGATGGCGTACGACGGTCTGACCGACTCCTTCGAGAACGTCGCCATGGGCGAGTCCACGGAGAAGCACAACACCCGGCTCGGCATCGCCCGTCCCGAGCAGGACGAGATCGCGGCGCTCTCGCACCAGCGGGCCGCTGCCGCACAGAAGAACGGCATCTTCGAGGCGGAGATCACCCCCGTCGAGATCCCGCAGCGCAAGGGCGAGCCGGTGGTCTTCGCCAAGGACGAGGGCATCCGCGCCGAGACGACGGTGGAGTCGCTGGGCAGGCTGCGCCCCGCGTTCGCCAAGGACGGCACGATCACGGCCGGTACGTCCTCGCAGATCTCCGACGGCGCCGCGGCGGTCGTGGTGATGAGCAAGGCCAAGGCCGAGGAGCTGGGCCTGGAGTGGATCGCGGAGATCGGCGCGCACGGAAACGTGGCAGGACCCGACAACTCGCTCCAGTCGCAGCCGTCCAACGCGATCCAGCAGGCCCTGCGCAAGGAAGGCCTCGGCGTCGAGGACCTCGACCTCGTCGAGATCAACGAGGCGTTCGCCGCGGTCGCCGTGCAGTCAATGAAGGACCTCGGGGTATCCCCGGAAAAGGTGAATGTCAACGGCGGTGCGATTGCCCTCGGTCACCCGATCGGCATGTCCGGCGCGCGGGTGGTCCTGCACCTGGCGCTGGAGCTGAAGCGCCGGGGCGGCGGCGTCGGTGCGGCGGCGCTGTGCGGCGGCGGCGGTCAGGGCGACGCGCTGATCGTTCGCCTGGCCGGCAAGTAAGGAGCAGGCACATGGTGGACGTCCCCCAACTGGTCGCCCAGGCGCGCGAGGGCAGGCCCCGGGCCGTGGCCCGGCTGATCTCTCTGGTGGAGGGGGCGTCCCCGCAGCTGCGGGAGGTCATGGCGGCGCTGGCGCCGCTGACGGGCGGCGCGTACGTGGTGGGCCTGACGGGCTCGCCCGGCGTCGGCAAATCCACCTCCACCTCGGCGCTGGTGTCCGCGTACCGGAAGACCGGTAAGCGGGTCGGCGTCCTGGCTGTCGACCCGTCCTCGCCCTTTTCGGGCGGGGCGCTGCTCGGAGACCGGGTCCGGATGTCGGACCACGCCTCCGATCCGGGCGTCTACATCCGCTCCATGGCCACCCGCGGCCATCTGGGCGGTCTTGCCTGGTCCGCACCGCAGGCGATCCGCGTCCTGGACGCGGCAGGCTGCGACGTGATCCTGGTCGAGACGGTGGGCGTCGGGCAGTCGGAGGTGGAGATCGCCTCGCAGGCGGACACCTCGGTGGTGCTGCTGGCGCCCGGGATGGGCGACGGCATCCAGGCGGCGAAGGCGGGCATCCTCGAGATCGGCGATGTGTATGTCGTCAACAAGGCGGACCGGGACGGCGCGGACGCGACGGCCCGCGAGCTGAACCACATGCTCGGCCTGGGCGAGGCCCGCGGGCCGGGCGACTGGCGACCGCCGATCGTGAAGACGGTCGCGGCGCGGGGCGAGGGCATCGACGAGGTCGTCGAGGCGCTGGAGAAGCACCGCGCGTGGATGGAGGAGCACGGCGTCCTCGCGGAGCGCCGCGCCCGCCGCGCGGCCGGCGAGGTGGAGACCATCGCGGTGACGGCCCTGCGGGAACGCATCGGCGACCTGCACGGTGACCGCCGTCTGGGCGCGCTGGCGGAACGGATCGTGGCGGGGGAGCTGGACCCGTACACGGCGGCGGACGAACTGGTGGCGGGCATCACACAGGCGTAGCGGGGCGTACGGCGGTGGCCTCCCGGCACGGCGGAGTTGCTCCGCCGTGCCGGGAGGCCGCCCCGCGTGCTCCGTGGCCGGCCCGCAGTCCCTGGTCCAGGTCCTGGACCTGGTCCTCGGCCCCGGCGTGCCCGTCGCCTCGCCGGGGCGCCGAACGCGCGAGAGCGCCCCGGGCGGGCCCGCACGTCGCGGTCCCGGCCGTGGGCGCCCTGCTCGCCCGCCTGGCGTGGTGGGCGGCTCAGTCGTCGGAGCCGTCGTTGTCGTCCGCGTCGTCACGGCGGTCGTCCGCGCTGTCGTCGTCCTGGGCGGCCGCCGTCACCTTGCCGGTCCTGGCGTCGACCGTCAGCTCCCGCTCGCCACCGTTCTCGACGTGGACCTCGACCTCCCAGGCGTCGTCGTCGAAGTCGACCGACGTGACCGTCCCGGGGTGTGCGGCGAGTGCCGCCGCCGCGGCCTGCCGGGCATCGACGCCGGCACCGCGCACGGCCGCTCGGTCGTCATCGCGGTCGTCATCCCGGTCATCGCGATCGCCGCCGCTGTCCCCGCTGCGTACGGCCCCGGTCTTCGCGTCGACCTTCAGCTCGTGCTCGCGGTTGTCCTTGCCGACGACATCGACCTCCCAGTACGCCGCCCCGTCGTCGTCGAGGTCGACCGACTCCACGGTGCCGGGGGTCTGCTTCAGCGCGGCGGCCACAGCCTGGGCCGCGGTCGGTCCGGCCGGCTGCTTCCCGGACCGCTCGTCGTCGTCCGGCGTGCCCGCCGCCGCCACGGGTGCGGACGGGGCCGTCCGCGGGCCGTCGTCGTTGCCCGTCACGGCGGCGGCGGTGTACGTTCCGCCGCCCACCAGGACGGCCGCGGCCAGGGTGGCGATGCCAAGGTTGCGCTTCATGAGGGTTCCTCCCGAGTCGTTCGATCGCGACGGGAACCAATCTGGCGCGGGGATCCTGAAGCCGGCCTGAAGCCACCTGAAGTGATCTTCAGCTTCGGTTTGCGACCCTGAGCGCATGCGTTTGTTGATCGTGGAGGATGAGAAGCGGCTCGCCCTGTCCCTCGCCAGGGGACTGGAGGCCGAGGGCTATGCCGTGGACGTGGTCCATGACGGCCTGGAGGGACTGCACCGGGCAGGCGAGGGCTCGTACGACCTGGTCGTCCTCGACATCATGCTGCCCGGCATGAACGGCTACCGGGTCTGCGGGGCGCTGCGCGCGGCCGGCCACGACGTCCCGATCCTGATGCTGACCGCCAAGGACGGCGAGTACGACGAGGCCGAGGGCCTCGACACCGGCGCCGACGACTATCTGACCAAGCCCTTCTCGTACGTCGTCCTGGTGGCACGGATCAAGGCGCTGCTGCGCCGCCGCGGCCGCTCCGGCGGCTCGCCGGTACTCGTCGTCGGCGGGCTCCGTGTGGACACCGCCGCCCGCCGTGTCTTCCGCGGTGAGGACGAAGTCGCCCTCACCGCCAAGGAGTTCGCCGTCCTGGAGCAACTGGCGATGCGCTCCGGCGAGGTGGTCAGCAAGCCGGAGATCCTCGAGCACGTCTGGGACTTCGCCTACGACGGCGACCCCAACATCATCGAGGTCTACATCAGCGCCCTGCGCCGCAAGCTCGGCGCGGACCGGATCCAGACCCTGCGCGGCGCGGGCTACCGGCTGGTGGCGGCGTCATGAGATCCGTACGGGCTCGGGCCGCGTTCGGCGCCACCCTCGTCGTCGCCGTCGCCCTGATCGCCGCCGGGCTCTCCGTACTTCTCGTACTGCGCTCGAACCTCATCGGCCAGGCGGATCTCCAGGCCGAGGTCACGGCCCAGGACGTGGCCTCGCGGTTCGCCCTCGCCAGGCCGGGCGACCGACTGGACCTGCCCGACAGCGACGACGACCGCCCGGTCCAGGTCGTCGGCGAGGACGGCCGGGTGCTTGCCGCGAGCGAGGGGCTGGAGGCGGTCTCCGGGACCGGGAGCGCGCAGGTGAAGCCCCAGGCACAGACCCCGGCCGCGGGTGCGGGATCGACGGGGCCGGGGGCCGAGGACGACGACGACAGTGACGCCGACGACGACACCGCCGCCGATCCGGCGCGCGGCGAGGTCTCGGGCGACGAGCCGCGGTTCAGCTCCGGCCGCGCCACCGTGGACGGTGACCGCGCCGACTACCGCTTCGCCGCGGTCGAGGCGACCAACGAGGCCGAGCAGACCGTCACGGTCTACGCGGGCGCGCCCCTGACCACCGAGCAGGACGCGGTCGGCACGGTGCGTGACGCGATGCTCGTCGGCTTCCCGCTGCTGCTTGTGGTGGTCGGCTCGGTGACCTGGCTGGTGACCCGGCGGGCCCTGAAGCCTGTGGAGGGCATCAGGGGCGAGATGGCGGCCATCACCGCCTCCGAGGATCTCTCCAGGCGCGTCCCCGAGCCGGATTCACGCGACGAGGTGGCGAGGCTGGCCCGTACGACGAACGAGACGCTGGCCGCGCTCGAAGCCTCCGTGGAGCGCCAGCGGCGCTTTGTCGCGGACGCCTCGCACGAACTGCGCAGCCCCATCGCCTCGCTGCGCACCCAGCTCGAAGTCGGCGCGGCCCACCCGGAGTTGCTGGATGTGCCGGGCGCGGTCGCGGACACCGTACGGTTGCAGCAGCTCGCCGCGGATCTGCTGCTGCTGGCTCGTCTGGATGCGGGGGAGCAGCCGGGGCAGTCCCTGCTCGACCTCGCCGCGCTGGCCCGCGAGGAGACCTCCCAGAGGGCCGGTGACCGCATCCCGGTGACGGTCACCGCCACCGACGGGCTGGAGGTGACGGGATCGCGCGGGCAGTTGGCGCGGGTGCTCGGCAATCTGCTGGACAACGCCCAGCGTCATGCGCGTACTTCGGTCACCGCGTCCGTCCGCAGGGAAGGCGACCGCGTCGTACTGGCGGTCGGGGACGACGGTTCGGGCGTGCCGGAAGCCGAACGCGAGCGGATCTTCGAGCGGTTCGTCCGCCTCGACGAGTCCCGCGCCAGGGACGACGGCGGCGCGGGACTCGGCCTCGCGATCGCCCGCGATGTGGCTCATCGCCACGGCGGCACGCTCACGGTCGGCCGGTCCCCGGCCGGCGGGGCGCTGTTCGAACTCGCCCTGCCCGCCGCCTGAAAGTACCGGCCGCCGCTGCGCGTTGCCGCGACGCCCTTGCGGCCTTCGCCGGTGCCTTCGCCGCGCCGCTGTGCCCTTCCTTCGCCGCTACATCCTTGCCGCTACACCTTGCCGCGTCGCCCGCGCAGATGCTCGGCGACCGGTGAGAGTGACTCGCGTAGATCCGCGAGGGCCTCCGGTGAGAGCATGTCGATGAAGTGCTTGCGCACGGACGCGACATGGTGCGGCGCGACCTTCTGCATGGTCTCAATGCCCTGTTCGGTCAGGACCGCGTACAACCCTCGCCGGTCCGACTCGCAGTTCTCCCGGCGGACCAGTCCCGCGTTCTCCATGCGGGTGATCTGATGGGAGAGCCGGCTCTTGGACTGCAGCGTCGACGCGGCGAGGTCGCTCATCCGCATCCGCCTGTCCGCCGACTCGGAGAGGTTGACCAGGATCTCGTAGTCGTTGTTGGTCAGGCCGAACGGCTGGAGGTCCTTCTCCATCTGGTACGTCAACAGCCGGTTGACATCCAGATATGTGCGCCAGGCGCACTGCTCGTCATCGGTCAGCCAGCGGGTGGCCGTCTCGGTCTCCATATATGGATTCTACCTAAGAAGTTGAAAGACGGACGAAGTGGATGGGTGCGATGAGTGTGACGCCCGGCGCCCGGCGTGCGACAAATGGTGCCCTCGCGCAAAGGTGCAGACGTTCGACGTCACACTCCGCAGACTACCGCTCACAGGCCGAAGCGGCGCTGGAGGTCCCCCAGTTGACCGGGGAGGCGGGGTGCGGACCCGTGTTGACCTGGGGCTTGCCCCCCACCGTGCCCGCCGGGAACCCCCGCGTCATGCGGCACGGCACCGGTCGCCTGCTCGGCCATCAGCGCCTCGGTCGACTGGAGCAGCACGGTGCCGGCCCCGACGAACTCGAACTGGTGCTCCTCGCCCGAGGCCCCGCCGATCCCTGTCATGGCCCGCAGCCCGCCCATCACGCCCGTCATATAGCCGTGGTCGTAGTGGTGGCAGGGCGAGGGGCAGTCGGCCCACCCGACCAGCGCCTGCGGATCCACCCGGATCGGCGGCTCCATGAAGACCACGGGACCGTTGGACGCGGCCACGAACTTCCCCGTACCGATCAGCGTCAGAAAGCCGGGCACGATCGACTGCTTCAGCGCCAGCGTCGGCTGGTACGCCAGCAGGTTCCCGGAGCGGATCGTGAGGTTGCCGTTCTCCAGGTCGTAGGAGTTCACATCGAAGGCGCGGTCGGCGAGCAGCATCTTGCCGCTGCCCTCCGCCACCACCCAGTCGCTCGCGTGCAGCGGCGAGTGGAAGGAGGTCCGCATCAGCCGGTCGAGCCGGCCGTGGCCGATGCCGTTGAAGTCGATCTGCCCGTAATAGGCGATCATCTTCCCCTTCTGCAGGAACCACTGGCTGGATTTCAGCTCCACGCAGAAGGTGTACGGATTGACGTTGTCGTCGCTCGGCAGTGACATCGGGTCGTGGATCACGGGCGTGCTCACAGCTTCTCCTCCGACGCCTGGACGTACACCGCACCACTGCCGCTGAGCTCCAGCTGGAAGGCCTCGCCCGAGCCGCGCCCCACCATGTCGCGCCAGCCGAGCGCGGTGGAGAGCTTGTTGCGTACGTCGCCGTGGTGGGCGACATACGCCTGCGGGTCCACATGGACCGCCCGGCCCGGAGTGATCGGCAGCTCGATCACTCCGCCGTGCGCCATCACCGCGACGGCGCCCTGGCCCTTGAGCGTGGTCGTGAACAGGCCCTGGCCCGTCACCTGTCCGCGCACCATGCCCATGACCCCGCCCTGCGAGCCCATGAACATCGTGCCCTGCTGCAGCGTGCCGTCGAAGGCGAGCAGCCGGTCGGCCTCGACGTACAGGGTCTCGCCGGTGAGGTTGATGAGCTGGATGTGGTGGCCGCCGTGGCCGAACATCACCGTGCCGCTGCCCTCCACCGCCATCAGCGGCGTCGCCTCGCCCGCCACGCGGCGGCCGATCATCGACGCCAGGCCGCCCTGACCGCCCTGCATGTTCGGCGTGAAAGAGACGTCGCCCTTGTACGCGAGCATCGCGCCGCGCTGGCTGAACATCTTCTGGCCGGGGAGGACCGTCGCCTCGACCATCCTTGAATTGATCTCACGGAACGGCATCAGACCTCGCCCCCGACGGTGTTCCGCTCGCTCGGCTGGACGTACACCAGGCCGTCGCCCTCGAAGCGGATCTGGAAGGCCTCGCCCGAGCCCTCGCCCATGAGGGTCCGGAAGTTCACCCCGGACTGGAAACTCTGCTGGAGATTGCCCTGGTGGGCGACGTACGCGCCGGGGTCGACGGAGAGCGGGTACTGGGGTGTCACCCGCAGCACCACGGCCTGGCCGTCCGACATGATCGCCGCCTGGCCGGTGCCTTCGACGGTGGTGGTGAACAGACCGTTGCCGGTCGCCCCGCCGCGCAGCCCGGTGAAGCTCGTGCCGGTGCGCAGTCCCGCGTCCGTGCACAGCAGGTTGCTCGACTCGACATAGAGCTTGTCGCCGTGCAGGTTCACCAGGTTGATCTCGGAGGCGCGATCGGCGAAGTAGCAGGTGCCCTGCCCCTTCACCTCCATCATCACCATCTGCTCGCCGGTGAGGCGGCGGGTGACCATCCCGCGGATGCCCTCACCGCCGCCGGACATCTTCTTGAAGGCCATCTGGCCGTCGTAGGCGACCATCGAGCCGTTCTTCGCTTTGACGGCGTCGCCGGTCATATCGACGGCGAGCACCTTGCTGCCTTGGAGTCGGAACATTGCCACGGAGCGACGTTATCCGGTGATTCCGGGTGCGAACAGTGGCCCGGAGGAGGATCTGGACCCTGAGAAAGCGAAGGCGGAGCCGTACTGCCACAATGGGCCGACGCTTGTGCATGCGTTCACAAGATCAACGCCCCCTCCCACCGAAGGTGACTTTCGTGGACATCAAGACCGCCTCGTCCCTCCACCGCCTCCGTCTGGTCTCCGCGCCGGAGGCCGTGTCCTTCCTCCTGCTGCTCGTCTGCTCGGTACTCAAGCGCACGACGGAGTTCAACGCGGTCCCGGTGATGGGCGCGGTCCACGGCGTGCTCTTCATCCTGTACGTGCTCTTCTGGCTGGAC
The DNA here is from genome assembly GCF_026341125.1 of Streptomyces sp. NBC_01142. NCBI lineage: Bacteria > Bacillati > Actinomycetota > Actinomycetes > Kitasatosporales > Streptomycetaceae > Streptomyces > Streptomyces sp. NBC_01142. Next base: position 1,234,447 of record NZ_JAPEOR010000001.1, read on the forward strand.
GCCTGGAACCGCACCAAGTGGAACGCGAAGACCGCGGCCCTCTACTTCGTCCTCTCCGTCCTCCCCTTCGGCGGCTTCTTCGCGGAGCGCAAGCTCAAGCGCGAGGCCGAGGACGCCGTCATCGCCTCCCGCGCCCGCCGTGAGCCCAAGGTCAGCGCATGATCGTCGCCTTCTCCGTCACTCCGCTGGGCGTCGGGGAGGACGTCGGCGAATACGTCGCCGACGCCGTCCGCGTGGTCCGCGCATCCGGACTGCCCCATCGCACGGACGCGATGTTCACCTCGATCGAGGGCGAGTGGGACGAGGTGATGGACGTCGTCAAACGCGCCGTCGCGGCGGTCGAGGCCCGCGCCCCGCGCGTCTCCGTCGTCCTCAAGGCCGACATCCGGCCCGGCGTCAGCGATGGTCTCAGCTCCAAGGTGGCGACCGTGGAACGGCATCTCTCCGTCTGAGCCCGGCCCGGGCCCGGCCGGTCACATGGCCGGTCACTCGGCCGGCCGCCCGGCCGGTCACTCGGCTTCGGGTTGCGATGCCAGCGCGATCCCCAGGGGTGTCCGTTCGTACAGCACCTGGTGACCGTAGCGGCGCGAGGTCAGCAGCCCCGCGCCGCGCAGCACCGACAGATGCGCCGATACGGACGAGGGCGCGAGGCCGAGGACGTGCGCGAGCGCGGTGGTCCCGGCCGGCTCGTCGAGCGCGCACAGGACGTCCGCGCGCACCCGGCCGAGCAGCCGGGCCAGCGCGTCGGGCGTACGGTCCGCGGCCTCCGTCCACAGTCCGCCGATGCCGCGCGCCGGGTAGATCACGGCCGGCTGCCAGGGCGGCTCGAAGCCGCTGACCACATGGGGCCAGGAGAAGACGCTCGGCATCAGCACAAGACCCTGACCGCCGAGCACGCGGACGTGGTCACCGTTCGTCCCGACGATCGTGAGCGTGGAGTCCTGCCAGCCGAGCTGCGGGCTCAACTCGCCGACCAGCCGCTCGAATCCGGCCTCGGCGAGCCGCCGCGAGTGGTACGCGACGTCGGCCTCGAGCAGTGCCCGCAGCCGGGGCCACTCGGGCTCGATCAGCGCGCGCCAGGCCTGCTCGAGCAGCCCGGCCAACTCCCGTACGGCCCGCGCCGGATCACCGAGCATGGCCCGTCCGGCGGCACTGTCCAGTCCGCCCGGCCTGTCGGCGAGGGCGAGGGCCATGTCCTCCCGTGCGGTCTCGAGCGGGGTGGCACGCACGCCTGCGATCTCCTCCTCGAAGGAGGCGATGGGTCCGAGGGGCGGAGGGCAGAGGAAGTCGGGGTTGTGCCCGTTCTGCGGCATCAGCAGCCACAGCGGGCGCAGATCGATCCCGTCGGCGGCGTCCCGTATCCGCCGCAGCCAGGGCAGGTGATATCCGTGCCGTTCGGGCCGGTCGAGGGTGCGTACGGCTTCCTGGGTCTCCCACAGGGGGGAGACGGCGAACCGGCAGCGGAGGAGGTCGCTCTCGCCGAAGTGCAGATGGAACGGCATGCGGTGAGCCCTCCTCGGGAGATTCGGATCCAGCCGAAAGTCTAGGGAGCGGGCTGGGGCGACGGCACGCTGATCGCCATGCCGAACGAGGAGTTGAGGGGCGGGCCCGCGGGCGCGCCCGGAGAAAGGGCGGCCGCGGACGGTCGCGTCGTGGAACCCGGCACGGACTGCGCGGCCGCCCGGCAGGAAGGGCCGGGTCGGTCTGCCCCCGGCGGGGAGGCGCCGCTGGGGATGGGGGGCGCCGACGCGGATGGGCGGGCGTCGGGCGAGCGCGTCCCGGCCGGTCGTGCGGGGAAGCCGGCGGCCGAAGGGGGTGGCGTGGGGAAGCCGGCGGCCGAAGGTGGTCGTGCGGGGAAGCCGGCGGCCGAAGGTGGCCGTGCCGGGCGGCTCGCGGGCGAAGGGGGGCGGGCGGGGTATCGGGGCGTGTTTGCCGTGCGGGAGTTCCGGGCCGTGTTCGCTGCCCATCTGCTCTCCCTGCTCGGGGTCGTCGTCAGCGAGATCGCGCTCACGTTCCTCGTCTACGACCTCACCGGATCGCCCCTCCTCAGCGCGCTCACCTTCGCGCTCGGGTTTCTGCCGTACCTCCTCGGCGGAACGCTCTTCGCCGGTGTCGCCGACCGCTACCCGGCCCGGCGGGTGCTCGTCGTCTGTGATCTCGTCTGTGCCGCCTGCGTCGCCGTCATGGTGCTGCCCGGGACCCCCGTCGGCGGGCTGCTCGCGCTGCGCTGTGCCGTCGCCGCCGTGGCGCCCGTCTTCACCGGGACCCGGATGGCAGCGCTCACCGACATCCTCGGTGAGGGTGACCTCTACGTACTGGGCCGCTCACTGCTCCGCATCGTGTCGCAGAGCGCACTGCTCGCCGGGTTCGGGGCGGGCGGCGTCCTGCTCGCCGTCGTCTCCCCGCGCGGGGCCATCAGCATCACCGCGGTGACTTTCCTCGCGTCCGCCGCACTGCTGCGCTTCGGCACCCGCGACCGGCCCGCCCGCGCGGGCGGGGGCGGCGCGCTCCTGAAGGATTCGCTCGCCGGGGCCCGGCTGCTCCTCGGCGACCGGCGGATCCGTGCGCTGATGCTGCTCTTCTGGCTGCCGACGATGTTCGTCGTGGCCCCGGAAGCGCTCGCCGCCCCGTACGCCGACGAGATCGGCATCGGACCCGCCGCCCTCGGGCTGCTGATGTGCGCGATGCCGGTCGGCCACATCTCCGCCGAGCTGTACGTCGGTTCCGTACTGAGCCCTCGCTCCCGCTCCCGCATCGTGCTGCCGGTGGCGGCCGTGGGGCTGCTGCCCCTGGTGATCTACGCGGGCACACCGGGCATGGCCTGGGCGCTGTTCGCCCTCGCCCTCGCCGGGGCGGGTGCCGCGTACGTCATCGGCCTCGACCAGTGGTTCGTCGATGCCGTCCCGGACGAGTTGCGCGGGCGGGCGATGACCCTGCTCACCGCGGGCCTGATGACGATCCAGGGCGTGGGCATGGCGCTCGCCGGTCTAGCCGCGGAGTTCCTGCCGGTGCACCAGGTCGTCGCGGGCTCGGGAGCCGTCGGCACCGTATGCACGCTCGCGCTCGTCGTCGAGGTCAGGAGGTCCGGCGGTCAGGAGGTCCGGCGGTCGGAAGGGCTTGCGGTCCTGCGGTCCTGAGATCCGGCGGTCCTGAGATCCGGCGGTCCTGAGATCCGGCGGTTCTGAGATCCTGCGGTCCCTGCGGCCGGGAGGACCGAAGGGCGAGACGGGGCTGACCGCCATATGACCAGTCGGTAGGGTCGGTGTCGTGCCGAAGCCGCTCAGCCTTCCCTTCGACCCCATTGCCCGAGCCGACGAGCTCTGGCAGCAGCGATGGGGACCCGTGCCCTCGATGGCCGCGATCACCTCGATCATGCGCGCGCATCAGATCCTGCTCGCCGAGGTCGACGCGATCGTCAAGCCGTACGGACTGACCTTCGCGCGGTACGAGGCGCTGGTGCTGCTCACCTTCTCCAAGGCCGGCGAGCTGCCGATGTCCAAGATCGGCGAGCGGCTGATGGTCCACCCGACCTCGGTGACCAACACCGTGGACCGGCTGGTGAGGTCCGGTCTGGTCGACAAGCGGCCCAATCCGAACGACGGGCGCGGCACCCTCGCTTCCATCACGGAGAAGGGCCGGGAGGTCGTCGAGGCGGCCACCCGCGAGCTGATGGAGAGGCAATTCGGGCTCAGTGCGTACGACGCCGAGGAGTGCGGGGAGATCTTCGCGATGCTCCGTCCGCTGCGGGTCTCGGCGCAGGACTTCGACGAGAAGTAGCGCGCGGCCCCCGCCGCAAGATCGCCCCTTGTGCCCGGTTACGCTCGGTGCCATGAAGTCGAATGTGCTGTCCCGTTACCGGGTGATGGCGTACATCACCGCCGTATGGCTGCTGGTCTTCACCGTGGCGATCGTCGCGAAGTACGCGTTCGAGGTCGGTGACACCATGCTGATCTCGCAGATCCACGGTGTTCTCTTCATCATCTACGTGATTTTCGCCTTCGATCTGGGATCCAAGGCGAAGTGGCCGTTCGGCAAGCTGCTGTGGGTGCTGGCCGCCGGCTGCATCCCTGTGGCCTCCTTCTTTGTCGAGCCGAAGATCAGCCGCGAGATCCGTCCGCTGATCACGGACGACGGCGCGGTGACCGCAAAGGCGTAACACTTTCCGCCGCGAGCCAGGCTCGCGGCGGTCTCCCATCGACATTTACTAGGACGTCCTAGTAAATTCGGAGGTATGGACGCTGACGCCATCGAGGAAGGCCGCCGACGCTGGCAGGCCCGTTACGACAAGGCCCGTACGCGGGACGCCGACTTCACCACGCTCTCCGGCGATCCGGTCGAGCCGGTGTACGGCCCGCTGCCGGGGGACACCTACGACGGCTTCGAGCGGATCGGCTGGCCCGGTGAGTACCCCTTCACCCGTGGGCTCTACCCGACCGGCTACCGCGGCCGCACCTGGACCATCCGCCAGTTCGCCGGCTTCGGCAACGCCGAGCAGACCAACGAGCGCTACAAGAAGATCCTGGCCAACGGCGGCGGCGGCCTCTCCGTCGCCTTCGACATGCCGACCCTGATGGGCCGCGACTCCGACGACCCGCGCTCGCTCGGCGAGGTCGGCCACTGCGGCGTCGCCATCGACTCCGCCGCCGACATGGAGGTCCTCTTCAAGGACATCCCGCTCGGCGACGTCACCACCTCCATGACGATCAGCGGCCCGGCCGTCCCGGTCTTCTGCATGTACCTGGTCGCCGCCGAGCGCCAGGGCATCGACCCGGCCGTGCTGAACGGCACGCTGCAGACCGACATCTTCAAGGAGTACATCGCGCAGAAGGAGTGGCTCTTCCAGCCCGAGCCGCATCTGCGTCTGATCGGCGACCTGATGGAGCACTGCGCACAGGGAATCCCCGCGTACAAGCCCCTCTCGGTCTCCGGCTACCACATCCGCGAGGCGGGCGCGACGGCCGCGCAGGAGCTCGCGTACACGCTGGCCGACGGCTTCGGTTATGTCGAGCTGGGACTGAGCCGCGGCCTGGACGTCGACACCTTCGCGCCCGGGCTCAGCTTCTTCTTCGACGCACACCTCGACTTCTTCGAGGAGATCGCCAAGTTCCGCGCGGCACGCCGGATCTGGGCGCGCTGGATGAAGGAGGTGTACGGCGCCACGACCGACAAGGCACAGTGGCTCCGCTTCCACACCCAGACCGCCGGTGTCTCGCTCACCGCCCAGCAGCCGTACAACAACGTCGTACGCACCGCGGTCGAGGCGCTCTCCGCGATCCTCGGCGGCACCAACTCCCTGCACACCAACGCCCTGGACGAGACCCTCGCCCTGCCGAGCGAGCAGGCCGCGGAGATCGCGCTGCGCACCCAGCAGGTGCTGATGGAGGAGACCGGCGTCGCCAATGTCGCCGACCCGCTCGGCGGCTCCTGGTACGTCGAGCAGCTCACCGACCGTATCGAGGCCGACGCCGAGAAGATCTTCGACCAGATCAAGGAGCGCGGCCGGCGGGCGCATGCCGACGGCAAGCACCCCATCGGCCCGATCACCTCGGGCATCCTGCGCGGTATCGAGGACGGCTGGTTCACCGGCGAGATCGCCGAGTCGGCGTTCCAGTACCAGCAGTCCCTGGAGAAGGGCGACAAGCGGGTCGTGGGCGTCAATGTCCACCACGGCTCGGTCACCGGTGACCTGGAGATCCTGCGGGTCAGCCACGAGGTCGAGCGTGAGCAGGTCCGGGTTCTCGCCGGCCGCAGGACGGGACGCGACGACGCGCGCGTACGGTCCTCGATCGAGGCGATGCTGACCGCCGCGCGGGACGGCTCCAACATGATCGTTCCGATGCTGGACGCGGTCCGCGCGGAGGCCACCCTGGGCGAGATCTGCGACGCGCTCCGGGACGAGTGGGGTACCTACACCGAGCCGCCCGGCTTCTGACATCCGGTGGGAAGGCCGGTCGTCGCGCCCTACGGTGGCGGGATGACCGGCCTTCCTTTTCCCGTACGCGAGGTGCGCGTGCGCTACCACCGCATCTCGAGCTGCGGTCCCTTCGCCCACTTCACGGTGGACTTCGAGCCGCCCGCCGAGGACGGAGGCGCGGAGTTCCTGAACACCGTGCCCGAAGAGCTGCTGCCCGCCGAGTGCATCGGGCCGCTGCGCGCAGGCATCGAGGCCGGGCTGGAGGGGGTGGCGGCGGCCGTGCTCCTCACCGAGGGCCGCTTCCACGAGACGGACTCGTCGGAGTACGGATACCGGCTGGCCGGGCGCATGGCCGGGCGGGCCGCACTCATCGGGGCCGGACTGCTGCCCGCCGAGGAGGCGACGCGCCTCCCGCACGTCGACCGGCCGGGGCGGCCCCGGCCCAAGGACCGCGAACGCGCCGGTTCCGGTCGCCACGCTACGGCGACCCGTCCGGGAACGTGAGCCGGAACAACGCGCCGCCCCCCGGGGCCTGTTCCGCCCTGAGCTCCGCGCCGTGCGCGCGGGCGATCTGGCGGGCCATCGCCAGGCCAAGGCCCGAGCCGGGCAGCGCGCGGGCCGACTCGGCGCGATAGAAGCGGTCGAAGACGTACGGGAGATCCTCCGCCGCGATACCGGGGCCGTGGTCCCGGACCGTCAGCTCGGTCCGGCCGAGCGCCACTTCCACGTGCGCTCCCGGCGGGCTGAACTTCGCCGCGTTGTCCAGCAGATTGGTCAGCAGCCGTGACAGCCGGGACGGGACGCCGGGCAGTGTCAGCTCCGTGGCGGCTTCGTCCGTCCAGAGCGTGAACGGGATCTGCGGCCAGTGGGCGCGCGCCCTCTCCACGCAGTGGGCGACCAGCGGCGCCGGCGCCACCTCCTCGAGGAGCGGATGCGGCTCCTCGTCCCGCGCCAGCTCGATCAAGTCATTGACCAGGCCCGTCACTTCCCGCAGCTGACGGGCGAGCGCACCCGAGGCACGGTCGCGCTGCGCCTCGGTGAGACGGTCGGAGCGGGCGAGCAGCTCCGCGTTGGTGCGCAGTGCCGTCAGCGGCGTACGCAGCTCGTGGGAGGCGTCCGCGACCAGCCGGCGCTGTGCCGTGACCGACTGCTCCAGCTCACCGAGCATCGTATTGAAGGTGGTGGCCAGCCGGGTGACCTCGTCCTGGCGGGACGACGGGCCCGGCGGGAGTTCGATGCGGTGGCGCGGATCGCGGGTCGCGGCGATGCGTTCCGCGGTGGCGGTGAGCCGGGCCAGCGGAGCCAGGCCCGTACGGGACACCCAGTACCCCAGCGCGCCCGCGAGCAGCACGCCCGCGCCGCCCGCCGCCGCGAGCAGCCAGGCCGCCCGGCGTACGCCCTTCTCCACCGTGTCCGCGCGCAGCGCGACCTGGAGCGCTTCCCCCTTGCCGAAGTGTGTCGTCAGCATCCGCGACGGATGGCCGAAGAGCGTGACATTGGTGAAGTACGGAGCCCGTTCACCGGCCGCGACCTCCCGGACGGGCGCGCCGACCGGCAGGAGATAGGGCTGTTCAGGGTCCTTCCCGGCGGCCGCGGGCACGATCTGCGCACACGCCGGAGCGGACAGGAAGCGGCACTCGCCCGCCACCGTCCCCGGGCCCTCGTCCCGGTTCTGCTGGGTCACCAGGGTCGCCGACTGCGTCAGATTCAGATCGAGCTGGTGGTACAGCTCGTAGCGGATCAGGAAGAACGCGGCCGTGCAGAAGGCCACCGCGACCAGAGCCACCGCCGCCGAGGCCGCCAGCGCAAGACGTGTACGCAGCGGGCGGTGGCGGCGCCAGGGAGCGCCCAGCCTGCGCCGGGCGCTCATGCCACGTCCAGCCGGTAGCCGACGCCGTGCACGGTGTGGACCAGGCGGGGCTCGCCGCCCGCCTCCAGCTTGCGGCGCAGATAACCGACGTACACAGCAAGGGAGTTGGAGTCGGGGCCGAAGTCCCGGCCCCACACCAGCTCCAGGATCAGCTCCCGGGGCAGTACCTGGCGGGGATGGCGCAGCAGCAGCTCCAGCAGGGCGAACTCGGTACGGCTGAACTCCAGGGACCGGCCGCCCCGCTGTCCGGTGCGCGTCTGCGGATCCACCGTCAGATCGGCGAAGGACAGCCCGGACTCCTCCGGTGCGGGAGCGGCCCGCCGTAGCAACGCCCGGACCCGTGCGGTCAGTTCGTCCAGCGCGAACGGCTTCACCAGATAGTCGTCCGCCCCGGCGTCCAGGCCGTCGACGCGCTCGCTCACGGTGTCCAGCGCGGTCAGTACGAGCACGGGCGTACGGTCCTCCATCGCCCGCAGCCGACGGCAGAAGCCGAGCCCGTCGAGCACCGGCATCATCACATCGAGGACGATCGCGTCCGGCTGCCAGGCCGCCACTTCGGAGAGCGCCGCGAGCCCGTCACCCGCGCCCCGCACCTCGTACCCCTCCACCGTCAGACCGTCCTCGACCGCCGCCCGTACTTCCGGCTCGTCGTCGACAACCAGGATCCGGATCTTCTTCATGGGCAAAGACTGCCAAACGACGCTCTTAGAACCCTCTTAAGGCGTTTCGCGAGTGTGGCCGCCATGCGCACACCACTCTCCGTCGTGATCGGTGCGGGCGGCACCGGCGGCCATATCTATCCCGGGCTCGCGCTCGCCGACGCACTGCGCCGGGCCGTCCCCGGCGCGGTGATCTCGTTCGTCGGTACGACACGGGGCCTGGAGACCGAGCTCATCCCGGGCGCCGGCTACCGCCTGCACACCGTCGACATGATCCCCTTCGATCCCGCACTCGGCGCCAAACGCTATCTGCTCCCCGCCGCACTGCTCAGGTCCGGCGCCCAGTGCCGGGCGATCCTGCGCGAGCAGCGTGCCCAGGTCGCGGTCGGCATGGGCGGTTACCCCAGCGCGCCCGTCATCGTCGGGGCGCGGATGGCCGGGCTGCCGAGCGTGATCCACGAATCCAACGCCGTACCGGGCCGGGCCAACCAGTTCGCCGCCCGTCTCACCCCGCACATAGCCGTCGCCTTCGACCGCAGCCGCGCGCACCTCGCGGGCGGCGAGGGCGCGCTCACCACCGGCATGCCGATCGCCGCGCCGATCGCCCGGCTCGACCGCGCGGCGCTGCGTGCCGAGGCCCGGCGGGCGCTCCGCGTACCGCAAGGCGCCCGGCTGGTCCTCTTCAACGGCGGCAGTCTGGGCGCGGCCCGCCTCACCGAGGCGGCGATCGGGCTCGCCGAGCGCTGGCACTTCCGCAACGACGTGCATCTGCTGATCAAGACCGGCCCGGCGGCACTCGAGGAGACGCGCCGGCGGCTCGCGGACTCCCCGGTCGCCCGGGCCGTCCCGTACCTCGACCGGATGGATCTCGCGTACGCCGCCGCCGATCTGGTCGTCTGCCGGGCCGGGTCCGCGACCGTCGCCGAACTCGCCACGGTCGGTGTGCCCGCCGTCCTCGTCCCGTACCCGCACGCCCCCGGCGACCACCAGACCCACAACGCCCGGGTCCTGTCCGACGCGGGCGCCGGGCTCCTCCTCCCGGACGCGGAGACCACCGCCGACCGGCTCGCCCCGCTCATCGAACCGCTGCTCGCCGACCCGGCGCGACTCGCCGCGATGAGCGGCGCCGCCGACCCGGGACCGCACGCCCACGCCGCCGATCTGCTGGCGGCCCGGGTTCTCGAACTCGCCTCGCAGTCCAAGCAGTCCAAGCAGTCCACGCAGTCCAGGGAGTACGCAGCATGAACTGGCACAACCGCACCGTCCTGGTCACCGGCGCCGAAGGCTTCATCGGCTCCACTCTCGTCGACCTGCTCGTCGAACGGGGCGCGCGCGTCCGCGCCCTGGTCCACTACAAGCCGTATGCCGAGAAGGGGTATCTCGCCCACCATCTGGGCGGCGACGACGTGGAGATGATGGCGGGCGATGTACGCGACCCGGGCCGCGTCATGGACGCCGTCGCAGGCTGCGACACGGTCTTCCACCTCGCGGCGCTGATCGGCATTCCGTACAGCTACGACTCGCCCGGCGCGTACGTCCAGACGAACGTCGTCGGCACCGAGAACATCGCCGAGGCCTGCCGGCGCCATGCCGTACGCCGCCTCGTCCACACCTCCACGAGCGAGGTGTACGGAACCGCCCTGACCGCCCCGATCAGCGAGGACCACCCGCTCCAGCCGCAGTCCCCGTACTCCGCCTCGAAGATCGGCGCGGACATGATGGCGCTCTCGCACTGGCACGCCTTCGAGCTGCCGGTGACGGTCGTACGCCCCTTCAACACCTACGGACCGAGGCAGTCCGCGCGTGCCGTGATCCCCACCATCCTGGCCCAGCTCCACGCCGGTGCACGGGAGATCAAGCTCGGCTCGCTCACCCCCACCCGTGACTTCACCTATGTCACGGACACCGCGCGCGGCTTCCTGGCGATGGCGGAGTGCGACCGCGCGATCGGCGAGGCGGTCAACCTCGGAACGGGCCGCGAGATCGCGATCGGGGAGCTGGCCCAGGCACTCATTGCGGCATCCGGCCGCAAGGCCGAGGTCGTCGTCGACCCGGCGCGACTGCGGCCTACGGGCAGCGAGGTGGAGCGGCTGCTCTCGGACAACTCCCGGGCGCGGGAGTGGGCGGGCTGGGAGCCGGAGGTCTCGCTGGAAGAGGGGCTGAAGAACACCTCGGCATGGATCGAGCAGAACCTGCACCTGTTCGCGACGGACCGCTACCAGGTCTGAGGTCCGGCCGCAGGCTCAGCATCAGCACTGCGCCGGCTCAGCATCAGCACTGCGCCGGCTCCGCGCCGGCTCAGCATCAGCACTGCGCCGGCTCCGCGCCGGCTCCGCATCAGCTCTGCAGGGAAGCGAGTCCCGACACCAGCAGCAGCGTGAACCGGCGCGCCCACTCCTCGTCCACCGGCTCCGCGCTCACCAGCGCCCGGTGCACCACCGCGCCCGCCACCACATCGAAGATCAGGTCCGTGTTGCGGGCTGCCGCCCCGGGGTCCTCCTCGTACGGCAGCTCGCCACGGGCCTGAGCGCGTTCCCGGCCCTCGACCACGAGCCGCTTCTGCCGCTCGACGATCGCCGAGCGGATCCGCACGCGCAGCGCGTCGTCCCGCGTCGACTCCGCGACCACCGCCATCAGCGCGGTCCTGGTCTCCGGCCGGCCGAGCAGCGAGGCGAACTGCAGCACCACGCCCTCCACATCGGCCATCAGGCTTCCGCGGTCGGGGAGTTCGAGCTCGTCGAAGAGGACCGCGACGGCGTCGACAACCATCTCGTTCTTGTTCGTCCAGCGGCGGTAGAGGGTGGTCTTGGCCACCCCGGCGCGCGTGGCCACATCGCCCATCGTCAGCTTCGACCAGCCCTGCTCGATGAGCGCGGCGCGGGTCGCCTCGAGGATCGCCGAATCGGCTTCGACGCTGCGCGGACGTCCTGTACGACCCGTACGTACGCTTTTGGGAGGGGTGTGGCTCGACATGACGGCGACCATACCGGCGGGTAGGCGAGATGTTGTGAGGCAGTTCACCGGGGGAATCTCACACGCGGCAGGGGGTGTGCAGTTACGCTACGACCCGTAGCGAAAGCTTTGACCGGCTCGAGCGACAGCCACTGGCGTGGGTGGGGACCCATGCCGAACCGCAGGATCACTTTTCACATGCGCGCGCGGAGGGGGGAGGATGTACTCATGCAGCCTAGGAACATGTCCATGAGCGGCGTCGTCGACCTCGCCGCGGTGAAGGCGGCCGGTGAGGCCAAGGCGAAGGCGGAGCAGGCGCGCGCCGAGGCCGCCCGCCAGGGCGGCGGCGGTGCCGTAGCCCCTTCCAGTCTTGTGATCGATGTCGATGAGGCAGGCTTCGAGCGCGATGTCCTGCAGCGCTCCACCGAGGTCCCGGTCGTCATCGACTTCTGGGCCGAGTGGTGCGAGCCGTGCAAGCAGCTCGGCCCCCTGCTGGAGAAGCTGGCCCAGGAGTACAAGGGCCGGTTCCTCCTCGCCAAGATCGACGTCGACGCCAACCAGATGCTGATGCAGCAGTTCGGGATCCAGGGCATCCCCGCGGTCTTCGCGGTGGTGGCCGGCCAGGCGCTGCCCCTCTTCCAGGGCGCGGCCCCAGAGGCGCAGATCCGCGAGACGCTGGACCAGCTGATCCAGGTCGCCGAGGAGCGCTTCGGCCTGACCGGTATCGCGGTCGACCCGGACGCGGCCGGCCAGGAGGACGCGGCGGCTCCCGCCGCGATCCCCGAGGGTCCGTACGACGCCCTGCTGGAAGCTGCCGTACAGGCGCTGGACGCGGGCGACTTCGGCGGTGCGGTCCAGGCGTACAAGAACGTCCTGTCCGACGACCCGGGCAACACCGAGGCGAAGCTGGGCCTGGCCCAGGCCGAACTGCTCGCGCGTGTGCAGGGCATGGACCCGCAGAAGGTGCGCCAGGAGGCGGCCGAGAAGCCGGCCGATGTGACGGCGCAGATCGCCTCTGCCGACCTGGACCTGGTCGGCGGGCATGTGGAGGACGCGTTCGGCCGGCTCGTGGAGACGGTACGGCGCACGGCGGGCGAGGAGCGCGACAGGGCGCGGGTGCGGCTGCTGGAACTCTTCGAGGTCGTCGGACCGGACGACCCGCGGGTGACGGCGGCGCGTTCGGCGCTGGCGCGTGTGCTGTTCTGACAGACGCGTCCTGAGCGCGCTGTTCTGAGTGTCCTGAGGTGATGGCGCCCGTAGGGCGCCATCACCGTTTTGGCGACAGAGTGACAAAATGCGGCCGCGCTTTGCCAAAACTTGGCAAACGCGGCCGCTGTTACTCCCAGTAAATCAACCCGCTTGTTCTGTCCGTATATTGACGGCAATCTCCCCTTCTGTTGAGCCACCTGGTGACACCCTGTGTGGCTGCCCGACATCACGCCGTCGTGGCGTGGTTATCAGGCCGTTACTAGCGAGTAACGAACCCCCTTGTGCCCCGGCCGTGAATGGACCACGATCGGCCACGCTCGGTCCAATACCGCACCAGCCCGGCCTCCAGCCGTGCCGCGGAATCTTGGGTCCCCACCGAGTGGGCCGGCGGCAGTGGCGCCGGTCGCGGACAGGGGGGTTCCTGCTGAATGGCAGGGCCTGTCCGGCAGGTTGTGCGTGATGCGTCAGGCGCGACCAGTGGTTGTCGCTCGGGGGTGATCGCCGGTGTTTCGGACGCAGCTCGCGCCTGAAAGTACGGGCGCTCTCCTTCCCGAGGACGTAGCACTTCTCCCATCCCAGGCCGGGCCCGAAGGTCCGGACCGGAGATGTACGTCCGAGAAGGAGGAAAGTCATGGAGTCTGTGGCTCGTGGCGGAACCAGATGGAAGCGGTTCGCCCTTGTCATGGTGCCGAGTGTGGCCGCAACGGCTGCGATAGGCATCGGAATGGCACAAGGCGCGCTCGCCGCGTCGTTCAGCATTTCCGGCCAGGAATTCAAGGTCGAGGCACAGAAGCTCGAAGGTACCGGCTTCGTCCAGTACGGCAGCGTTGCCAGCGGCAAGACCCTTGAAGGCAAGTCCTTCACCGAGCCGGTAGCGGTGTCGGGCTTCAAAGAGGCCTACATCACCAAGATGTGCCAGTCGGTCGTCACCCCGCTGCCGTTCGGCATGGGCAACGTCAGCCTTGAGTTGACCGCCGGCACGGACGGCGACAAGGACAAGAACAAGCGGGTCTACGCCAAGGACCTGTACCTGGATGTGTCCCAGCTCGATGCTGACGCCACGTTCGAGGACATCGACATCGGCGTCGCTGCGGGCTCGCTCAAGAACCCGGGCATCCAGCCCGGCACCCAGGCGAACCCGAACGGCTTCTCGCAGCGTGCGAGGTCGGCTGAGCTGACCGACGTGAAGCAGAAGGCGTGGGCCACCACGGCCGGCACCTTCAAGCTCCCGGGTCTGAAGCTGCGGCTGCACAAGGGCACCAAGGAGTGCTTCGCCGGTTAGCACGTCCTGGAGGGGCGGGGATTGTCATTCTGAGGCCCCGCCCACTCCGCCCATCTCACCAATTTCTTAGAGCAAGACCGCTTACAGGGAGCTGTTTTCCATGAGCGCCGAGTCCACTGGTTCCCGCGGATTCACCTACTGGCGGCGCCGTTTCCGTGCGTGGCGCGGCAGCCGGCCCTTCTGGGCGGGTCTGTTGACGTTGCTCAGTGGTATACCGATCGCCTACCTTCCGTACGCCGACATCCGGCTGGGCAATCTCACGATCGCCATGGCGACCACGGCCGGGGCGGGCGCCCTGATCATCGGCGTGCTCCTGATGACGCTCGGTCTGACGATGTGGTTCCACGCCGTCGTCCGGGTGTTCGCGGGTGTCGCGGCGATCGTGCTCGCGCTGATCTCCATCCCGATCTCCAACATCGGTGGCTTCCTGGTCGGCTTCCTGCTCGCCCTCCTCGGTGGTGCGCTGTCGATCTCGTGGGTGCCGGTCAAGCGGAAGGCCGAGCCCGCTGAGCGGGCCGAGCCCGCAGGGGCTCCGGAACCGGACGGCGAGACGGACCCGCTGGTGCCCGGGTTGCGTACCGATGAGGGACACGACCCGAACGTGACCAAGACGACTGCCCATGCCAACGGCGGGAGGAACAGTGCGGGGTGACGAAACGCAGCTGAGCACGGCTGACGGTGGTGATTCCCGGGTGAGAAGCGGGCCGCGCCACGCGGCCCCGAGGAAATCGCTCCTGACTAAGCTGCAGATACCCGCGAGCAAGGCGATAGCACTGGCCGCGATGCCCACCGCCGTCTTTGTGGGCATGGGTCTGACTCCCAAGCTGGCACTCGCCGACGACAAGGACATTCCGTTCGCCCCGGGCCCGTGCGTGACCCGCTCGGACGAGCCGGCGGAGTCCGAGTCGCCGTCTCCCTCGGACTCGGCGAAGCCTTCCGCGTCGCCGTCGGACGAGCCGTCGGAGAAGCCCGAGCCGACCCCGAGCGGTTCGGCGGGCAACAGCGACGACCAGGAGCCGAAGCCGGGCACGACCCCCTCCGCCTCGGAGGCGGGCCAGGGTGGCCAGGCCGCGGATGCCGAGGCGCCCGCGCCGACTGCGACTCCGACGCCGAGCGAGACCAAGAACCCGTTGGACCCGCTGGGTGTGGGTGACGCGCTCAAGGACCTCTTCGACGGCCCCGACAAGGAGCCGACGGAGAGTGCGACGCCGAGCGCCCCCGCGGAGACCGAGCCTGCCGACAAGCCGTCCGAGGAGCCTTCGGCGGAGCCGTCCGAGAAGCCGGCGGACACGCCTGCCGACACGGCGGATACGCCTGCCGACACGGTGGACGAGGCGGCCGGCACGGTGGACGAGGCGGCCGACACGGCGGCGGACAAGACCAAGGACGCCATCAAGGACGCGGCGGACAAGGCCGGCGCCGAGGTGGAGGAGCTGGACGAGGACGCCAAGGGACTCGACCCCAAGAAGGACGAGGACATCCCGGACGGTGCCAAGCCGCGCTTCCCGTGCCCGACCGCGGACCCGGAAGCCCTGGCCGACGCCCAGCTCGAGCCGGGCCTCCCACTGCTCCCGGACGATCCGTGGATCCTTGAGAGCTCCAAGCTCACCCTGAGGGGCCTGGACTACCACGGCATCGTCGAGGTGAAGACGTACGGCGGCAAGGTCAAGAAGGTCCTGAAGTTCACCGCGACGGGAGTGGACATCAAGGACCTCCACCAGCTGGTGGTCTACCCCGAGGGCACCACGGCGCATGTCGAGGACGACAATGGCTCCACCCCCTCCACTATCACCAACGGTGAGGTGACCATGTACACGGAGGAGCTGAAGGGCAACCTCTTCGGCCTCATCCCGGTCACCTTCAGTCCTAAGACCCCGCCGCCGCTGAACGTTCCCTTTGCCGTCTTCACCGATGTGAAGGTGACTCAGGCGGGCCAGTTCGGCGGGACGCTGACTGTTCCGGGCCTGAACAACTACATCACCGGCAAGTGAGCAACTGACCTTCCGGGAGCCGCAGAAAAGCTGTGGGCCGCACCCCTTGCCGGGGTGCGGCCCACAGCTGTCCCGGCCGCCCGCAGGCTCTCCCCGACTGCTCTCGCCGCACCAGTGAGTGAACTCCTGGGCGCTCACTCCGTACAGCAGGGCGCCACCAGTCGGGGGCGCCCACCACGAGGACGGTTTTGTCCGCGGCGGTCGCTCTTGGCTCGCTCGACGGCGTCGGCGACGCCGTCGGTGACGAAGGTAAATGTGGCGCTTTTCTAGGGCAGCAAAGGGCCGAGGGTCTCGTGGGTGATCACAGAGATCGGTGCCGGGCAGGAGGTGTCCTCTAAGCGAGCAACACCGTCGAGCGACATGGAAAAGGTTCAATAGCACGGTCGGCGTGGAGCGACGACAGGTCTAGGAACCCGTCGGGTTGAGCGGCTTGATCATCACGGAGAATTTCGGCGAGTCTGCGAACGGCTGCCGCTCGCCGACTTTCTGATACCCCCAGCTCTCGTACCGAGCTTGGACTTTGGGATGGGCGGAGTCGACGAGCAGAACCGCAATGTCTTCTTTGACGTCCGCCAATAGAGCTTGGTGGAGCCGGTCTGATACCCCTTTCTTGCGCCACTCAGGACGCACCATCAGTTCTGATACGGCGTAGGTACGCGACTTCTCGGGCGCGGGTTCGAGGTGGTCGCGCCACCACTCCCGTCCGTCGTTGAGCGGAGCTCCGTATGCGAAACCGACTGCCTGGTCCCTGTCGTAGCCGATGACGCAAGTGAAGTCAGGGTTTTTGCCCCAGTGGTCTACGAACCACGGGAACCGCTGATCGAAGGGATCGTCCGGCGGATACTCCGGGATCAGAGCGTGCACGTCCAGCAGCGTCTGGCGGATGACCGAAAGGTCTTCGTGACGATAGCGCCGCAGTTCTATCACGGGGTCAGCTCCCATTCGGACGGAGTCGGTGGATCAAGTCCGCTACATGCGCAGACTTCGGCGCACAGTCCAGAACGTTGCGCTGGAAGCCGCTGAGCTCGGTTCGAATGCGCCCTGGGATCTCTACGCCTTGCATGATGTCGAAGACGTCCGTCACCGTCGCACACGCGAGGTCGAGGTCGCCCTGGTGGAGCTGTGCGAGCGCCAGACGGACGGTGGAAAGTGCCCTGTTGCGGCGGAAGCGCTCCGGAATGATGGCCAGCGCGCGGTGGGAGGACGCTTCCGCTTCCGCCGACATTCCCAGTCGTTCCTGAACGATCGCTGTGATAGCGAACAGCTCTGCAGACCCGTAGAAGTCGATCCAGCCAGGCCGGGGCGCGGGCGCCGCTTTGGTGAGGGCGTCCTGGGCGTGGCCGAGGCTCCGGAGAGCGGCCTGCTTGTCGTTCCGGTTGGACTGCCCGATCGCGATCCTCGCGTGCGCCAAGGACGCGAAGAGCGGATCACGTCGGGCAATCCTCAGTCCCTGTGCGGCTTGCCCCGCTGCGACCGCATCAGTGTGCCGTCGGTATTGGCGGGCGAGCATGGCGATCTGGTTCCATGCGCTGAACTGCGCGGTGCTGTCCTGCGCCATCCCGGCGTAGATCATGGAGCGGTCGAGGTAGTGCTGGGCCTGGTCGGGTCGGCGGTCGTCAATGCAGGACCAGGCAGCCCTGGATGTGTAGTCGGCGGCGATGGTGAAGAGCCGCTGCCGAACGCGCTCGCTGACGCAGTACTGCTGCAGGTCAAGGGCCTGCTGAGCCCCTGCCAGGGCAGCCTTCTCCAACGCCAGGTGCCCGCCACGGTGGTTGTCGAGAGCGGTCAGGCGGTTGAGGCCAACCTGGAGACGCTCGACGTCCGAGACGCCGACTTGGCGCGACGCGGCAACGAACGGTGCCGCCGTGGTGCCGGTGGTCGCGGTGATGAAGGTACGTCGGAGCACGGGATCCTCCGGAGGCACTGCGCTACGTGGTGGGCTGAGGCCCAGTTCTTTGACCGGACAGCCAAAGACTCTCTCCAGTGCAGCACATGTGCGACCGATAGGGCGCAGAGTCTTTCCGCTCAGCAGGTTGCGAACCGTACGGTCGGACACTTCGCCGGGCCTGCCGGTGATCTCTTCCAGCGCATCATTCATGCGACGCGCCAACTCATCCTGGGTCAGGCCGCGTTCGATCATTTGCTGCTTGAGCGCGACGTTGACTGTCATGTGATCGAAAGTAGCCCTGCGGCCAGTCTCGTGCCACGCGGTGGGTCATAGGGAAGCAAAGTTTTCCGGTTGCTGGCGGTGCAACGCCAACGGCTCTTCCTGTCCTCTCGCAGTCCCGTGGCCGTTAACTGATTTCAGTCACCGGCTGGATAGCTCTACTGCGAAAGGTGCGCCCGTGAAGAGCGAAACGCCCCGAACCGGAACTGACTTCGAACTCGCAGCTCCAGTAAGAGAGTTTGTGATGCGATTCACTTCCAGCCCCCGCGGCGCCCGCCTTGCGCGGCGATTGGTTTCTCACCGGCTCAACGGTTGGGGCCATCCGTACGCCTCAGAGGCCAACGAGACGGTCAGCCTCATCGCGGCTGAGCTGACGGGCAATGCTGTTCGGCACGGGCATGTCCCCGGGCGGGACTTCCATGTGCGACTTGCCGTGACGGCAACCCTGATCCGACTGGAGGTCACTGATGCGCGAACCGAGAAGCAGCCGACAGCTGTCTGCGCGGCGGACCCCGACGCCGACGGCGGCCGCGGACTCTTCCTCGTTTCCCAGCTGGCCACCCGCTGGGCCGTCGCGTCCCGTCCGTCGGGCCCAGGAAAGACAATCTGGGCCGAGCTCCATGTGTGACGACCTGGAGACGCGGGTGAGTTGCGGCGGAGATGAGTGTCCGTCCGCACGTTAGTTCCACGGGCCCCCGCCGGGGACTCTGCGCTCTAGGGCGATCACGCTGTGGTCGTTCGACCAGGCGTGCGGGCGTCGGGGGCGGCCTTTGTGCGGCGATCCTCAAGTAGGGCTTTGTTCGGTTCTGTGTGGGATTCTGGAGCTGGTGCGCAGCTACGCCTGCGACCTCAGAGTGCGGCATGCGCCAACGCATCCTCTGTCGAGCAAGGGGTGCTTTATCGGCCAACTTCCGGCCGAGAGGTATCGCCTCATTCGCTCTTCCTTCACAGCAGCCACACAGGAAATCCATGGTGTGAGCAAGGGGTTTACACATGCTGTGTTGGGAGGGGCCCTGTGGGTGCTTTCGCGTCATGGAGCTCCGGACGCTGAAGTTGCCTGTTGCTGCCCGGTGTTGGCCTGTGCCTATGGTGATCGCCGTGCGTGTGGTGGACCTTGACCGCTCCGCCATGACGCGCGCACGTCAGTCGGCGGCCGGGGGAACTGTGCCGTCACGGGGGGATGGACCGTCATGCCGCGAGTCCGGCTCACTGCGCACGCTGCCTGCTGTCCCTGTCGCCGCGTCGGGACAGTGGGCTGATCCGCGCGTATCGCCTCCGCCTCGTTGGACGGGTACCTCCGCCTGCCCTCACTTCGCTGTGAAGGAATGCTCTCTTGCGCCCCAGACCAGGGTTGTTCAAACCCAGATCACGAAGATCCGCAGTTCTCACCCCCGTCATCACGTCCGTCGCCGCCCTGGCCGTTCTCGGTGGCCTGGCCGTACAGCCTGACGTGCTCAACCGGGACACCGGACAGCGCATCGACCCGGCGGGCAACTCCTACGACTGGTACGAGGACACCGCTGCGGAACAGTTGCGGCAGGACCAGTGCCTGATGGACGGTGTGCTGCGCCTGGGCGGGCCGTCCATGGCGACCACCGCGCAGGACGGACTCAACCAGCCGCAGGACAAGCTCCATGAACTGGCGAACCAGAAGCACTGGCAGGACACGCCGCTCGCCCAGGCGTACGAGAAGGACAAGGACGAGGGTAGAAAGGAGGCGGCCGCCCTCCACGTCCTCCACGAGGGTTGGAAGAAGCCCCTCGATGGGCTGGAGATTCCTGCCGGCTTCAGCGGTTCCGACTTTTACTGGCCGCCCGGTACCCGCGACGGCGAGAACTTCTACTCCCAGACCGGTCTGACCCAATGGATCTCCGACCGGTTCTGGAAGAACGAAAGCGACTTCTACGAAGACCCCACCCCCAGGGCCGAGGGGCAGACGGTCAAGGCCGTCAAGGATCTGGGCACTCCGCTGTACGGGAAGGACCCGGACCCGAACCAGGACGACTGGAGCCGCAACGTCGCCGAGCAGGACGCCTTCGAGCACCTGTCGGACTGGTCTCTGGAGCCCACGGGTGCGGACAACGCCCGCGTCTTCCTCGCGTCCGGCGGCTTCCCCCGCACCGCCCCGCAGCCGGGCGCGGCAGAGCACCGCATCGCGGTCGAGGATCTCAAGACCCGGTTCGCGTCGTGCGCGTGGCGTGACCCGATGGACCCGAACAAGGTGCTGGGTGACATCTCCGCCACCGCCGCTGCGGAGTGGCAGCAGGAGATCGCCTCCCAGCAGGTGCAGCGCAACCAGCTCCTGAATGCCAGCAAGGATGCCACCAAGGCTCTCGCCGGCGGCGCGAAGGCGTTGGGGGACATGCTGGGGCACTCGTGGGCCGCCGATCGCCTCGCCCGCTGGCAGGACTACTGGTCCCCCGGCGGGGTCGGCTGGGTCGGCGACAAGCCGGCGGTCATCGAGGTGCGCGCCGCGAAGGGCAAGTGTCTTGACGTCCAGGGCGGCGGGAAGGCCAACGGCACCCCGGTCCAGGTGTATACGTGCAACGGCTCGGCGGCGCAGGAGTGGGTGGTCGAAGGCGACGACAGTGGTCTTCACCTGCGGAACGCCAGCTCCCAGAAGTGTCTGGACGTGTCGGACGGGAAGGCCGACAACGGCACGAAGATCCAGATCTGGACCTGCGTCAGCTCCCCGGCGCAGACGTGGGAGTACAACCTGCGCGCCACCACGGCCCTGAAGAACGCCGGCTCGGGCAAGTGCCTGGATTTGCACACGTTCGACAACGGAAGCAACTCGTGGCTGTGGACGTGCAACGGCACCGACCCGCAGAAGTTCACCATCAAGCCGTCGGGCCACAACGGCTCCGTTCCGCCCAAGTCCCAGTTCGACAAGGCGAAGAAGGGCATCGCGGACGCCCAGGCAGGAGCGAAGAAGCAGCTGGCCGCGCTCAAGGCCCAGCTGGAGAGCGCCAAGAAGTCGGCAGCCGCTTCCGACACCGCCGAGCAGGCGGCGTACGGGATCGCGGACGCGGCGGGTGCGCCGCGAGGCCGTGGTCTGCTGGTGGGTCAGCAGAAGGCGCAGGTCACCAAGGGGGCGGTCGCCGCGCTGGAGGCGATGGTGAAGGCCGGCACGACCGCCGAGGCCGCCACCCGGGCTTCCGCGGGCGACAGCGAGACGATCGCGCAGCGCGCTTTGGCTCAGACCGCGCAGGTCAAGGCGGAGTTCCGCAAGGAAGCCGCGCACACGGCCGAGTTGCAGGCGAAGGCCGCGGCGGATGCGGCGAAGGTGCACCGGGACAACGCGAAGAAGGACAAGGAAACCGCGGAGGCCAAGCTCGCCGAAACCGTGAAGGCGGAGGCGGATGCCAAGGCGGCCGCTGCCGACGCGCATGCGAAACGGCTCGCCGCCGAAGCCGAGGAGGCGACGGCGAGGAAGGAGAAGGAGACCGCCGCGGTCAAGCAGGCCGAGGCAGCGCAGCACAAGGAGAACGCCCAGGCCGAGGCGGCGACGGCAAAGACCGCCAAGGAAAAGGCGGAGGCCGCAGAGGCGACCGCGGTCGAGAAGAAGAACGCGGCGGTCGGGGCCCGCGACAAGGCCCGCGATCTGCGGGACGACGCGTGGGACGCCGCGCAGAAAGCCGACGCGGCCCGCGCGAAGGCGGACGCGAAGGAGGCCTTCGCCGAGGCCCACGAGTCCGACAGCAACGCCCAGGAGTCCAGGGCGGCCGCGAACGCGGCCGACAAGCATGCGGATGACGCCGAAGCAGCCGCCGGCCGGGCCCGCACCGAGGCGGATGCCGCCACGCAGGCGGCAGCGGAGGCAGACGCCGCGGCCACCCGCGCCGAGGCGGCCGCAAAGCGGGCCCGCTCGAACGCGGACGACGCCCAGGCCGCCAAGCTGAAAGCCGACGCCGCCGTCAAGACAGCGACCAGCGCCGCCGCTGATGCCATCGACGCGTCCGAGCATGCCTCCTCGGAGGCCAAGGCGGCCGTCAAGCTGGCGGAGGAGGCGGAGAAGCTCGCCAAGACCGCCAAGTCCCATGCGGACGAGGCGAACAAGGAGGCCGGCAAGGCTCTCGCGGCATCGGCCAAGGCCGCGGGCTACGCCCACGTCACCGCTCAGGCCGCGGTGGATGCCGGGAACGCCGCAGCCCAGGTCGCCAAGCCGGCCAACGACGCCATCCAGCTCGGCTCCCCCTACGTCACCACGGACTCGGCCGCGAGCCTGGTCGTGCTAACCGGGCAGGCGTCGAAGTCGATCGCCGACCAGCAGAAGGCCGTCGCCGACGCCCACGCCAAGAACGCACAGACGGAAGCAGCCGCGGCCAAGAACCTCGCCGAGCAGGCACAGGGCGACACGAAGATCGCCTACCAGCACGCGGCCAACGCCGCCGGCCACGCGGCGACCGCCCGTGGGTATTCGAAGGAGGCCCTGGGCTACGCGGCTGACGCCGCCAAGGCCGCCTCGCAGGCAGCGGCGTCCCTGGCCCGCACGATCGAGTACGACCGTAAGGCCACCGAGGATGCGGCCGCCGCGGACAAGGCGGCCGGGCGCGCCGAAGGCCACGCCAAGCAGGCCCGCGACTCCGCCGACCAGGCCGCCCTCGACGCCCAGGCCGCACGCGACGCCGCAGCCGCGGCCGAGCAGTCCGCCAAGGACGCACGCGCAGCCGCCACCCGCGCCGACACCGCCGCCACCGAAGCCGAACAGGCGGCCAAGGACGCGCTGAAGTACGCGCAGGAGGCACAGAAGGCAGCAGAGGAAGCGGCCCGCAACGCCGCGAACAAGCAAGTCTCTACCGGCGCGGGTACCGGAGTCGGCGGCACGTGGTACGTCGTCGACGAGGACAGCATCGAGATCACCGACGCCAAGCAGCACAACCCCTGCGTGATCACGATCGGCTTCGAAGGCTGCACCACCACCTTCACGGTCACCTTCAGCGCGACGGTCGACTTCTTCCTCTGCACCAACCCCGACACAACGGCCAGCGCCGGCGGCTGCCCGCCGGAGGACACGCTGCTCATCGAGAGCAAGCGCATCCCGGGTCTGAAGAAGGACGTCACCAAGTACTTCTCCAAGTTGCAGCTCATGGAGATGACGCTCACCTACAAGCTCATCAAGGCGGTCCTGGTCCAGGACTTCGTCGACTGCTGGCATGGCAGCGCCAGCGGCTGCGCCTGGGCCGCAAGCAACTTCATCCCCGGCAAGGCGTTCGCGAAGGCCGCCGAGGGGATTCGCGCTCTGGACGCCGCGATGAAGACCGGCGTCGGGGTCCGTGACGCGTTCAAGGCCCTCAAGGCCCTCGACCTGGACCCCGCGACCCTCGCCATGATCGAGCGGTCGGTGAACGCCTACGAGGACGCGTTCACGGCCTGTGCGCGCAACAGCTTCCCCGGCGCCACCCAGGTGCTGATGGCGGACGGTTCCCACAGGCCCATCAGCCAGGTGGAGGTCGGCGATCTGGTCAAGGCCACGGATCCGGCTTCCGGCAGGCTGCGGGCCCGGCAGGTCACCGATACCTACCAGCACGACACCCAGCGGCTGGTCGACCTCACCATCGCCGGTGGCGGCACGCTGGCCAGCACCGCGGGCCACAAGTTCTACGTGGTGGACCGAGGCTGGACGCTGGTCTCCGACCTGCGCGTCGGCGACCGCCTGCGCACCCCGGACGGCTCCGTCCGCGCGCTGACGGCCCTCCGTGACCGCTCGGGCCTGGCTCCGCGCACCGTCTACGACCTCACGGTCGACGACCTGCACACGTTCTTTGTGCGTACGTCGGGTGAGCGGCCCCAGGATGTGCTCGTTCACAACTGCCTGGACCTCGTGCTGCACGAGAGAGACCGCGGGGGACACACGCTCAGGGATCATGTGAACCCCAGCCCGCAGCAAGCCGTTAACAAGGCCATTGACGACATGCGAAGGATCCCCGGCCACCCGGGAGTAACGAGCGTCTGGAAGGACCTCGCAACGGCCCAGGCCTCTGTGGACGCGGCCTTCGCGAAGTGGTACGCGACTCATAGGAATGAGCTGAAGACGTGGATGGAGAACACTCCCAAGGACTCGGAGAGTGCGGTGCACCTCAAGGCTTTCAAGGTCCAGCTGGACACCCCGGGCTCACTCGGGACCATCTACCCTCACACTGGCGTTGCGGACGCTCGTTCGGCCGGGAATTGGGTCTCCATCACCCTGAAGAGGTCCCGGCACAAGCCCGGGTACATGGTCTACACGTCGCACCCGGAATGAGAGTCACCTAGCAATGGATCGTAAGGACATCTGGATCGACTTCGGTTTCAGCGGCCTCACCAAGTGGTACGGCAGCCTCTTCGAGTTCACTCCGTTGGAAATCGTCGTGGCTGCCGCGGACTGGGGGGAGGGTGCTTACGTACCCACCCTCCGAGAAGACGCCGTGAGGCTGTTGGAGTCACCCCTGCCGACCAGGGTGATCGACATTCTGTGGTGTGCGGCCGTGCGCTCTAAGTTCGTCCCGGATGAGCCATGGATGGACGGACGCGATTGGCTCCGCCAGATCGTGGACGTTTGCGAGGAACGCATCCGCCGGGACGAACCGCGATTTGATGCCCTCCCTCCTGCGCCCGTCTGCGATCCGGAACTGAGGGACGCGGTCCTCGCCGAGGTGCGAACCACCGCAACGGTGCTGGAGCACACCACCGCCGACCACCCCTACTACGGGGTGCCGGAAGTGGTCCCGTCGCTGGAACGGGTCGTCACCGAGGTCGACCCCGACCTCGGGTTCCGGCTCTTCCTTCGGGTCCTCAAGGCGTACCTGATTCCGATCAGCGAGTCGCAGCACCTCCGGTACCTCGAACTGGGCGAGAGATTCGGGTACAACGAGTTCGTTGTCGATGACGGCACTCTCCAGTTCATGCCGCGTGCAGACTGACTGCTGAGCACTACCACCGAGGGCGGTATCCCGGTCTTCCACGGGTACCGCCCTCGGGTCTTCGTCATCCACACCGCTCGAGATCAGGTCGGTCGGGCCTGCCCTGGAGCAGGCCACGGCCCACCACTCCTACAACGCGCTTGACGGTGTCGTCCCGTTCCGAGAAGTCCCGCGTCGGTACCTTCCTCGCCGTCTCGATCTGGCCGATGAGTGACGCCGTGCAGAAGACGCTGACGCCCAGCTCGCCCTGCTTCAGCCCGGCGTCCTCTCTCAGGCGGCGCAGTTCGGAGCCGTAGTAGTCCAGCGGTGATGCGCTGGGATCGAGATCGCGGATGTTGACCACGCGGCGGTCACCCCCAAGCAAACGCCTCGCGGCATACGTTTCCGATCATAGCCGAGCGTAACCGCGCCACTCCACCCTGGTGGCATGAATCACGCAACTGACCCGGAGTGCCGAGTCGACGATGGCGATGACTTCCGGGCGCACTGTGCCCGCATGCCTGCCTGGACTCGGTGTACTTTGCGGGTAATGAGCGGCTGATTACACCGCGCACGCGCGGGCACCAGCCACCGCCGGTCTGGCATAGGAGGAAGCCGTATGACCACGCAGCCCATACTGCCTACCACGCCGGTCGAGCCTCCCCCCATGCGGACCCTCGGAGAGGTCCGAGCGGCTCTCGCCGCCGGGCTGGGGTTTCCGGGTGATCTGGCGCGCATGGAGGCCGAGCTGGCGGCCACCTTGGAGCGTGTGGAGTACACCGATCTGCATGAGGTGTCGGAGATCATCGCCTCCTACCGAGGGCACGTCCTGACACGCTGCTCCCCGGGATTCGACGAAGCGCTCTCCGAAGGAATTGAGCTCGCGCTCGGTCTCAAGGAGAGCAGGGGACAGGGGGAGCGTTGACAGGGGAGGAAGAGCAGCGCGTCATCGCCGAGTTCACCGACACGGCCCGCAAACGCGTCGAGCAGGTGGGTGGGCGTGCCGCCGCCGTGGTCCATGAGCTGCGCGCGGAGCTGGAAGTGACTCCGCGCCTCGGACGCATGGTCGGCGTCGTAAAAGGCGGCACCGAGATCTGGGTGACGCGGACCGAACCACGTGAATTTCTGCCCGGCCTGACCGTCACGTACGTATACACGCCCGAACCGCCACCGCCCACCGCTGTGATCGTGTCCGTGGTGCCCGACGACGGGGACGACGCCAGAGCGTGAGCGGCAGGCCGCCTGAACAGCTGTGGGCCGTAATCCGCCAGGGAGTGCGGCCCACAGCTGTCGCGGACGACGTCGACTACGGGCCCGGCACGGTGACCATCTCGGCACGAGGCCGCAGGTTCGCCCGCGCCTGGAATGCTGTGGGCATCGAGGTCACAACCTGACCCGAACAGGACGAGGGCGGTACCCCGGCCAAACCGGGGTACCGCCCTCGCCATCTCTGCAGGCGCAGGGGACTACTTCGCGTCCACCCCGCCCAGGTGGTGCACCCGCACCATGTTCGTCGTGCCGGGGACGCCGGGAGGCGAGCCCGCCGTGATGATCATGACGTCGCCCTCGTTGTGGCGCTGGAGCTTCAGCAGCTCCGCGTCCACCAGGTCCACCATCGCGTCCGTGTTGCCCACGTGCGGCACCACGTAGGACTCCACGCCCCAGCTCAGCGCCAGCTGGCTGCGCGTCGACGCGTCCGTCGTGAAGGCCAGGATCGGCTGGGCCGTGCGGTAGCGGGCCAGGCGGCGGGCCGTGTCGCCCGACTTGGTGAAGGCCACCAGCGCCTTGCCGTCCAGGAAGTCCGCGATCTCGCAGGCCGCACGGGCCACCGAGCCGCCCTGGGTGCGGGGCTTCTTGCCGGGGACCAGGGGCTGGAGGCCCTTGGAGAGCAGTTCCTCCTCCGCCGCGACCACGATCTTCGACATCGTCTTGACCGTCTCGATCGGGTACGCGCCGACGGACGACTCCGCGGAGAGCATGACCGCGTCCGCGCCGTCCAGGATCGCGTTCGCGACATCGGACGCCTCGGCGCGCGTCGGACGGGAGTTGGTGATCATCGACTCCATCATCTGGGTCGCCACGATCACCGGCTTGGCGTTGCGGCGGCACAGCTCGATGAGGCGCTTCTGCACCATCGGGACCTGCTCGAGCGGGTACTCCACGGCCAGGTCGCCACGGGCGACCATCACACCGTCGAACGCCATCACGACGTCCTGCATATTGGCGACCGCCTGCGGCTTCTCCACCTTGGCGATGACCGGGACCCGGCGGCCCTCCTCGTCCATCACCTTGTGGACGTCCTTGACGTCGCTCGCGTCCCGTACGAAGGAGAGCGCGACCAGGTCGCAGCCCATACGGAGTGCGAAGCGCAGGTCCTCGATGTCCTTCTCGGACAGGGCCGGGACATTGACCGCCGCGCCGGGCAGGTTGATGCCCTTGTGGTCGGAGATCACACCGCCCTCGACGACGATGGTCTTGACCCGCGGGCCCTCGACCTCGACGACGCGCAGTTCGACGTTGCCGTCGTTGATCAGGATCTGGTCGCCCTTGGAGACATCTCCGGGCAGACCCTTGTAGGTGGTGCCGCAGATCGACTTGTCGCCGGCGACGTCTTCGGTGGTGATGGTGAACTCGTCGCCGCGGACCAGTTCGACCGGTCCCTCGGCAAAGGTTTCCAGACGGATCTTGGGGCCCTGGAGGTCCGCCAGCACGCCGATGGCGCGGCCGGTGTCGTCGGACGCCTTGCGCACGCGGTGATACCGCTCCTCGTGCTCAGCGTGGGTCCCATGGCTCATGTTGAAACGGGCTACGTTCATGCCGGCCTCGATGAGCGCTTTCAGCTGCTCGTAGGAGTCGACGGCGGGGCCCAGTGTGCAGACGATTTTGGAACGGCGCATAAGGCGGATCCTATCGGTTTGTTTCGATGCGGAATATTCCGTCTGGTGGAAAGTACAAATGGGCGGCCTGCCGCTCAGGCGAGACCCTTCGGGTGAGGGCTTTCAGGCGGCTCAGGCGGCCGGCGAGGCGGCCGGTGCGACCAGAGCGAAGGTCTGCTGGGCGATCTCCAATTCCTCGTCCGTCGGGACCACGGCCACCACGACCCGTGCGTACGCCGCCGAGACGATGCGCGCCTCGTCGGAACGTACGGCATTGAGCTCGGCGTCCAGCGCCAGCCCCAGCTCCTCCAGGCCGGCGACGGCAGCTTCCCGCACCGGCGCCGCGTTCTCACCGACCCCGGCAGTGAACGCGACCGCGTCCACCCGGCCGAGCACCGCGTAGTACGCGCCGATGTACTTCTTCAGCCGGTGGATGTAGATGTCGAAGGCGAGCTGTGCGCGCTCGTCGCCCTCGTCGATCCGGCGGCGGATCTCCCGCATGTCGTTGTCGCCGCACAGGCCCACCAGGCCGCTCTTCTTGTTGAGCAGCTCGTCGATGTCGTCCGCCGACATTCCGGCGACCCGCTTGAGGTGGAAGGTCACCGCGGGGTCGATGTCACCGGAGCGCGTACCCATCACGAGCCCCTCCAAGGGGGTCAGCCCCATCGAGGTGTCCACGCACCGGCCGCCCGCGACCGCCGACGCCGAGGCCCCGTTGCCCAGGTGCAGGACGATGACGTTCACCTCGGACGGATCCTTGCCCAGCAGAGCCGCCGTCTGGCGGGAGACGTACGCGTGCGAGGTGCCGTGGAAGCCGTACCGGCGGATCCGGTGGGCGTCGGCAGTCTCGATGTCGATCGCGTACCGCGCCGCGGACTCCGGCATCGTCGTGTGGAAGGCGGTGTCGAAGACCGCGACCTGGGGGAGGTCCGGGCGCAGCTCCTGGGCCGTACGGATACCGATGATGTTCGCCGGGTTGTGCAGCGGCGCGACCGGGACCAGGCGCTCGACCTCGGCGAGCACCTCGTCGGTGATCACGGTCGGAGCCGTGAACTTCAGACCGCCGTGCACCACCCGGTGACCGATCGCCGCCAGCTCGGGGGAGTCCAGGCCGATCCCGTCGTGCGCCAGCTCCTCCGCGACCGCCTTCAGGGCCGCGCCGTGGTCGGCGATCCGTCCGGTGCGCTCGCGCTTCTCGCGGCTGCCGCCGGTCAGCGGGGTGTGCACCAGGCGGGACGTCTCCTCGCCGATGCGCTCGACCAGGCCGACGGCCAGACGCGAGCTGTCACGCATGTCGAGCAGCTGGTACTTCACCGACGAGGAGCCGGAGTTGAGGACGAGGACGCGGGTCGCGTGGGTCGGACTGGTCACGGTGGGGGCGCCTTCTGTTGCGAGGGTCATGCGGACTCGGACTCGGACTCGGACTCGGACACGGACTCGGACTGCGACTGGATCGCGGTGATCGCGACCGTGTTCACGATGTCGCTCACCAGCGCACCGCGGGACAGGTCGTTGACCGGCTTGCGCAGACCCTGCAGCACCGGCCCGACGGCCACGGCGCCCGCCGAGCGCTGCACCGCCTTGTAGGTGTTGTTGCCGGTGTTGAGGTCCGGGAAGATCAGCACCGTTGCCCGGCCCGCCACCTCGGAGTCCGGCAGCTTCGTCGCCGCGACGGACGGCTCGACCGCCGCGTCGTACTGGATCGGGCCCTCGATCCGCAGATCCGGACGGGCGTCGCGGACCAGCTTGGTCGCCTCGCGCACCTTGTCGACATCCGCGCCGGAGCCCGAGGTGCCGGTGGAGTACGAGAGCATCGCGATCCGCGGCTCCACGCCGAAGCGGGCGGCGGTGGCCGCCGACTGGACCGCGATGTCCGCGAGCTGCTCGGCGTCGGGGTCCGGGTTGACCGCGCAGTCCCCGTACACCAGCACCCGGTCGGCCAGGCACATGAAGAAGACAGACGAGACGATCGAGGCCTCCGGCTTGGTCTTGATGATCTCGAAGGCCGGGCGGATGGTCGCGGCCGTGGAGTGCACGGAACCCGACACCATGCCGTCGGCCAGTCCCGCCTGGACCATCAGCGTGCCGAAGTAGTTCACGTCCGCCACCACGTCGTACGCCAGCTCTACCGTCACGCCCTTGTGGGCGCGCAGCTCCGCGTACCGCTCGGCGAAGGTCTGGCGCAGTTCGGAGGTCTGCGGGTCGATCAGCTGGGCGGCGGTGAGGTCGATGCCCAGGTCCGCGGCCCTCTTCCGGATGACCTCGGTGTCGCCGAGGAGCGTCAGGTCGCAGACGTCCCGGCGCAGCAGTACGTCGGCGGCGCGCAGCACCCGGTCCTCGGTGCCCTCGGGCAGCACGACGCGACGGCGGTGGGCGCGGGCCTGCTCCAGCAGCTCGTGCTCGAACATCATCGGGGTGACCCGGCCGCTGCGGGCCACCGCGAGCCGGGCCAGCAGGTCGCCGGTGTCGACATGTCGCTCGAAGAGGCCGAGCGCGGTCTCCGCCTTGCGCGGCGTGGCGGCGTTCAACTTCCCTTCCAGCGAGAACAGTTCGGCCGCGGTGGGGAAGCTGGTGCCGGCCACCAGGACCACCGGGGTGCCGGGTGCGAGGCGCGCGGCCAGGGTGAGGATCTCCTCGCTCGGCCGTTCGTTCAGCGTCAGGAGTACGCCGGCGATGGGCGGGGTGCCGGCGGAGTGCGCGGCGAGCGCGCCCACGACCAGATCGGCGCGGTCGCCGGGGGTGACCACCATGCAGCCGGGAGTCAGGGCGTTCAGGAAGTTCGGCAGCATCGCGCCGCCGAAGACGAAGTCCAGGGCGTCACGGGCCAGGCCGGCATCGTCGCCGAGCAGCACTGTGCCGCCCAGCGCGTGGGTGATCTGGGCGACCGTGGGGGCGGCGAGGGCCGGCTCGTCGGGGAGCGCGTAGCAGGGCACCGGGAGGTGGGCTGCCAGGCGCTCGGCTATCGCCCCGCGCTCCTCGGGGACGACACGGTTGACGACCAGGGCGAGGACGTTGCAGCCCAGGGCCTCGTACGCGCGGTAGGCGTTACGGGTCTCGGCCCGCACCGACTCGGCGGTCTGCCCCTTGCCGCCCACCACCGGGATCACCGAGGCGCCGAATTCATTGGCAAGGCGCGCGTTCAGCGCCAGCTCGTCGGGGAGCTGGGTGTCGAAGAAGTCCGTACCGAGGACGAGCACGACCTCGTACTGCCGTGCCACCTGCAGAAAGCGCTCGACGAGCCGGGAGACCAGCTCGTCGGTACCCTTCTCGGCCTGCAGCGCGGCGGCCTCGTGGTAGTCCATGCCGTACACCGAGGCGGGATCCTGCGAGAGCCGGTAGCGCACCCGCAGCAGATCGAAGAGCCGGTCGGGGCCGTCGTGCACGAGGGGGCGGAAGACACCCACCCGGTCCACCTGGCGGGTCAGGAGCTCCATGACTCCCAGTTCGACGACCTGGCGGCCGTCCCCGCGATCGATCCCGGTCACGTACACGCTGCGCGTCACGCGTGCTCTCCCGTCCATGCTGTTGCGTACAAGAAGTACAGAAAAGGTGGTGTATACAAAAAAACCGCCCGGCGCGGCATTGCCCTCTTGACAATACCTCCGTGGGTAGATAGAGCGCCCGCCGGACGAGGGTGGGCCCAAAGGGCCCACGAGCAGCTGCCGAGCGCCGTCCGCGCAGTGGTACGAAGGAGCGGCGAGCCGCTGGGAGCGCGGGGTCCCGTAAGCCCGTGGAACAATCGAACTGGGCTCACATGTACCACTGACGAGCAGGAGACACAGCACGATGCGCATCGGAGTTCTCACCGCAGGCGGCGACTGTCCCGGCCTGAACGCAGTGATCCGGTCGGTCGTGCATCGCGCCCTGACCGGGCACGGCGACGAAGTCATCGGTTTCGAGGACGGGTTCAAAGGCCTCCTCGACGGCCACTACCGGCCGCTCGACCTCAACGCGGTCAGTGGCATCCTCGCGCGCGGCGGCACGATCCTGGGCTCCGCGCGGCTCGAGCGCGGCCGGCTGCGCGAAGCCGCCGAGAGTGCCGCGGAGTTGGCGAAGCAGTACGGCATCGACGCGCTGATCCCGATCGGCGGCGAGGGCACGCTCACCGCGTCCCGGATGCTGGCGGAGGCCGGGATGCCCGTCGTCGGCGTACCGAAGACCATCGACAACGACATCTCCTCCACCGACCGCACCTTCGGCTTCGACACCGCCGTGACGGTCGCCACCGAGGCCATCGACCGGCTCAAGACCACCGCCGAGTCGCACCAGCGCGTGATGGTCGTCGAGGTGATGGGACGGCACGCGGGATGGATCGCGCTCGAGTCCGGCATGGCGGGCGGCGCGCACGGCATCTGCCTGCCCGAGCGGCCCTTCCAGGTCGAGGACCTGGTGAAGATGGTCGAGGAGCGCTTCGCGCGCGGCAAGAAGTTCGCGGTGGTGTGCGTGGCGGAGGGTGCGCATCCGGCCGAGGGCTCGATGGAGTACCGGAAGGGCGCGATCGACCAGTTCGGTCACGAGCGCTTCCAGGGCATCGGTAACCGGCTGGCCGCGGAGCTGGAGATGCGGCTCGGCAAGGAGGCCAGGCCGGTCATCCTCGGGCATGTGCAGCGCGGCGGCACGCCCACCGCGTACGACAGGGTGCTGGCGACGCGCTTCGGCTGGCATGCGGTGGAGGCGGTGCACCGCGGTGAGTTCGGCATGATGACGGCGCTGCGCGGCACGAAGGTCACGATGGTGCCGCTGGCCGAGGCGGTCACTCGGCTGAAGACCGTGCCCGAGGACCGGGTGTTCGAGGCGGAATCGGTCTTCTGACTCTTCCCCTTCCCTCCTCCTCTTCCTCCCCTCCCTGCCCGTCCGGTTCCTGTCCGCCTGGCCGGCTGCGCGTGCCGAGTGGCCTTGATTGCCCCCCCGTGGGCGATCAAGGCCACTCGCCTTTCCCCCGTCCACCTCCGCGGTTCCCCGTCCCTTTTCGCCGCGGTTGGCGCAGATCACTCTTGAGTTCGGTGGCCTGAATCGCAAGGCTGTTCTCTGTCCGGGACATGTCCCAACCCTGTCCCGCCACGGCGTATCGGCAGAGGGGGGAGCGGATGGAACCCGCTGGGCATGGCGCTCCGGATCCGGAACAGGCGTGCAGCTCCGTCGAGTTCATCGCTCAGCTGCAGGCGCTCAAGGACTGGTCGGGCCTGACCTACCGGGAGTTGACGACCCGGGCGGAGGCGGTCGGCGACGTGCTGCCGCGCTCGACCGTCGCCAACATGCTCAACCGCACCACGGTGCCGCGCGAGGAGCTCGTCGCGGCATTCGTACGCGCGTGTGGCTGCGGCCCCGGCGCGACCGACGCCTGGCTGCGGGTCCGCAAGGAGCTCACCCGGCGCGAGCGGCAGTCCGGCGAGGTCCCGGACTTCGGAGCCGTTGAGGGGGCCCAGGAAGCAGCCGGTTCCGGCGATGTGGAGCCGGGTCCCGGCACGGAGGAGCCGGCCCCGCCGGAGCCGCCCCGCAGGACCTGGCTCACCCGCGCGGTCCGGCCCGCGGTGGTCGTCCTCGCGCTCGCGGTGGCCGCGGTGACCGTGACGCTCGCCGTCCGCGACACCGGCCCGGACAAGGGCGAGCAGAGCGACGGGCAGCGGAAGAAGCAGGGGCTCCAGGTTCCGCCCCGCTCGCCCGAACCCGGTTCCGTACGGATCAGAGCCGTCGACTCCGGTCTCTGTATCGGCGAGCGCGCCGAGGACGGCCCCAGCGGGCAGCTCTACCAGCTGGCGTGCGTGCCGGACACCATTCCGCGCTTCGCTCTGAGACCCGTCGAACCCGGCTGGCGGATCGTGACGTTCCACCCCGAGTTCGGCGAGGGGTGCAGCGGCGTGCAGGAGAAGTCGAGGGACATCGGCGCCCCGGTCGTCGACCAGGAGTGCGGCAAGCGCGGCCCGGCCGAGGCGTTCCGGCTGGAGGCGGTCGGCAAGCCGGTGCGCGGGTACCGGCTGCGGCCGCTGCACAGCGACCTCTGTGCCGGGGTGCGCGGAGCCCCGAAGGAGACCGGGGCTCCGATCGAGCAGCAGGCCTGCGCCAAGGACGCACAGGGCCAGCTGTTCACCTTCGACCGGGACCCGACGGCAGGCAAGACCAACGTCAGCTAGGGGGTGTCGTTCGGATCAGGTTGGATCTTGCCGGGCTCGCCCGGTTCAGGAGTCCGCCTAACGGCGCGCCAGTTCCCAGAAGTGGTCCACGATCCGGTCCAGGAAGTCGCGGCCCGCCTCCCCGGTGTCCGCCGACGTGGAGCCCCAGCTGAGCGTCGCCACCGTCCGGGACTGGTAGTCCGTGTGCAGCTGCGCCAGTACGTCCTCCAGATGGTGCCGCTCCATCGGCAGCATCTTGGACACCGGACGCACGTACGCCTGCCAGCGCGCAGCCACCGCGTCCCGCAGCAGCCCCGCCAGCTCCTCGTCCCGGCCGGTGGCCCTCAGCAGTTCGCGGGGCTCGAGGTCCAGCGTCTCGGCGAGCGCGGCGGTCTGCCGCTCATTGCCGCGCCAGCGGCCCGACTCCTCCATCCGCCGGTACGAGGAGACGTCGAGGCCCACCCGCCGGGCCAGGTCGTCGGGGGCGAGGCCGCGCGCCATCCGGTGCTCGCGCAGGGTGGACGCCGCGGTGAGCAGCTCACTGGGCGCGCACCACAGGACCCCGGCGAGCGCGGTCAGTTCCTGCTGGCTGGGCGTGGCGAGCCCCCGTTCCCAGGCGACCACCGTGTCCGGCGGTATCAGGAGCCCGTACTGGGCGCGGAGGCCGTACGTGACGTGGCCGGGTGCCATGCCGAGGGCCTCGCGCAGTCGGCGCGCGGCGGGAGCGTTGAAGGGCGGGGAGGGGGTGTGGTGCACGGGCACACCGTAGAGGCCGGAGGGGGTCGGCGACTACGGGGCGTTCACCCAACGCCACGTGTCGTAGGAACATCCGAGGTGATCGTACCGTTTGGTAACGTTCCGGGGGATCTCGGCGTCCGAGGGGCCCTGCGCGGGGGGTTACCGCAGGGTATACGGTGCGCTACCGCCCCGGCCCGTCAGCCCTTGACCGCGCCGCCCAGCGCGAAGCCGCCGCCCAGCCTGCGCGCGATGAGGATGTACAGCAGCAGTACCGGGACCGAGTAGAGGATCGAGAATGCCGCGAGCTGGCCGTAGATCACCGAGCCGTAGTTCCCGAAGAAGGTGAAGATCGAGACCGACGCGGGCAGCTGCTCGGGGCTCAGGAGCAGCATGAACGGGACGAAGAAGTTCCCCCAGAGCTGGATGAAGGTGTAGATCGTCACCACGGTCAGCCCCGGGCCCATCAGCGGCAGTACGACCCGGGTCAGCGTCTGGAGACTCGTCGCGCCGTCCGTCCAGGCCGCCTCCTCCAGGACCACCGGGACGCCGTCCATGAAGTTCTTCATCAGCCAGATGGCGAACGGCAGCTGGGACGTGGCGAGGAAGAGCCCGGTGCCGTACGTCGTGTCGATCAGGTTGACCTGCACGAACAGTCCGTAGACCGGGACCATGATCGCGGTGATCGGCAGGCACGTGGTGAACAGGATCGTCAGCAGGTACGGACGGCTGAAGCGCGAGCGGTGGCGGGAGAGCGGATAGGCGGCGAACGCCGCGCACACCACCGTCAGCAGCGTCGAGCCGCCGCACAGCAGCAGGCTGTTGAGCATCGGAGTGAAGGTGATCTCGTCGGTGAGCACCGCGTCGTAGTTCTCCGCCGTGACGGACGAAGGGACGCGCACCCGCAGATCCGCCTCCGCGTTCACCGAGGCAAGCAGCAGCCACACCAGAGGGAGGGCGAAGGCCGCGGCGGTCAGCAGCAGCGCGCCGTTCGCGGTGAGCCGGGCCCGGGTGGTCCGGCGCATCACACCTCCACCTTCATCAGGCGCAGGTAGACGATCGAGAACAGCGAACCCACCAGCAGGAGCAGCAGCGCCACCGCGGTGCCGTAGCCGATCAGGCTCTTGAGGAACGCCTGGTCGTACATGAACACCGGCAGCGTCTGGCTGCGGTTGCCCGGGCCACCCCGTGTCATCGCCCAGATCAGGCCGAAGACCGAGAGCGTGGAGAGAGTGTTGAGCATCAGATTGGTGCCGATGGAACGGCGGATCATCGGCAGAGTGATGTACCAGATCCGCCGCGGCCCGCTCGCTCCGTCGACCTCGGCCGCCTCCGTGATCTCCCGCGGGATCTCGGAGAGCGCGGCGGAGTAGATCAGCATGGAGAACGCCGTGCCCCGCCAGACATTGGCGAAGGACACGGCCAGGATCGGCAGCGTGAACAGCCAGTTCTGGGACGGCAGATGCAGCCAGTCCAGGATGGCGTTGAGCGTCCCCTCGCGCCGGAAGAAGGTGTACAGCAAGAACGCCGCGACGATCTCCGGCAGCACCCAGGCCGTGATCACCAGCGTGCCGGTGAGTGTGCGTACGGGACGGGACGCGGCCCGCATCAGTCCCGCCAGCGCCAGCCCCAGCGTGTTCTGGCCGATCACCGCGGAGACAAAGGTGAAGACGAGTGTGAGCCGGACGGCGTTGCGGAAATTGTCGTCGGCGAACGCCCGGCGGAAGTTGTCCAGGCCGA
This sequence comes from Streptomyces sp. NBC_01142, assembly GCF_026341125.1. Classification (NCBI taxonomy): domain Bacteria; kingdom Bacillati; phylum Actinomycetota; class Actinomycetes; order Kitasatosporales; family Streptomycetaceae; genus Streptomyces; species Streptomyces sp. NBC_01142. Next base: position 1,270,833 of record NZ_JAPEOR010000001.1, read on the forward strand.
CGAAGTCGGATCCGGACGCGCCCGTCAGCTGGGTGTCGGTGAAGGCGATCCAGACGCAGTAGCCGATGGGGCCGGCGAGGAAGAGGAGCAGAAGGATGGTGGCGGGGGTGAGCGGTACCCACCGCCACCATCCCGTTCGGGTGGCGCTCACCAGGCCCACCTGGACGCGCTCATGACGGGCTCATGAGGCGCTCATGGGGACACGACCGCGCCGTCGACGATGGTCGTGAGCTGGTCGGTGTACGCCGTGGCCGCGTCCGCCGGTGAGGAGTCCCCCGTGGTCACCTTCTCCATCGCCTCACCGATGGCCGTGGACACCTGCGGATAGACGGGCAGCGCGGGCCGGTAGTGGGTGTACTGCACGAGCCCGGTGAAGAACTCGATGCCCGGCATGGACCGCAGATACTCCGGGTCGGCGGCCACGTCCTTGCGTACGGCGATCTGCGCGGCCACCACACACCACTGGGTCGCGTTCTGCCTCGTCTGCAGCGTCTTGACGAACTCCCATGCCAGATCGGGGTTCTTGGCCTTCTGCGGAATCGACCAGGCCCAGCCGCCGGACATGGACACCTTGCCGGGCGCCTGTCCGTTCTGGGTGGGCATCGGGGTCTGGGCCAGCTCCCTGCTCCAGTCCGGCCACTCCTTGGGACCCTTGTTCACCCAGTTCTGCCCCATCCAGGAGCCGTCCAGAGAGATCGCGAGCTTCCCCTCGGGGAACCACTCGGTGGCGACCCGGGTGCCGACATTGGGGTCGAGGGCATCGGAGACGTCCGGGCCGAGCTTCTCCGCGTACACCGTCCGTACGAAGTCGAGGGAGTCCCGGAAACCCTTGCCGCCGGCGACCCACTTCTTGGCGGCGGGGTCGTAGAGCGGGTCTTCGCCGGTGCCGTACAGCAGCATCTCGAAGCCCTGCATCACGGCCGCCTCGCCCGGACCCTTGCCGGTGTACACATTGAGCGGGATGACGCCGGGGACCTTCCGTTTGACGGTGCGCGCGGCGTCGAGGATCTCGCCCCAGTTCTTCGGCTGCCAGTCGGCGGGCAGACCGGCCTTGGCGAAGATCTCCTTGTTGAACCACAGGCCACGGGTGTCGGTGCCGTCCGGAATGCCGTACGTCCTGCCGTCCTCCGCCTTCGCCGCCTCCTTCGCCGTGTCGACGAACTGGCCCCACTGGTCCCACTGGGGGAGATAGTCGTCCAGCGGCTTCAAGTACCCGGCCTTGATGTCGGAGTTGATGCGGAAGGTGTCCTCGTAGACCAGATCGGGAGCGGTCTTGGGGGAGCGCATCATCTGCTGCGCCTTGGTGGCGTAGTCGTTGTCCGGGGCCTGGATCGGAATCAGCTTGATCTTCTTGCCCGGGTGGTCCTTCTCGAACTGCTTCTTCGCCGCCTCGAGATGGGCGTCCTTGAAGCGGATCTTGTTGTCGGTGGACCGGTTGTAGGCGACTTTGACGGTGCCGGCGTCGTCGCCGGAGCCGCCGCAGGCCGTGAGCGTTCCTGCGACAAGCGCGGTGACGGCGGTGATGAGGATCAGTGGGGCGGTGGGGCGCACGGGCACGACCTCCTCTGAGCCGCATGGCTCGGAGCCACAAGGGCTGCCCGGTGACCGTAGGACCGGCCTGTCGGCAAGGTCAATCCCCGTGCAGGGTACGGTCGTTGAAGCGCTTTCTCGGCCGCGGTTCAGTGCGCGGCGGGAACCCACCGGTACTGGAGCTCGGGACGTCCGATCTGCCCGTACTGCGGGCTGCGCGCGGCCCGCCCGTCGGTGACCAGATGTTCGAGGTAGCGGCGCGCGGTGATCCGCGAGATACCGACGGCGGCGCCCGCCTCGGCGGCGGTGAGCCCGGCCGGAGCCTCGCGCAGCGTACGGGTGACCGCCTCCAGCGTCGGGCCGCTGAGTCCCTTGGGCAGACCGGCGGGCCGGGGCGCGCGCAGCGCGCCGAGCGCCCGGTCCACCTCGTCCTGGCCGCTGGCCTCGCCGGCCGCGGCGCGGAACTCGGCGTACCGGGAGAGCCGGTCGCGCAGGGTGGCGAAGGTGAACGGTTTCAGGACGTACTGCACGACCCCGAGCGAGACGCCTTCGCGGACGATCGCGAGATCACGGGCGGAGGTGACGGCGATGACGTCCGCGTGGTGGCCCGCGGCACGCAGGGACCGGACGAGATGCAGACCGTGCCCGTCGGGCAGATACAGGTCGAGCAGCAGCAGATCGACCTGGGTCCGCTCGAGGACGCGGACCGCCTCGGACCGCGAGTGCGCCACGCCGGCCACGGCGAACCCGTCGACGCGCCCGACGTAAAGGGCGTGCGCGTCGGCGGCGACGGGGTCGTCCTCGACGACGAGGACTCTGATGGGTTCGGTCATGCGGGTCATGTGGGTCATGCGGGCACCTCCGCGGTCTGCAGCGGCAACCGTACGGTGCGGTGACCTGCCCGGGGGCGTGGTTGGGGGGCGGGCGGTCTCATGCGTCCACCTCCGGGGCCCGCACCGTGCCGTTGGGCCCTTCCGCAGCCCCCGGGGGTACGTCCGTCTCATGCGTCCGCCGCCCCACGGACCGCAACGGCAGCCGCACCGTGAACTCCGCGCCGCCGTCCGGGCCCTGGGCCAGTACCACGGTGCCCCGGCCGCGGTGCACGGCCTGCTGGACCAGCGCCAGCCCGAGCCCGCGGCCCGCGCCATGGGTGGACCAGCCGCGGCGGAACACCTCCTCCGCGTCGGCCGGGGCGACCCCCGCACCGGTGTCGCCGACGCGCAGCAGCAGCTCGTCCTGGCCGGCACACGCGGTGACGGTGACCCGGGCGCGGTGCGCCTGGCCCACCCGTCCGGCAGCCGCGCCGCCTTCGAGGGGGCCGCCGCTCCGGCTGTCGCCGCCCCCGCCCGCCGACGCGTCGGAGGCCGCGTCCACCGCGTTGTCGATCAGATTGCCCAGGATCGTCACCAGGTCGCGCGGCGGGAGCGACGAAGGCAGTACGCCGTCGTCGATGCGGCTGTCCTCCGTGAGGACCAGCTCCACGCCGCGTTCGTTCGCCTGCGCCGCCTTGCCCAGCAGCAGCGCGGCCAGGACCGGCTCCCCGACCGCCGCGACGACCCGGTCGGTCAGTACCTGGGCCAGCTCCAGTTCCGATGTGGCGAAGTCGACCGCCTCGTCCGCGCGACCGAGCTCGATCAGGGAGACGACCGTGTGCAGCCGGTTGGCGGCCTCGTGCGCCTGGGAGCGCAGGGCCTGGGTGAAGCCCCGCTCCGAGTCCAGTTCGCCGGAGAGCGCCTGGAGTTCGGTGTGGTCCCGCAGGGTGACCACCGTCCCGCGCTGTTCGCCGCCGACGACCGGCTGGGTGCTCACCACGATGATCCGGTCGGTGGTCAGATGGACCTCGTCGACCCGCGGCTCGGACGCCAGCAGCGCGCCCGTGAGCGGGGCAGGCAGCCCGAGTTCGGCCACCGGCCGCCCGACCGCGGTGTCGTCCAGGCCGAGCAGTTCGCGCGCCCCGTCGTTGAACAGGGCGATCCGCCGCTGCCCGTCGAGCATCAGCAGCCCCTCGCGGACGGCGTGCAGCGCGGCCTGGTGGTAGTCGTGCATGTTGCTCAGCTCGGCCGCGTTCATACCGTGCGTATGCCGCCGCAGCCGCACGTTGATCACGTAGGTGCCGACACCGCCCAGCGCGAGCGCGGCACCCGCCACGAGGAGCAGCACGGTGACCTGCTTGCGCACCTGCTCGCTGATCTCCTGGATGGTGATGCCCGCGCTGACGAGCCCGGTGATCTTCCCGCCGTCGCGCACGGGCACCACCGTCCGCACCGAGGAGCCGAGCGTGCCCACGTACGTCTCGCTGTAGACCTCGCCCCGCAGTGCCGGGCCGATGTGTCCCAGATACGTCCTGCCGATCTGGCCCGGCTGGGGGTGTGTCCAGCGTGTCCCGTCCGGGGCCATGATCACCACGAAGTCGACCCCCGCGTCCTTGCGCAGCGCCTCCGCGTACGGCTGGAGCCGGGGCGACGGGTCGGCGGAACGCGCGGCCTCGACGACCGAGGGGGAGCGGGCGGCGGCCGCCGCGGTGGCGGTGGCCTGCAGGCGCGCGGACTCCTCGGCCTGCGAACGGTCGGTGAAGTACACGAAGAGCGCACAGCCCGCAACGATCACGGCGACCAGCACGACCTGCATGGCAAAAAGCTGGGCGGCCAGGCTGCGGGGGCGGGGTAGGCGCATGAAACAAGTCTGCCTGGCCGATTTTATGTGAACGAAACGCACGCAACGGTGACCCCGGTCACAGCCTCGTGAATAGTCACGGGCATTCCATCGGGACATGGACGCGTGATCGAAACAGGAGGACCCCGTGGCTACCAAGACGGACAGACGGGACCGGACCCACTATCTCTATATCGCCGTGATCATCGCGGTGGTGCTCGGTATTGCCGTGGGCCTGGTCGCCCCCGAGTTCGCCACTGAGCTCAAGCCGCTCGGTACCGGTTTCGTGAACCTGATCAAGATGATGATCTCGCCGATCATCTTCTGCACGATCGTGCTGGGCATCGGCTCGGTGAGGAAGGCCGCCAAGGTCGGAGTGGTCGGCGGCATCGCGCTCGGCTACTTCCTGGTGATGTCGATGGCCGCCCTCACCATCGGCCTGGTCGTGGGCAACGTCCTGCAGCCCGGTGAAGGGCTCCGGCTGACCGATGCCGTCAAGGAGGCGGGCCAGGGGCAGGTGGCGGCGGAAGCCAAGGACACCGTCGAATTCCTGCTCGGGATCATCCCGACCACGATCGTCTCCGCCTTCACCGCGGGCGAGGTCCTTCAGACCCTTCTCGTCGCGCTGCTCGCCGGCTTCGCGCTGCAGGCGATGGGCAACGCGGGACAGCCGGTGCTGCGCGGTGTCGAGCACATCCAGCGGCTTGTCTTCCGCATCCTCGCCATGGTGATGTGGGCCGCGCCGATCGGTGCCTTCGGCGCGATCGCGGCCGTCACCGGCTCGGCCGGTCTCGACGCCCTCCAGAGTCTCGCCGTGCTGATGCTGGGCTTCTACGTCACCTGCTTCCTCTTCGTCTTCGTCGTGCTCGGGGCGCTGCTGCGCTTCGTCGCGGGCCTCAACATCTTCACGCTCTTCACGTACCTGAGCCGTGAGTTCCTGCTGATCCTGTCCACGTCCTCCTCCGAGTCCGCCCTGCCGCGGCTCATCGCGAAGATGGAGCACCTGGGCGTCAGCAAGCCGGTGGTCGGCATCACCGTCCCGACCGGCTACTCCTTCAACCTCGACGGCACCATGATCTACATGACCATGGCCTCGCTCTTCATTGCCGACGCGATGGGCAACCCGATGTCGCTCGGGGAGCAGATCCCGCTCCTTCTCTTCCTCTTCGTCGCCTCGAAGGGCGCGGCGGGCGTCACCGGGGCCGGGCTGGCCACGCTGGCCGGCGGCCTGCAGTCGCACCGCCCCGAAATGGTCGACGGCGTGGGCCTGATCGTCGGCATCGACCGCTTCATGAGCGAGGCGCGCGCGCTGACCAACTTCGCGGGCAACGCGGTCGCCACCGTCCTGATCGGCACCTGGACGAAGGAGATCGACAAGGACCGGGTCGAGCAGGTGCTGGCGGGCCGGATGCCGTTCGACGAGAAGACGCTGCTGGACGACGGTCACGGCACGCCTCAGGAGGACGTGGGCGTCGATGTCCCCGAGCCCCGCAACGAGGCCGAGGTGCCTGCGAAGGTCTGACGCGGAGCCGCGTTACCGGCGGAACGCTCAACTTCCGGTGAATGTCCGGTCGTTGGCGTACCGCCGGTAACAGAGACGTGTCATCGTATGCGCTGCCATGGCATGCGCATGCGAAGGGATGGTTCGATGTCGCGTTTTCCGGTAGTGCTCGCGCTCACCCTCACGCTCGCTTTCGGCTCGGTGACCGCCTCGGCGGCTTCCTCCGCCCCCACCGACGGGTCGCGGGACGGTCTGCGTGACGTCGTGATCGTCGGCAACAGCGCCGGCGGCACGGTGAACTTCATCGATTCACGCACGTACGAGAACCTCGGCTCGCTCGATGTCATCCCCGACCTCGACGCGGTGCTGGCCGGGATGAATCCGCTCAGGCGGGCCGCGTACGAGGTGGTCAAACAGCAGGCGGGCGGCGACAAGTTCGTCGACGACGCCCATGTCTCGCCCGACGGGCGCACCCTGTACGTGTCGCGCGGCAACCTGGGTGACGCGGCGGCGTACGACATCGCGAGCGGCCGCCAGTTGTGGCGTACGCACCTCGACGGCGTCAAGGCAGACCACGCGACCCTCTCGCCGGACGGCAGGACCTTCGTGATCTCGGCCATCACGGCCGCCAAGTCACAGACGCTGGACACCGCGACGGGCAGGATCACCGGAGAGTTCCCGACCGGCACCTACCCGCACGAGAACATGTACTCGGCGGACGGCAAGCGCATCTACAACATGTCGATCGGCGTGACCTCGCTGCCCAAGGCGCTCAATTTCCTCAAGGGCACCAAGCAGGTGACGGTTGCGGACGCGCAGACCCTGAAGGTGGTGCGGAAGTACTCCTTCGAGTTCGGTGTCAGGCCGGCCGTGATCACGCCGGACGAGCGGACGATGTACGCGCAGCTGTCGTATCTCAACGGCTTCATCGAGTACGACCTGGAGCGCGGCCGTACGGTGCGTACGGTGCAGATGCCGTTCGGGGCGGGCGGCGGGGCGATGAAGCCCGACGACTACCCGCAGAACTCCGCCCACCACGGCATGGCGATGAACGCGGCGGGCGACAAGCTCTGCATGGCGGGGACCATCGACGACTACACGGCCGTCGTCTCCCGGCCGGGCCTGACGACGGACGGATTCGTCCACTACCCGGCGGGCTCACTGCCGTACTGGACCGTGACCGCGCCCGACGGCAAGCACTGCTTTGTGACTCTGTCGAACCGCGACGAGGTGTCGGTCGTGGACTACACGACGGCCAAGGAGGTCGCCCGGGTGAAGGTCGGTGACTTCCCGCAGCGGGAGCGGGCGGGGAAGATCGCGGAGGATGCGCTGGGTGGCCTGACTGCCACGCCGTGACCTCTACGCCCTCTACCCCGTCCGAACAGGTGTGAGCGCGGGCGGGGGCGTCACCGAAGCTCTCGGACCGGGACGCCCTCACCCGAGGGCTGCTGGGCGTCCCGGACCCCGCCGTCCTCACTGCTGGATCGGGTTGCCGTCCGTCCCGCAGACGTACCCCGCGTTGATGCAGTTGCTCACGCGGCGCCTCAGTTCCGCGTCGTCCCACGCGTTGAAGAAGTGACCCGCTCGGGGGCCACGGGGGCTCCGTTCTGACAGAGAGGGGGCGTCACTTCCTGAACACCACCGGGAGTTGTGCCGGATGCCCGTTCCGGAGCGGCTGGTCCCGCTGCTCGGCCGGACCGGCCGGCGCCGGGCCGTTGCCTTGACGCCGACGTCAAGGATTACCGTCGAGGACATGCGCATCGGCGAGCTGGCGGAGCGGGCCGGGACGACCACCCGCACTCTGCGTTACTACGAGTCCCGCGGGCTTCTGCCTGCCCGGCGCGCGGTGAACGGCTACCGCACCTACGACGAGGACGATCTGCGGCTGCTCCAGCAGATCCGGACCCTGCAGGACTTCGGGTTCGATCTGGAGGAGACCCGCCCGTTCGTCGACTGCCTGCGGTCCGGTCACCCGGCGGGCGACTCCTGCCCCGCCTCGCTCGCCGTCTACCGGTCCAAGCTCACTGAGCTGGACACGCTCATCGAGCAGCTCCGGACGGTACGCACCCAGGTCGGCGCGCAGCTCGCGCGGGCCGAGCTGGAGGCGCAGGCCGATGTTCCGGGCGGCCCGGAGCCGCGCTGTGAATTGACCTACGGAGGGGAAGACGAATGATCCACGCAGAAGGTGTCGCCGAAGTGACCGACACGGACTTCGACGACGAGGTGCTCAGGGCCGACCGCCCGGTCCTGGTGGAGTTCACGGCAGACTGGTGCGGCCCGTGCCGCCAGCTGGCCCCGGTCCTGAGCGCGATAGCAGCCGAGGAGGCCGAGCGGCTCAAGGTCGTACAGCTCGATGTGGACACCAACCCGGAGATCATGGCGCGTTACGGCGTGCTGTCGATGCCGACGCTGATGGTGTTCCACGGGGGCGAGCCGGTGAAGTCCATGGTCGGCGCCCGCCCCAAGCGCAAGCTGCTCCAGGAGCTGGAGGGCGTGCTCCAGCCCGCCGTCTGAGGTGCGGCCTCGCCCGGCGCCGAAGTGCTGCCTCGCCCGGGCGGAGCGTGACGCGGGCCCGGCGCCGGACGATGTCGATCCCGAGGTCCCGGCGATCCCGGCGATCTTGACGTCGGTTCCGCGGCTCGCGCCCGGCGAGGTGGTCAAACCTGCCGCTCCTCGCCCCGCGGCGCGAGCACATCGCGGGCGTCCGCCCAGGCCGTCGTGGACAGCAGCGACCGCCACCCGGTGAAGAGCCGCATCAGCTCCCCGCCCCACTCCGCCCGGAACGCCTCGTTCGCCCGGGCCAGATCGAGCTCATTGGCCGCCGTCAGTTCGGCGAAGTCCCGCCGCTGCCCGGCGGTCGGTGTGAAGGTCTCGCCCGTGAACCGGTCGCGGTATGCCGCGTCGGCCCGGGGCAGCGTCCGATACGACGCGCCGCGGTCGCAGCTCGCGTAGAAGTACACGAGCTCCTCCGCCTCCCGCCCGATCGCCGCCGTCAGTTCGTCCCGCCGCTCCAGGGGCAGCAGCGAGGTGGCGAAGCCGTCCGTCCCGTAGAACGCATGGCACAGTCCGGCCAGCTGGAGTGCCGGCCGCGCACCCCAGGCTTCAAGTCGTTCCCGAACGCGTTCCAGATGGGCGAGCAGGGTTCCGCCGGGGTGATCGATGCGGGCCGCGCCGGCCTTGTGCAGCAGGGCGACGGCCTCTGTTGTGTTCCCCGATGTGCTCACGGACAGAAAAATACCCCGGAACCGAATTGACGGCCGGGGTATTTCACTGCGTATATTGGATATTTCCGCATGCGTGTACGCTAAAGCATACGGAGAGGTTCATTAGAGGCACTGTATCGCGTCAGGAGCTGAATTGTCAACCGACGAATTGCAGAACGAGCAGCAATTCATCACTCTGCTCTACGAGCGTCTCGACGCTCTCCGTGAGCAGGCCGAAGCTGCTGTCGGGACGACGATCAGGCAGGTCAGCACCGGTTTGCAGGCTCGCGTGGAGCGCGATGTGAGCGTCGCGGAACACTCCGACCAGGTGGCCGCGCTGAATGCCGTCGACTCCGGGCTCTGTTTCGGACGCATTGATCTCAAGGACGGAGCCCGGCATCACATCGGGCGTATCGGAATGCGGCAGGACGATACGGAACGCACTCCGCTGCTCATCGACTGGCGTGCTCCCGTCGCCCGGCCCTTTTACCTCGCCACCGGCCATGAGCCGATGGGACTGCGCCGACGCCGGCACCTCACCACCAAGGGGCGCGCCGTCACCGCGCTCCATGACGAGATCCTCGATCTCGCCGACGCCACCCGGACCGGGCACGAGGACCCGGACGCGGACGCCGTACTGCTCGCCGCCCTCGGGTCCGCACGCACCGGGCGGATGAGCGACATCGTGCAGACCATCCAGGCCGAGCAGGACCGCATCATCCGTGCCCCGCAGCGCGGAGTCCTCGTCGTCGAGGGCGGTCCCGGCACCGGGAAGACCGCGGTCGCGCTGCACCGGGCCGCGTATCTGCTGTACGCGTACCGCGAGCAGCTCGCCCGTCGTGCCGTGCTGATCGTCGGACCGAACCCGGCCTTCCTCGGGTACATCGGCGAGGTGCTGCCCTCGCTCGGTGAGACCGGGGTGCTGCTCTCCACGATGTCGGAGCTCTTCCCCGGCGTACACGCCACCGGCACCGACACCCAGCAGGCCGCCGCGGTGAAGGGCCGCGCGGGGATGGCCGATGTCCTGGCCCGTGTCGTACGCGACCGGCAGACGCTTCCCGAGACGGTGCGGGACATCGATCACGAGGGGAGCGGCACGCTGCCCGAGCCGGTCCTGGAGATCGACCACCAGGACCACGGGACGCTGCTGCTCCATCGCGAGATGGCCCACGAGGCCCGCGACCGCGCCCGGGCCACCGGGCTGCCGCACAATCTGGCCCGCCCGCACTTCGCCTTCCGGATCATCGATGCGCTGACCGCGCAGCTCACGGACCGGCTCGGGGCCGACCCGTACGGCGGGCCGAACCTCCTCGGCCCCGACGACATCGCCCAGCTCGGCAAGGAGATCGCCACCAGCGCCGAGGTCCACGCGGCGATCGAGGAGCTGTGGCCCGCGCTCACCCCGCAGCAGCTCGTCGCGGACTTCCTCGCCGAGCCGGGCAGCCAACTGTCCGACGCGGACGCGGACGTGATCCGGCGTGCGGGCGGTCCGTGGACCCCCGCCGATGTGCCGCTGCTGGACGAGGCCGCCGAACTGCTGGGTGCCGACGACAGTGCCGAGCGTGCGGCACAGGAGGCCGAGCGGCAGGACCGGATCTCCTATGCGCAGGGCGTGCTGGAACTCTCCCAGGGCTCCAAGACCTACGAGTTCGAGGACCAGGAGTCCGAGGTGCTCGCGGCGCACGACATCATCGACGCCGAGCGGATGGCCGAGCGGCAGGAGGAGGCCGACCACCGCAGCGCGGCCGCGCGCGCCGCGGCCGACCGGACCTGGGCGTTCGGGCACATCATCGTCGACGAGGCGCAGGAGCTGTCCGCGATGGCGTGGCGGCTGCTGATGCGCCGCTGCCCCACCCGCTCGATGACCCTGGTCGGCGATCCGGCCCAGACCGGCGACGCCGCGGGCTGCGGGTCGTGGTGGCAGATCCTCTATCCGTACGTCGGGGACCGCTGGGAGCACACGCGGCTGGGCGTCAACTACCGCACTCCCGCCGAGATCATGGAGCTCGCGGCGGACGTGCGCAGGAGCGAGGACCCCGCCTTCGAGCCGCCGCGCTCGGTGCGTTCGACGGGCGTACGGCCCTGGGAGGTGACCGTGTCACCGGACAAGCTGGCCCGCACGGTCGCCGAGCGGGTGGCCGAAGCACCCCACGAGGGGCGCCTCGCGGTGATCGCCCCGGCCGGGCTCCAGGCCGCCCTCGCGGCCGAGCTGCCCGACGTCCCGTCCGGCGGCGAACCGGACCTCACCCGGCCCGTCGTACTGCTGGACCCCCGCCAGGCCAAGGGCCTGGAGTTCGACACGGTGATCGTCGTCGAGCCGGAGCTGATCCGCTCCGGCTCGGCGCACGGGACGAATGACCTCTATGTGGCACTCACCCGGCCCACCCAGCGCCTGGGGGTGGTGCGTACGGACACCGCGTAGGTGTACTGCGCGCCGGTGCGCGCCCGGTCCCGCTCAGGCCTGGCGCAGCCAGAGCGTCGCCAGCGGGGGCAGCGTCAGCCGGATGCTTGCCGGGCGGCCGTGGGACGGCACCGCCTCCGGCTTCAGCGGGTCCTCGTTCAGTACGTCGCCGCCGCCGTAGCGTGCCGCGTCCGTGTTGAGGACCTCCGTCCAGACAACGGACGACTCCGGCACCCCGAGCCGGTACTCGTGGCGCACCACCGGCGAGAAGTTGCTGACGGCGAGCAGCGGGGCGCCCGAGGCGTCGTAGCGCAGGAACGCGAAGACGTTGTCCTCCGACGCGTCGCCGTCCACCCACGCGAAACCCTCGGGGTCCGTGTCCCGCTGCCAGAGCGCCGGGGTGGCCCCGTACACGGTGTTCAGCTCGCGGACCAGGTCCCGTACGCCGCGGTGGTCGGCCTCCGCGGCGTACGAGGGGTCGAGCAGCCACCAGTCGGGGCCGTGGCCCTCCGACCACTCCGCGCCCTGGGCGAACTCCTGGCCCATGAACAGCAGTTGCTTGCCGGGGTGGGCCCACATGAAGCCCAGATACGCACGGTGGTTGGCGCGCTGCTGCCACCAGTCGCCGGGCATCTTGCTCACCAGAGACCGCTTGCCGTGCACGACCTCGTCGTGCGAGATGGGCAGGACGTAGTTCTCGCTGTACGCGTACACCATCGAGAACGTCATCTCGTTGTGGTGGAACTTGCGGTGCACCGGCTCGTGCGAGGCGTAGCCCAGCGAGTCGTGCATCCAGCCCATGTTCCACTTCAGGCCGAAGCCGAGGCCGCCGAAGCCGCCCGGTCCCACATGGTGGGTGGCCCGCGTGACCCCGTCCCAGGCCGTGGACTCCTCGGCGATCGTGACGACGCCGGGGCAGCGCCGGTAGACGGTGGCGTTCATCTCCTGGAGGAAGGCGACCGCGTCCAGATTCTCCCGGCCGCCGTGGACGTTCGGGGTCCACTCGCCCTGCTCACGGGAGTAGTCGAGGTAGAGCATCGAGGCGACGGCGTCGACCCGCAGCCCGTCGATGTGGAACTCCGCGCACCAGTACGTGGCGTTGGCGACCAGGAAGTTGCGTACCTCCTTGCGGCCGTAGTCGAACTCGAGGGTGCCCCAGTCGGGGTGCGCGGCGCGGGCCGGGTCCTCGTGCTCGTACAGCGGACGGCCGTCGAACTGGGCGAGCGCCCAGTCGTCCTTCGGGAAGTGCGCGGGCACCCAGTCCACGAGCACTCCGATGCCCGCCCGGTGCAGGGAGTCGACGAGGAAGCGGAAGTCGTCGGGGGTGCCCATCCGGGAGGTGGGGGCGTAGAAGCCGGTGACCTGGTATCCCCAGGAGACGCCGAAGGGGTGCTCGGCGACCGGCATCAGCTCGACATGGGTGAATCCCAAGTCCTTGACGTACGCCGGAAGCTGGACAGCCAGCTGGCGATAGGTCAGGCCGGGCCGCCAGGAGCCGAGATGCACTTCGTAGACGGAGAACGGCGCTTCGTGCACGGGCCGGTCGCCGCGCTGTGCCATCCACTCCTCGTCGTGCCACACATGGTGGGACTCCGTCACGATGGAGGCGTTGGCGGGTGGCACCTCGGCGCGCCGCGCCATCGGGTCGGCGCGCAGGGTGTGGCTGCCGTCCGGGCGCATGATGTCGAACTTGTAGAGCGAGCCCTCGCCGACACCGGGGACGAACAGCTCCCAGACTCCGGTCGAGCCGAGCGACCGCATCGGAAAGCCGGTGCCGTCCCAGAAGTTGAAGTCGCCGACGACGCGCACACCGCGGGCGTTGGGCGCCCAGAGGGTGAACCGGGTGCCGGTGACGTTCTGGTGCGTCATGGGCTGCGCGCCGAGCGCCGTCCACAGCTCCTCGTGGCGGCCCTCGCCGATCAGATGCAGATCGAGCTCGCCGAGGGAGGGCAGGAAGCGGTACGGGTCCTGCACCTCGATCTCATGGGTGCCTGCGCGCCCCCCTTCTGCGCCCTCGGTGGCCTCGGCGTCCGGGCTGTCGTACGTGACCAGCAAGTGGTACTCCGGGGCGGTACGCATCGGCAGCAGCCCGGAGAAGAAGCCGTCGCCGTCCTCGTGCAGCTCGGCACGGAGCCCTTTGCCGAGGACGGTCACCGCCCGCGCGTAGGGGCGCAGTACGCGCAGTTCGACGCCGCTGCGGACCGAGTGGGCGCCGAGCAGCGCGTGCGGGTCGTGGTGGGCGCCGGTGAGCAGACGCTCCCTGTCCCCGTCCGCGAGCGCCCTCGCCGCGCGTACGCCGTGGCTGCCACCGGCACGGGGCCGCGGCGCCGGCGCTTTCTGCTTGCGGCGGGGCCCGGTCTCGGCCGTCTGCTTCTGTACATGGGGGTCGGACGGGTTACGGGACGAGGGTCGGGCGGTCACGGGGGCAGCCTCCTTGGGCGCGTGGAAGGGTCTAGGGGAGTGCGGCGAGGCGTTCGATCGCCGCCATCGGCACCGGCAGCCAGTCGGGGCGGTGCCGGGCCTCGTACACGACCTCGTAGACGGCCTTGTCCGTCTCGTACGCACGCAGCAGTTCGGGCTCGGTGCGCGGATCGGCGTCGGAGACCTCGGCGTAGCCCTCGCAGTACGCCGTACGGCAGTGCTCCGCCCAGGCCGGGTTCCACGGGCGGTGGGTGCGGGCCGCGTAGTCGAAGGAGCGCAGCATGCCGGCGACGTCGCGCACCGGGGGCTGCGGGCGGCGGCGTTCGGTGAGCGGGCGCGCGGGCTCGCCCTCGAAGTCGATCACCGACCAGTGGCCCTCGGCCGCTTCGGAGGAATCGGTTCCGCGCGGGGCCCGCCCGGAGTGCGGCGCCTGCGAGGGATGGGGCGTCCGGCCAGGCCCGGACGTCTGGCCGGGATGCTGCGCCTGCCCCGGATCGGGCGTGTGGCCGAGATGCAGCGTCTGCCCCAGATGCAGATCGCCGTGGACCCGCTGGGCCCGCCAGGTGCGGCCGCGACGGCCGAGCGAGGCGACCGCCTCGAAGGCGGCGCGCAGCCGGGGTACGTACGGAACGAGGGTGGGCACTGCCTGTGCCGCCGCGTCCAGCCGCTCCGCCATCGATGCCGCCAGGTGTTCGGTCTGCGGACCGCGCAGCATCACCGTCGGCAGCGCTGCCGCCAGCGCCGTATGAACCTCGGCGGTCACCCGGCCCAGCGCACGGGCCTCGTCGGTGAAGGCGCGCCCGCCTGCCAGCGAGTCCAGCGCGAGCAGCCAGCCGTCCTGTGAACCCTGCAGGAACGGCTGAAGCACCCCGAGGGTGAACGGCTCCGGCACGGTGGCCTCGTACCAGGCGACGGGCGCCGGTACCCGGCGGCACCCGGCGCGGGCGAGCGCGAGCGGCAGCTCGAGATCGGGGTTGGGGCCCGGGTGGATCCGGCGGAAGAGCTTGAGGATGTACGCATCGCCGTACACCAGCGAGGAGTTGGACTGCTCGGCCTCCAACGGGCGCGCCGCGAGGCCGCCCGGGATGACCGGAGCGTGGTCGAGGCGGTCGAAGCGGAGCGGTCCGAGCGCGCCCGGCGTGCGCAGCCGCTCCAGGATCAGCTCGGCCAGCCGTGGATCGTGCAGTCCCTCGTAGACCGTCCGCCCGGTCAGCGGACCCTCGGTCACATGGCCGATCAGTGCGGGAGCGAGATGCGGTGGAAGCGTCTCGCGTACGCCGAGGAGCAGTTGATAGCAGTCCTGCGACGAGGCGGCCGGAAGTCCCGGCTGCTGCACGCGTACGAGCAGATGCAGCAGTCCGGGTCCCGGCTTCTCCAGGGGCAGCAGCTCGGTCGCCGAGACGAGGGAGAAGCCGGTCAGAGGGTGGCCCTTGCCGGCGAACCAGCGTTGCCGGGGGAGCCATTCGTGCAGGAGTGGGGCGAGTGACGGGAGGAGAGCGACGGGAGTCCGGGTGGATGCAGCCTCCGACATGGGCATCGCGTCCTTTCCCCGAGATGCACTCCAATGGCGCTGAATGCGCAGAGTGTCCCGGATTACAGCAGTGGCTGTCCGGCGGCGCGCGGGGATGAAGGGGAGAGTGCCCTGCGCGGGGCGGTGGAAACCGCCCCGCGGGACGTACCTCTCCCCCTGTGCGACTCAGTTCGGGACCGGCTCCTTCCGCAGTCGGAACCAGTAGAAACCGTGACCCGCGAGAGTCAGCAGGTAGGGCCACTGCCCGATGGCCGGGAACCGCACCCCGCCGATCAGCTCCACCGGATGCCGTCCGGTGAACGC